>RGVZ01000107.1 GCA_010029825.1 bacterium | reverse complement strand
ACGGTCAAGATCGTGCCGGGATCGGCCCCGGCGGCCACGAGGGCAAGGAACCTCTGCGACAGCTGGAATGTCTTGCCGCAACCGGCAGACGCGCGGACCACGTGGCTCTCGTAGGGATTTCGCGGGTTGGCGGTCATGGTTTGCCCTTGGCATTTACTTGCAGGCGTTGGAGAAGGGCGCGCGATTTGAACGGGTTGGCAAACCACGCGGTGGCCGCCATGTCCTCGCGGCGGCAGATGTTGCTGTGCGGGCAGTATCCGCATGCCGTCTTGTCGGGAAACCACGCCGGTTCTGCGCCAGCGGCCTGGCGCCAGCGCATCATCGCGACAGCGGCGTTGATCGCGTCCTCAGGCAGGGGAACGTTCCGGGCGCGCGCGCCGCGCAGGCCCAAACGGATGGCATGGTCTTTGGCCGCGTTGCCGTGGAATCCGATGACCCAGTTGCCTTTCAGGATCTCGAAATGACCGGCCACGCACTGGTCGAGTGGCAATCCGTAGATCCGTGAAATCGCGTGGGCATAAATCGCCAGTTGCGGACTGACACCAGTGGCGAGATCCGTCCGCGATGGGGCTGCCGATGCCTTGTAATCGATGAGGAGCCAGATCGGACCTAGATCCTCGAAACGGTCGATCGCGCCGATGAATTGACGGCCATCAAGATCGATCTCGAAACGGGATTCGGACGCCGCCATGACGGGTCCTCGTTGACTGGATCCGGGTGCGACGGACCAGTTGCTTGCGGAGAACGCGGCGAGCCTTGGCCAAGACCAGGATTCCAGATGCGCGAGAATTCCCGTCTCGCGCAATTCCGGTGGGATTGTTGTCACGGAGGCCGCGGCGAGGCGGGATTCCAGCGCGCGGGCATCCGCTGCGGAATCGCCGACCGGCGCGTACCCGGTCAACGCCGACTTGATCGCGTCGTGCAGCCAGGTGCCTTTGCGGAGCGCCGTGGTGGACTCGTAATCGGGAGGCGGACTCGCGGCCTGGCGGTCCAGGGCGTATTTGTACGGACACGCCACGAGGGAGGCGAGACTGGATGCCGACAGGGCGGTGGCGATGTCACTCGCGTGCGCCGAAGGATCCATGATGCGGCCAGATACTTCTGGCTGGCCGCGGATGATCGTGTGTACGCCAGTTTTCGCATGCTCCGGCGCGTAAACAAGTGGCTTGATCCCGCGCAGCGTCTTCATGAGCTCGATGTAGCGCGATGGAACAAGTGGTCGCGACGCGTCTTTTTGGGCGCACGTCATGACGAGACGCGTGAGGCGCGCTCGCAGCAAATGAAATGTGGTGTCTTCGATCGCCTCGAGGTCCTCCCATGTCGGCAGGCCGAGTTTGCGCAGGATGAACTGGTCGAGGAGGCGGTCTTTTGGCAGCGCCCGCGGGAAAACCCCTTCGTTGCAACCAATGATAACCGCGGCCTGAAACGGGACGTGGCGGGCCTCGGCCAGGGTCAGGACTTGCAGGCCCGTCAGAGGCTCGCCGCGGTCGCGGATGGCGCCCGATTTCACGCGCTGGACAAACAGCTCGAGAATGGTTTCAGCGTTGACGGGAAGACGCTGTCGCAAAAATCGCAGGTCATGAAGGATTTGACGGATTTCCGCGCGCGCGTCGGACTCGCCCGCGTCAGCCTTCGCGGCATCGGGATTTCTGGCGGTTTCACCTGAAGATGATGGATCCAACGCGTCCAGTTCGCGTTCCAGTATCGCGAGGCATGATGTCTGGCCGAGGGCGCGCGCCATCGCCATGGCACGGTCGACCATCGCGGAGGCCGCGGCAACGACCTCTGGATCCGTGTCTCTCGTTCGCGCGATTTCCCGCGGGATGGACCGGATGTCGGGACTGGCCGCAACGGCCGCGGCAATGCAAGACCTGACGGCCTCTTCGCACCCGTGCAGAGGATGCGTCAGGAACGCCGCCGCCGCCTGGCGCGTTTCCTCAAGGCATTCGTCGGTGCGCAGGCGCGCGAACTGTCCCATGTGAAGGAACCATGATCCAGTCACCGCGCGCGAAAGAGGTTTCGTCGCCGCGATGTTGACGCCAGTTGTCGCGCGTTCTTCGAGCGCCTTTCGGAGATAGGGTTCGTACGTGGTTTCGTCTGGTACGAGAATGGCAACGGAGGCCGATGAGGACGTGCCGATCAGGTCAGTCGCGAGATCGATGGCCTTGCGGACTTCTTCCTCGCGATTTCGCGCGATCCACGTCGAGACGCTGGCGCCCGGCGTATTCGCGGCATCGATTTTTTCCTTGAAGCCGCATTGGCGCGCGAGTCGTGCCATGGGCGATACGTCGTCAAAGGGGCGCGTCAGGACGATGGTGACGTCGTCGCGGCCGGAGAGTTGCCGCAACATGCGCATGTGGGCGGGAACCATGCTGGTGAATCCCGCGATGACCAGGTGGCGCCATGGGGCCTTGGCGCCGATATCGGCTAGCCCGTCGGCAAGGCGCGCCCGCCGCATTTCCATCGTTTCGAGGTTATTCGCGCGCAGGAAATCCAGGAAATCGAGGATCGTCGCCTGCACGGAATCAATGCGCTCTCCGAGGGCGCACAGGTGTTCTTCCGAGTGGTAAATCTCTTCACGCAGTATTTTTGCCGCCGCCTGTCCCAGATTTGTCAGTGGCAGGTTGTTGTCCACGGCCGTGCCGATCAGGTGCGCGAGTTCGTGAGCATGGACCGGATCGATATGCTTGTGGCGGCGTCTCTTGATCAGGGCGTGCAGCAGCGCCTCTGGCATCTCCGGGTTGATGACGCGCGGCGCGGGCCGCGTCGAGGGCGCCTTGGATCCGGATTGCGCGAGCGCGTCGGCGGCGGCCGTGAGAAATCCGTCCAGGTTCATGGCGCGCGGCGCGATGATTGAGGCGCCAGAGCCCGTCACGCCAGAGCCTGATGACGCGGCCCGCGCGACAACGAGGCTGGCGGCAAGGTTGCCGGCGAGACGCGTCGTCGGCAGGACAATCCAGGTGTCCTCAAAGTCGCGGGAAAGGTGCCCGTGGCCTTGGGTCAGTTGGTCACGCAACCACGACACAAGGCAATGCCCGGGACTCAGGAAATGGACGCCAGATTTCATCAGGATATTTTAGAACGCAGAAAGCAGCGACGCGTCAATAGCCCACGTGACAGGGCCAGTCGCTAGACCTGATCGCGCGGGTTCCGTGGCTGGTAATCGCACGATGACTCCAATGACCCGGCCATCAAGGTCCAGCACAGGTGATCCGTTGCTGCCACTGTCGAGGTCGTGGCTGGTTGAGAATTCATACATCCGGCCGTTGTCCATGGACCCGATTTGAGCATACGGCGCCGTGAAGCCGAGGGGGTAACTCATGCTTAATATATAGGCATGACCAAGGACGCCTGGGTTGACTGGGGAGTCCTTCCACCCGAGGACAGGCATGGCAAGGACGGCGGGGTCGGCACTCGCAAGTTTGATCTTCGCGAGATCCTGGGTCGGATGGTGTGTGATTTGCGACTCGGCGAGCGAGGTCTCCGTCATGGAGTAAAAAGGCGGAGGCATCTCCACGTCCGAGTCACCTGTGTCACCTGGACCTCCTCCCGCATCCCCGGAGACCCGGTGCAGGTTGATCCGGACGAGCGCGGACCCGTCCGGACAATCCAGCACGTGACGATCCGTGCAGACGACTCCTTGCGCGCAGTGGAAGCCACTGCCGACATGGCTCGACTTGGAGCCGCCCCGGTCCTCGCACTGGGTCGCGATCCGGATGATGCCGGCGCGCAATTTCCGGTAGACAGTGAAGGCCTTCTGCCAGGCAGCCGCGGTCCCTGATTTGTCCGTACGCCACTGCCCCGAGTCGCCGCACGCGAGAAACGCCTTGTCCGTGGCCACGTACACGATCCGGCCAGCCATGGGACGGTCGCACGGTGGCAGCGCGTCCTGGGAAGCGACGCTCATGCCCACAAAAACGCGGCCATTGTCCGCCGACGCATCGCGGGCAGGCGGCCGCGCGCAATTGGCAAGGGCAAGGCCCAAAAATAGTGTGGCGATGGATAGACGGCGAAACATCGAGGAGGCGATCGGCTAACCTGACAATTGCCTTGAGCTAAAATAGTGGTTCTTTTGTTATTTTACGTCCGCACTCACCATAACCATCTGATGTTTCAACATTTATTCTCTTGCGTATTTACCGGCGCGCATCAACAATCCAAGCCATGGAAATGACAACACAATTCAATTCTCACATGAGTTCCCAAACATTGGCCGCGTGTTTCGATCACACGTTGCTGCGGGCCGACGCGACGCCGGAACAGATAACCAGCCTGTGCGCGGAAGCCTTGCAACTCGGATGCGCGGCGGTTTGCGTCAACCCGGCTTACCTGCCCCTGGCAGTTCGCGAACTCGAGGGATCACCGGTTTTGCCCATCACGGTCATCGGGTTTCCTCTCGGCGCCGTGCCGGCCTCATGGAAGGTCGAGGAAACACGGCGGGCGATCGACATGGGTGGACGCGAAATTGACATGGTGATCAACGTCGGACTTCTGGTTGCCGGTCCGGAAGGGGCGCGGAACCTGCAAGAAGAGGTGTCCGCTGTGGTTCGTGCCGCCGGCGAAGTGCCGGTCAAGGTGATCATCGAGACAGCCTTGTTGACGCCGGAGCTCATCGGGACCGCGTCCCGCGTTTGCGCGAATGCGGGCGCAGCGTTTGTCAAAACGTCGACCGGATTTTCGAGCCGGGGTGCCAGTGTTGACGACATCAGGATCATTGCCGCCGCCATCAAAGACGCAGGGCGCGACAAAACATGCAGGATCAAGGCCTCTGGTGGGATCAAGTCGCTGGACCAGGCCCTTTCCCTGATCGAGGCGGGTGCTCACAGGATCGGAAGCTCGGGGACGGTTTCGGTCGTTCGCGAGTTCGTGCAGAGGAAGGGGACCTGATTCCATGGAGTCCATGATGGACAAGTTGAAGCGAATTTTTCTGGGTATCCTGAAGTTTCTTCGTGGTTATTTCATGATGATCGGGATCCTGGTCACCGTGTTGCCGCTGGTTCTGGCCTGGATCGCCAGCCGATCTGGAACCCTGGGCGCGGTCGCGGGTCATTATGGCGTGGCCAAAGGCCCCGCGAAGGAAACCCGTCTCGACTGGGCCCTGGACGGAGTGCTTCTCGAGCAGTCCCCCGATTTGTCGACGCGTTTCATCGAGCAATTCTTCCGCCGGCAACCTGGTTTTTACCTGCCGGAAGTCCGCCGCGCCCTGAAAGCCGCCGCGGCCGACAAGAATGTGACCAGCCTCGTCCTGAACATCTTTGACTTGCAGGGATCCCAGGCAGAGTTCGAGGAACTGCGCCGGGCCCTGATTGATTTCCGGAAGAGCAACAAACCACTGCATGCCCACGTGGCGCAGTTGGATGACAACCTGCTCTATTTGTTGTCCGCGACGGATTCGGTGACGCTGGTGCCTACCGGTGAAGTGTCCCTGACCGGACCGGCCTTCCAACTGGTCTACTTCGGCGAGGCCTTGCGCAAACTCGGCGTCACGGTCGAGGTGATCCGCCACGGGAAGTACAAGTCGGCTTTTGAGCCCTTCACGACCAACAAACCGACACCGGAAACCATGGAAATGTATCGCAGCATGGAATCCAGCCTCGCGGACCACTTGATCTCGAGCATCGCGGAGGGCCGCAACATGCCGCGCGAGAAAGTCGCCGCTTGGTTCAAACGCGGCGTTTACACGCCGGCCGAGGCATTGAACGCCGGCATCGTCGACGCGCTCGGTTACGCGGATGACGCGGTTGACCGGATCGAGGAGGCCGCCGAATCCGAGGAAGACATGGACTTCAGCGACTACATTTCCGTCGCCGGTGACGAAAAAACTCCTGAAGGAAAGTCGCGAAAGGCCACCGATCAATCCCAGGGTCTGGCGCTGATCGAGGCCGTTGGCGAGATCCACATGACAGCCTCGGCGGGGGGATCTTCGCAGGATTTCATCGCGGCGGACGATCTGGTCAAGGAAATCCGGTGGGCCGCGGGCGAGGACAAGGCGAAGGCCGTCGTCATCAGGGTTTCCAGCCCCGGCGGATCCGCGACGGCGTCGGACATCATCTGGCGCGAGATCCGCGCGCTGGCGGACGAAAAACCGGTCGTGGTGTCCATGGGTTCTTACGCGGCATCGGGCGGCTATTACATTTCCGCCCCCGCGACCTGGATCGTCGCCGAGCCGACGACGATCACCGGATCCATCGGCGTGATCGGCATGCAGCTCAAATTCCCGCAGTTTGAGACCAAATACGGCGTCAGTTTCCACACGGTCAACTCAAGCGACCGCGCGAAGATGTTGAATCCAGGTTCGATGTCGACTCCCGAGGACAAAGCGATCCTGGCGGCGGCCATTGATGACGTGTACCAGACGTTTATCTCGAAAGTCGCTGAGGGCCGGGACTTGAAAGTCGAGGATGTCGACAGGATCGCTCAGGGCCGCGTCTACACCGGGATCCAGGCGGAGAAACTGGATCTTGTCGACGAACTGGGCGGACTGCCCGACGCGTTCCGGACGGCAAAGGAACTGGCTGGAATGGATGTTGAGAAACTGTATCCGATCCTGCGCTACGAACCGGACAGGCCATCGTTGTCGGACTGCCTTCGCAGCCCGTGGACCATGATGGAGTGCCTTCAGTACGGCGGAACACACGCCATCACGATGGCGCCGTCCGTTTCCGGGAAAGCCTTGCGGGGAGTTGACCAGTTGCGACAACTCACCAGTGAGGACAGGGTCCTCGCGATCTGGCCGGGATGGATGTCGCGTTATTTCTTGTGAACGGTGCCCTGTTCCGTCTTGAGGATCTCCTCAAACGACAAACCGGTCAATTTGCGCAGTTCGCGGACAAGACGCAGCAGGGCGAAAATCATGACCGCCATCGATGGCAGGGCAATCACCGGATAACTGAGCGCGGTCATCCGGCCGAGTTCCTCGTTGAACGCGGGCGTTCCAGAGGGGCTCTGCAGCAGAATGCGCGCCAGGGTGAAATTCAAAAAAGAGCTGAGAAAAAACGATCCGGCGAGAATCATCGTCGTTGATTTCATCAGACGCTTGAATTGATCTTCCGCCTGGCGCTCGACAAGAATCGTGTGAACGCGCGGGACGTCGATGACTTTCTCGTTGTAGATCATCTGGTACACGAGGGGCTTTGTCCCGCCGGCAGTGGCGATGACAAACACGCCGATCAACCCTGGAATGGTTGCCTCTTTCACGGCAAACCAGAAATTGGTCAGCTCCATCAAGGAGAGGCCGCCGGTGGCGAGGGTGCTGACGAATCCAAAGACCGAGATGAAGTCCGCCTTCTTGAAACGAATGAATTCGTAGATGCCAGCCGTCAGGGGAAAGGCGAGGGCGATGAAGAGAAGCTGGTGTGGCGTCAACGACGAGTACTGGCCGCCCTTCGCGAGCACAAGGGACGGGATGACAACAGTGATGATCAGGCTGACAAACGGGCTCAATGGTGGACGCGGCTCCATTCTTGCGGTAGATCATTGTGTTACGCATTCTCTAAATGAGCAACTGGCGAAGCAACGAAACGGGAGAAAAAATGGCTGATAAGAAAAAAGCCGCCGCAAAGAAGGCCGCTGGTCCGAAAGAGACTTTCAAGATCGTCAAGAAGCGCTCTGGACGTTGGTCGGTCATGGACCGCCACACTCGTAAATTCATCAACGGCGCCGAGAAGGTAAAGATTCTCGCGGGCAAGGGTTTGATCACCGTCAAGGTCAAGGCCGAAGCCCCGGCTGCTGAAACTCCGGCTGCCGAAGTCTGATCATCGCCTCAGCTTTTATCCTGAGGCTCGACCACATTGAAACTGATCATCGCAGAAAAGCCCAGCGTCGCGCGCGACATTTGCGCGGCGCTGGGCGGTTTTCGTCAGGCGTCGCGAGATGTCTGGGAGAGCGACCGCTACCTTTGCACTGCGGCGCGCGGGCACTTGCTCGAGCTCTGCGAGCCCCAGGATTTTGACCCGCGGTTCAAGCAATGGTCCTTTCACCTGCTGCCCATCATTCCGGAACGATTCCGGATCAAACCCAAGCCTGACGTCATTCCCTTGCTGGAACGCATCCGTTCCCTGGTCGAGCGCGGCGATGTCACCGGTGTCATCAACGCGTGCGACGCCGCGCGCGAAGGGGAGTTGATATTCCGCGAGATCCTGGCTTTCTGCCGGACCGCCAAACCAGTGGAACGTGTCTGGCTGCAATCGTTGACGCCAGAGTCGATCCGCGAGGGTTTCAGCAAGTTGAGACCGGCAGAGGCTTTCGAAGGCCTGGCGAACGCGGCGGCGTGTCGCGCCAAATCAGACTGGTTGATTGGACTCAACGCGACGCGCGCGTTGACCCTGTACATGCGACGCGGCGTGCCACGCGACAGCGCCGACGCCCGCGAAGTTTATCCGGCAGGCCGCGTCCAGACGCCGACACTGGCGCTCATCGTGAGGCGCTGGCACGAAATCCAGAATTTCCAGCCGATCGGGTTTTACCGTGTTGAGGTCCAATTGCGGGATCATGACGGCAGCCCCTTGAAAGCGTGCGTGATCGATCCGAAGTTCAAAAAGTCAGACTTGCATCCCGAGCGCAAGGAAGACCGTTTTTTTGACCAGGCGGGCGCGGAGCAAGTCGTCGCGGAACTGGGGAAACTGGCGGAGGCGGGAGCCATCGCGGACCTGAAACGTAAGGTCTCGAAGAGGGACCAGGCGCCGCCGCCGTTGTTTCACCTGACTGCCCTGCAACAGACGATGGCCCAGCGTCACGGATGGACCGCGAAACGCACCCTTGAGGCGGCGCAGCGCTGCTACGAGGAACACAAGACGCTGACTTACCCGCGAACGGACTCGCCGTGCCTGCCGTCCGACTATGAGGGCAAGGTTCACGACATCATTGACAGCCTCTCGGGACTCGACGCGTTTCGCGAGGCGGCCGACGGCCTAAAGAAAAATGGCTTGAAGTACAAGTCAGAGCGATTTGACGACTCCAAGGTTTCCGACCACTTCGCGATCATCCCGACCGGGAAACTCAAAACGGGTGTGACCCACGGCGCGAATTTGAAAAAGGACGACGACGCCCTCTTGTACGACGTGGTGGCGAAACGTTTTCTGGCCGCGTTCCAATCCGCGGCGCGGCACATCAAGATCGAGCGCAAGGGCACCATAAAATCGCGAGACGGGATGATCCATCTGCGAGCCGCGACCAGGGAAGTCCTTGCCGAACCGGGCTGGCTCGCGACGTACGGCAAACAGCGCGATCCCGAGGCCGCGAAAGTCGCGGCCAGCGGTGACGAATCCCTGCCTGTGACTGGTGCCAGGCTGGAAACAGGCGCGACCAGGCCGCCGCCAGCGATCGACGAGGCTGCCTTGTTGCGTCTCATGCAGTTTGCCGGGCGTCACGTGGATGATCCGGAACTGGCCGCCGCCCTGACGGCGGCCGATGGCCTTGGAACTCCGGCCACGCGCGCCGAGATCATCGAGAACCTGAAGCATCGGCGGTATGTGACCCCCGAATTGGAGCCCACCCCCAAGGGCAAAGCCCTGATCGCCTGCCTGGATGCCCTGAGCGCCAGCCGCCTGACCTCGGCGGATCTTACGGCCGCCCTGGAACTGCGGCTCTCCCAGGTCCAGAGGGGCGAGGTCGAAGCCATTGAATTCATGAGGGAGATCGAGGCCTACACGCGGGAAATCGTCGCGGCAGTACGTGCCCAAAAACACTAGATTTTTTCTTGAATTACGCATACGATCCCGCTCGCCGTTCGGACCATGTCCAACAAAAATTTGGCCCAGCTTTTCAGGGAGCCCTTTGTGACTCACTCTGTCGAAACTCTGCGTAACATCTGCATCATCGCCCACGTTGACCACGGCAAGACGACTCTCGTTGATTACCTGCTGAAGCAAGCCGGGACGTTCGCCTCGCACGAAGTCACCGATGACCGCATGATGGACTCGGACTCTCAAGAGCGCGAGCGCGGGATCACGATTTCCGCAAAGAACGCCTCGTTCCGCCTCGGCAACGTCAAGGTCAACGTCGTCGACACCCCGGGCCACGCCGATTTCGGCGGTGAGGTCGAGCGCATCATGGACATGGTGGACGGCGCGATCCTGCTGGTTGACGCGGTCGAGGGCCCTCTTCCCCAGACCCGTTTCGTTTTGCAGAAGGCCATCGAGAAAAACCTCAAGATCGTCCTGTGCATCAACAAGGTGGACCGCCCGGAAGCCATCGGTACGCCGATGATCAGCGAGTGCGTCGACAAGGCGTTCGACCTGTTCATCGAACTCGGAGCCTCGGAAGAACAGTGTGACTTCCCGATTGTCTACGCGTGCGCCCGCCAAGGCTGGTGCACCAAGGACTCCGACGCCATTCCAACCTTCCTGGAAGGCGGCGGGGAGCGCACGCTGAAACCGCTTTTTGACGAGATCCTCGCCATCCCGGCCCCGGTTGTGGACGACTCGGCGGATTTGCAAATGCTGGTATCGAACATCGCCTACTCGGATTACCTCGGAAACCTTGCGCTCGGCCGTCTGCGCGCCGGGACTGCCAAGCGCAACCAGGGCCTGATCCGCCACGGCGTCAATTCCGCCGGAAGCGCGACCATCGAGAAATTCCAGGTTTTCCGCCTGCTGTCTTATGAAGGGATGAAGCAGGTTGAGGTCGAGGAACTCCGTGCGGGGGACATCGGTCTCATCGCCGGATGCGAGAATCTTGAGATTGGTGACACCCTGGCCGGCCCAAACGCCGAGCCACTTCCGCGCATCAAGGTCGAGGAACCGACCATGCGCATGATCTTCTCCATCAACACGACCCCGAACTCCGGACGCGAGGGCAAGGCGATCCAGTCGCGCGAACTGCGCCAGCGTTTGCTGAACGAAGTCCGCAACAACGTCGCCCTGCGTTTTGAGGACACGGAAACCGCGGACCAGTTCTATGTCCTGGGTCGCGGGGAGTTGCAGTTCGGCATCCTGATCGAGAAAATGCGCCGCGAGGGATATGAGTTCATGGTCGGCCGTCCGAACGTCCTGATGCGCACGGACGCGGATGGCGTGCGACTCGAGCCGATGGAAAAAATGTTCCTCGACCTGCCGGAAGTCTGCGCCGGCGAAGTCACCAAGATGTACCAGCAGCGCAAAGGCGAACTCTTGACCTATGACGCCGCCGCGGCCATTGGCACCGGCGAGCCGCGCGTGCGCCTGACGTTCAAGATTCCGACGCGGGGCATGCTGGGCACAAACTCCATGTACAAGACCGCGACGCGCGGGTCAGGCCTGATCAGTTCCGAGTCGCTCGGTTACGAACCGCACACGGGCACGATTCACCACCGGTTCACCGGTTGCTTGATCGCCGATCGCGCTGGCAAGACCACGGAATACGCGCTTTCAAAGATCCAGGAACGAGGGGTCCTCTTTGTTGACGAGAGCGTCGATGTTTACGAGGGCATGATCATCGGCGAGTGCGCGAAGGAAAACGACCTTAACGTCAACGCCGTGCTGCCCAAGAAACTGACCAACATCCGCACGACCGGATCTGATGGTCTGACGAACCTTTACGGCATCAAGAAAATGAGCCTCGAGCGCTGCATCGAGTGGATCGACGATGACGAGTGGATCGAAGTCACGCCGAAGACGATCCGCCTGCGGAAGAAAGTCTTGCCGGCCAACATGCGCAGCGTGCGCAAGGCAGACAAGGACTAGGCCGTCATCCTTAAGGCACCCACGTCATCCTGAGCGGAGCGAAGGATCCTCTCTTCCCGTCACCCTGAGCGGAGCGAAGGGCCGAAGAATCCTTTCCCCTGAAGTTTTCGCCGACGGCGGAGTACTCAAAAAGTACTCCGCTATAATTTTCAAGTGTCCGTTATTACTGCCTTTTATGCTTTCCCTTCAGTTCAACCGAAGAAAATGCCGAAGCGACACGCATGAAATTATGCTGTTGGAAAACTATTGCGCTGATTTCGGCCAGTCTCATGATGTCGGCCTGCGGTAAAGGGCAAGTCAACCCCAAAGAGACCCAAAGGACCTTTGGCTCCGCGCGGAGCGATCTCGAAAACGCACCGCGGAAGAGTACCGACGCCGCCGCGGTCACAACCGGGGATTCTGACTCCGGCGCTTCATCCCAATCGTCCTGGGAATGCCTCGTTTTCCAGACGAATTGTGAGAAACTCCCAAAATTATTCCGGTGCGCCAGGGGCGGTCTGGCAGGAACCTACTCCGGACCTATGTATGTCAAAAACGCGACCCAATGTTCGGACGCGCAAATGGAAATGGAACCTGCCCCTCTATTCCTTGGACTACCCGGACTCGACCGCGACATCGTTGCATGGTCACGGGCGGGACAGGGCGGGACTAAATACTACCGGTACGAAAAGTCAGGCGATAATCCGGGATCCGGATTCCAGCGCGAGGGAATCGCGTTCAGCGTCTCAAGTCGAGAATTCACCCACCCCAAGAAAGTGGTCCTCTACAGTTGCGAGGTTGATTGCACACAGTTGGCGACCAATGCGCAATGTGAGGCTGGAATGAGCTTCATTGCTCTGGAGAGGGAATGTGAAGGTAAGGGGACGCCCAAAGGGTTGCTTGGATACGCGATCGCCCCCTGACCAGGAAATCTCGTCAAATCAGACGCGATAACAACGGAAGTAGCAGTTCATGCCGGTATTCATCTGGCAGGCGGCCATCGCGTTGTCGCGGGCGATGTAGGCGTTGTAATTAATCCAGTAGAAAAAACCAGGGCCCATGGCCGGCCACGCGTCACAGCGCCACGCGCCATACCAGGTCGCTGATTCTTCGGGGGTGTCGGTTGCCGGTTCGTCCGGGAAGAGCTCCTCCGCAAACGCCGCGGGCGCCGAAACGAGGATGGTTACCAGAAGAATTTTGCTGAAAATTGCGCGCATGATTCCCTCCCTGCCTGATGGAGTTCTAATAACAAATCGGCTCCGTTTTTAACATCTTTTTATACCCAGTCAACGATGAATACGTCCCGTCATTCTGAGGGCGCAGCCCGAAGAATCCTGTCCCCGCGTCATTCTGAGCCCGAAGGGCGAAGAATCCTCTCCTCCCCGTCATTCTGAGGGCGCAGCCCGAAGAATCCTTTCTTCAAGTCAAGATCCTTCGCTCCGCTCAGGATGACGGGGAAGAAAAGATCCTTCGCTCCGCTCAGGATGACGAGGGGCATCAGGATGACGCTTGCCAAGGACTCCCGGGTTGTCGTTAAACATGAGTAGCAAAATCGGAGATCCGCTTCTTCAATTCAGGATTGTTCAAACAGAGATTGTTCCACAAAACATCGGTCACACCAGTCGGCTTGCGTAGTTCGAGTGCTGGACTCCCTACATCAGCAACTTGCACAGGGTCGTCGGTAACATTGGCTGCCGTGTGCGGGGTCGGATGCGACGACATTAGGAAATCATCCTCCACGAATACCTTTTTCGAGGCGTGCAACATGAGGCCCAAACTAATGGAACTTGAATTCTCCCCTTCTTTGCTTTCTCGCCTTGGAAAACGTATCCTGGCTGAAATGTGTCAAAAAAAGCTACTCAGTTCCGACTTATAGATAGATAGACTACTGAGTAAC
>RGVZ01000106.1 GCA_010029825.1 bacterium | reverse complement strand
ATCTCCGTGACCGTTCCGACCGTCGAGCGCGGATTGTGGTTGCCAGTCTTCTGCTCAATTGAGATGGCGGGCGACAGCCCCTCAATCAGGTCGACATCGGGTCGCTCCATGAGTTGGAGGAACTGCCGAGCGTAAGCTGAGAGTGATTCCACATACCGACGCTGTCCCTCAGCATAAAGGGTGTCAAAGGCCAGAGATGACTTTCCCGATCCCGACAGCCCAGTGATCACCACGAGCTGATTTCGGGGGATATCAAGGCTGATGTTCTTCAGGTTGTGCGTGCGCGCGCCACGCACCCGAATGAGGGCGGGTTCAGTCATTGAGGACCAGAAAAGTCAATCGTCTACTATAACGAACGATGTCGTCCAAAGCCCCTGCCCTGGTCTCCTTTACCCCGCTGGAGCTTCGAGCGAGTCTCGCTTTGGCGGGGGTCTATGGCCTGCGAATGCTGGGCCTTTTTCTCATGCTCCCGGTCTTGGCCTTGGGTATTCGGGACCTGCCCGGTGGCGAGGACGCCGGCATGGCTGGTCTTGCACTGGGCATGTACGGACTCACGCAGGCCATGCTCCAGATCCCCTATGGGCTGGCCTCTGATCGATGGGGCCGACGACCCATCATCATGTTCGGTCTACTCCTCTTCGCGGGCGGGAGTCTGCTCTGCGCCTTGGCGCCCTCGGGGAGCGAATGCCACTCCGAGCACACCTTCATTTTGAACATGTTCGCACCGATAAACTGCACCTTCTCATCCGGATCAGAAAGAGCTGTGCGCGCGGCCTCCCATGCGGGGAACGTGGCAGTGAACGACATTAGCCACGCGTTCGCCTCCCCGCGCGTCTTCCACGCCACGAGTGCAATGACGGTGGACGGAAGGATAGCCAGCACTGCGAGGACAATGGTTTGCCAATGAAAGGTCTGCACATTCTCCCGATAGTAGGACAAGTGCTCCAACTTGCGTGTGCCCACCATCATGTCGGAAACGCCCCATTGCGCCGACGTGTTGCGTGTGGCGACCCAAAAGGCGGCGAGCAAGAGCGCCAAAACGATGGGCACGACGAGCGTTTGCAGCCACAGCACAATGGAGGCGCGATCCGGTTCGGCAGAGGCGTTGCCAAAGACCTCTTTCCCCGAGCGTGTGAGTTGCGTAACCGTTTGCAAGAGGACAAAGTTGCTAATGACGTTTTGCAACGAGATTCGCGCCACGTACGCGTCGCTGGGCCATCCGTACTGCAACCAACAGGCGGCGATCGAAAAGGCGGCATTGACAGCCCACGTCGTCCACTGCAGGCCGTCCGGCGCGCGTCGACCGGGCGTGCAGAGCCACTTGATGAGCGCGACGAGGGCGACATTGCCGCACAGGATCATGAACATGGTTTCCATGACCTTGAGATACTGTCGCGCGGGCTGAAGGACGAGTTCGGCGAGGATCGGTACATTGTCGCCCGGCGCAATCTGAGTGCTGCTCCGCGTTCCGAGCATGATAAAGGCCACCCACAGCACAGTGAGCGTCACCGACGTAGAGAAAGGTGTTTTGCGCTTGTGGACGCGAGTAGTGCACCGTGAGACAGACCGTGGCGAGCGTGAGAAAGGTCGCCGTGGCAAACTGCATCTGAAGTCCCGTTTGTGCGATCGACGCGCGGTAGGACTGCAAGAGTCGAGAGAGAAAGAGTCCGATGTCGTCTCTCGATTTGAAACTGGACAGGGCGGCAAGGAGTGGTTCGTCCTCTTTTTCGATCGTTCGTGGTGAAAACAAAACGACGGGCGTGTTGCGTAACACCGGTCGTGGCGACGCAGCAGACAGGTACGACATGGACAGCCCAGGAACAAAGGTAACGGCAGGAGGAGGAGAACTGGGTCGACGTTGCATCACGTCTTTTAATTCCTGCCAATATCGCTCTTTCTACCCACCGCGGAAAAACCCGAGGCCGATAGGCGCGCTAGACGCGTTGGCGCCGCTTCCGACGAGCAGCGGGTTCTGCTGCATCTCTGCCATGACGCCCTGCGCCTGCAGGAGCGTCTGATTGGCCAAAGTGAGTGTCCCCTGCGATTGTGTCAACGTCTCACTGACTGTCTTGACGACAGACGGCAACCGCTTGGCGGCCTCGAGCGCGGGTCGCACACCGGGGAGGAGCACTTGCAAGACGACGACAATCATGAGGACGAAAAAGATGGTCATGGTCGTATAGGCCGTAAAGGTGACGTAGGGAATGGCGGCGCTGACAGAAGGCATCGAGGCAAGAAATGGCATTCTCGTGTCTACTCTTTTTATCCTATTTCCTCTTTTTACGAATGTCCACGGATGAATACACCGTTGCAAAATTGACGATGCTTTGTATGTATCTGTAGGCTTCGTCAAAGCAACAACAATCCTAACAGTCTCTTGTCGCATTGGTCGATTGAATCTCATTCGTCCGTCCACTGTCTGTTGTTGTCAGTGCGTGCATCATGCTTTTTCAAACGCCCCTGCAGGTCGCCTTCATGGTGGTCACCGCCAGCGCGCCGACGCTGCCATCGCGGCAACGACGATTGACGCCTTGGCGACTGTCCTTTGCCAATGCACGGCCGCGAAACGCGTGGACCACGCCCAACAAGCGCGTGACCACGCCGCCACCGGCGTTTCGACCGCCCCTCCTGCCGTCCGGTTCCGCCAACGTGCCGACGCCTTTTGACACGCCGCTCTGCATCTCCGACCTCCTCTGCGACAACGGCCAGCACACCTGGCGCCTCCACGAACAACTGACCGCCTCCGACGTGGCCGACAAGTTCAACCTCTACGGTGTGGACGGTGCAAGGGGGTGACGGAGGCGACGCACTGGTTTCTCTTTCAGCACTGCGTGGAGCGGGTGAATGCGCTGGAAACGAGCGTGATTGGCGCGCTGTTGAACGAAATGGCGACGTCGTGTCCGTCGGTGTGGGTGACCTTTGTGCTGCAGCCGGCGGACGCGCGGTCCTTTGCGCGCGTGACGGACTTTGCGCGCGCGCTCGAGGCGCAGCGGACTGCCGACAGCCGCTACGTGTGGGTGCCGCAGATGGGGCCGCCGGTGCAGGGCGTGGGCGAGTGGCGCGTGGCGATGAATGGCGCTTCGGACTTGTGGGTGACGGTGCGCGCGACGACGACATCGTCGTCGTCGACGAAGCGGGTGGGGTAGTCGGGAAAGGTGTGTTGATGGGGGTCGTAACCGAAGAATGAAAAATCGTCGCGGAACCAGTGATGGATGAGGGCCAGCGTTGCCCGATCGAGATTGATGATTTCCCTTTTCTTTGTCGCTGTGGAGAGACGCGTCACGGCGACTTGCTCTTGTCGTGGCGACCATTCCAAGCCCGCTCGTCGCCAGACGCGGGCGACGTGCCGGTAAACGTCCGGAAAGGCCTCGAAGCGAAAGGCGCGCACGACCGCGGAGGGAAACACCTGTTCGATCCGCGCACCGTTTTGGAGACGGAGGTAGGCGCACTGCGGCCGAAAGTGGCCGTCGGCGACGGCGGGGTTGCGCTGTGCGGCGAAATGGGCGGTGAAGCAAAAGTTGCGAAAGGTGTCGAAACGGATGCTCGCGAAATCGGCACCACCGAAGCGCGCAGCACTGTCGTCCTCGAGACGAGACAAGACGTGCCGCTTCAGGTAGACGTATTCCGACAAGAGCCGCGCCGTCGGGTGTCGGGTGACGAACCACACCTCTCGCACTTCTGGAATTAGAGCGGGCCCGCATCGTCGCAGCACGTCGGAGAGGGTCAAGTGCTGTTCCGATGTTGCAAATCCACGCGCTTCGTGCTGACCGGCGCAAAAGTCGGTCCATGACGTCTTGAAGAGCGGTTTGACTCCCTTTCCGTTGGCAGTGGTGAGCATGCGGTCCACCCAGCTTCCGCCGGTTTTGGGAATGTGCACCAGTAGGATGCCACGTGCTTGGTAAAACGGCATGATTGTTTTGTGTGATGGGGCATTGTGGATAGATGATTGTCCGGTCATCATTCGAGCGCATTCGAATGGTAACACTGCGTATAATGCGCATTATGCGCATATCATGAACGTTCGTTCGTTCGCTTCCGTTGTCACGACTCTGGTGGTGACGGCACCTCTTGCTGCACAAAGGCGCGCCAAAAGGTGAGGAACTGTCGACACTGCGGCAAAATCTTTTGCTGGTAGGACGCGCGCAGGCGCTCGCGCAAGGCGTCGCGCTGCTCCCACATGGCGCCGAGGCGGTCCGCGACCGCCGGAACGTTTGGCAGGGGTCCGGGTTTGCCATTGGCCATTTCGGGTAAGGCAACGGCCCACTCGTCCCACTCGTGCTCGCGCACCAACTCTTGACACTTGCGGCTGCAGGAAATGGAGAAAAAGGGCGTGTGGGCCGCCATGGAAAAGACGTGCGCGTGGAAGCGCGCGCACACCATGGCGTCCATGTTGGCAATGGCCTGGTAACTCTGGCGCACATAGTCGGCGGCGTCGTAGCGAACGTGGGTGGACATGTCAAAGATACGGTCGGGAAAGTGCACGCTGAGCAATTGGAGAATGTGCACGTGGAGCACGCGGTCATCCTCGTAGTGCTTCCAGGGGGAGATGCAAAAGGGGAGAAAGTGGAGGTGCACGCGTGGATAGCGTCGGAGGAACCGTTCCAATAGTTGCGTGAGCGAAAGAACCAGGTCGGCGTAGTGGTGGTGACCGAACGCACTGCGCTCATAGAAAGTGCGGCACAGCGTCACACCGACGTGTCCGTAGGCGGGGTCGAGCGCGAACGGTGACGTGGCTCGTGCACGTGGCCAGAGCAGGGGGAGGAGGAAGCCCATGTCGGGAAAGGCGTGCAGTTGCGGTCGCGATGGCGCGTTCGCCGGAAAGAGTGCGCGGACCATGTTCAAGTCTCTGGCATTGCGCAAAACGAGGGTCGCAAAGGCGCGACAGGCGGGCGCATAACTCTCGTAGGGGATGCCGACGCTGATGGCGTGCTTGCGGATGCCGTCGTGGATACGTTCCATGAAGTAGGTCGTCAGAATGTCGCCACCGCCAAAGACGACCACATCATGACGAATGTTGGATCTCGGTCGGATGATACTCATTGCGGAACTTGACGACGTAGCGCGTCCAGTCGTTTTCTGGCGCCGCGAGGGCGTGCAAGTAGCGCCAGACGCGCATAAACATGTCGTCGCCGCAATTCCATTCGTAAAAGTAGCCGTAGTGGAACCACCGCGGCTTCCGGTTCCATTCGTCGACGTTGAGGAAGCGAAAGGGCAGAGGATGCACCACGTCCGTGTCGGTGTGCTCACTGAGCACGTTCTCCATCTCGTCACGGTTCATACCGAGGACCTTGCAGCGCACGTCGCCCTCGCCGTACGAGACAAAGATTTCGTCGTGATTGCGTCCAAAGGTCAGGCCGGTGGGAAAGGTGAGAAGGTAGGGCAAGTGGCTGTGTTCGTCCGTCGTGGGAAAGAACGCCGGGCTGACCCGGGAAATCTCCAATGTGCGCTCGTCGAATTCGAAAAAGAACATGAAGTAGAGGTATTTGCCGTGTCGGTAAATCGTGCTCCAATCGATCTGTTGAAAGAGGCGAGAGATGCCGGCGTGGGAAGACGTGACGGCACCCGCACTCTTGAGGCATTTGAGCTTTACGTGGCCGCAACTCAGTCGGTAGCCTTCCCGGTAAGGAAGCGCCTGTGTGCCGAGCGAGAAAAAGACATTGGATGCGCCGAGCACGTGGATCGTCTTTTCCAGAATCGGACAAGGCACGGTTCGGACCTCCCCCGTTTGCTGATTGTGCGCGACAAGAGACCCGTAGTGGAAACCGTACAGCAACATGTCGCCTTCGATCAATGGAACGCAGTTCTTCTCCACGGGCTGACGATGTTGCGGAAGGACCAGGTCGGTTTCTGGCGAGCAGTAGAGGAGGCAGTCGTCGCCGACATTGTCATCGGACGACACGAGAACGTCCATCTGACGTTGCACCATGCGTGTGGTGCCGTCGGTCAAAAAGGCGTTGTAGGTGAGCATGAAGCGTCGATCGTCATCGTTCGGCGTGTCTGGCTGTGACGGTGACGGCTCGGCGCGATACGAGATGCGGGTGTCTTGGCTCATGTGCTCTCCAAAGATGTTGCGGTTGCAAGTATGAACGGTAAAGGCGTTCTGGTGGATGTCAAAGGTCAGGCGACACAGGCCGGTGCTGTCAAACTCGCCGTCATGTGCGGGAATGTCGTAAAAGGGGTTGGGTTTCGCCGTGTTTGGTGGAAGGGGAAATGAAGGTGTCGGACTGGAATCCGCTGCGGAATTTCCGGCGGCCGTAGCGAGGCGCATTGGGCGGGACATTGTCGGGATCGACGTGCAGCAACTTGTGTCCGTTGTCCCAAATTTTCCACGGGTGCATCTCGTTTCGAAAGGCTTCCCACACGCGCGGGTGTAGAAAGTAGTGCATGCGACGGTAGGTCATGAAGAACTCGTTGTTTCGCCATCGGATGAGACTCGGGTTGCAGACGTAGACGGTTTGTGCGTAGGCATCCGCGTCGACCGACGGAGGCAGCATGCACTGCTCTTCCGTGTGCAGCACTTGTCGGGTGAGATCGTAAATGTACATGCACGCAAACAAGCGACGTGTGTCAACGGTACGCCAAAGAGAGAAACGGTGTGACTCTCTCTGCTCATGGCACAGAAAAAAGACACATTAATCTGAATCAACTACAAACAAACAGAGATGGTGTTGCCCCGCCTCTTGTATCAGGTATGGTTTCAGGGAGTGAACGATCCTTCCTTCACCTCTGCGATTCGCGAAAACACGGATGCGTGGAAACGCATGAACCCCACGTGGCGACATCAGGTCGTGGATCAGAGCCGACTGCGACAGGCGTGTCGTTCCATTTCACCGGAAACGGAAGCATGCTTTCTAAAGTTGGCACATGTGCACATGGTGCTCGCCATTGACTTTGGGCGCTACTGTTTGCTGTATGAGACGGGTGGCATGTACGTGGACACGGACATGTGGTGCATCCGACCGCTCGACTCATGCGCCATCTTGACAGAACGGATGGGTCAACGATCCGACTGGTTGGCTGTTTCCCTCCTATCCATTCAGCCGTTTGGCATGCGCTTCGTCAACAACGGCATGATGATGAGCACGGTCAAGCATCCGTTTCTTCTTGCACTCATTTCGGACATTCAAACAAGAGTGCACAGTTTCTCCACTCGTGGCATTCCGCTCTCCAAGGAGTGGCTGGTTGGTCACTGCACCGGACCCGTGAATGTTCGGAAGCAACTACGCCTGTTTGAGAAAAATCCGGCCAACGAGGCCCACGCCATTGTTTACCTGCCTCATGACCTCTTTGAACCCAAGATTACGGAGGACTTGTTCTACGTGACCGACAGGACGGTGGCGTTACATTTCCATGAAAAAACATGGATTCCGAAGCATTCGCTCCTGCGCTCTCTGTTGCACGTTGTTCGGGAAATGACCCTTTGCACGTTCCGTCCCCTCCTCCCTTGTTCTTTGTTGCTTCTTGGCATGCTTGTCGGCGTTCTTCTCACGCTGCTCATCCGAGCCGCATTGCGGTAAGAGTCACGAATACGCCTTGCGGATGTTCTGGTAGTGCATGCGCAGATAGTTACGTTCCTCTGACGTTTGGGCCTGTTGATCACAGGCACGGCATAGCGCGTCCACGCCATTGACGATTTGCCGGGGCAGTTGGTAGCTGTTCCATGTCGCCCAGTGCTGCACGTAGGAGGGGTCAAACACGGTCTCCGGTATGGCGCGACAGTTTGTCGTAAGCGGCGCGTTGCCGGCTCGCGCGTGGTAGAGCGCATAGGCGCCCAAGCACACGCAGTGCGGTTGGTGCACGCGTTGACGCGACCAGTTGGTCGGTTGAAACGTTTGCTGGGCAAAGTTTTTGGTGACCTCGTCAAAGGTGACACAAATTTGGTGCACGCCGCCGGTTGATTCGCTGCACAGGCCGGTCGAATCCCAAGAACCCTGCGCGTCGTCTGCGTTCGCCCGACACGGTTCCAGTGGTGCACCGAAAACGTTCTTCATGCCGGTGCTTTTTTTTTCATCGACGCGGAAAGATATTTCGGTCCCAGTTGATACTGCCCGTTGGCGCGTGGAAGGATGCCCATGGCCTTCAAACTCGACACGTACGTGAACCCGATGGATTCGCCGCGTTGGTAGCGCGCCAACGCGTCTCTCGCCTTTTCCACCGTCGCAAACGGACTGAGCCGCACACGCTCACGAGACAACGCGTAAGGTCGACTCGGCATCCTTTTCCTCCAGAAAAGAATGTTAAAGACATGTCGACGATCAGACGTCATCATGCGGCGGAAGGTCTGCTTCCTGGCACGTGGTCGTTGTGAGAGACAAGGTGCCCGTCGCCAGAAGAGTGACTTGTCGAACGGGCAGAGAGATGCAGGAAGGTGGTCCGCACCATCGGCGACGGATAGCGTCCATGTCGAACGGGGACAGGTACTTTTCCCAAATGTGTCGTTCGCAGTCGATGAGGTGATGAAAGTGCGGATTCCAGTACAGCTGCCGAAACGTTTCGTATAAATGGTGATACGGTTTCTCCACCGACAGGTTATCGGAGAGCATCGTCCACCCTGGAAGAACCTGACCGATTTGAGATTCCCACAGATGAGCACGGTCCAGTCGCAGCCATACAATATCGACAGGCTCCTCGTGCGTAATGAGAAAGTCTTTGACGTCGCTAGGTGGCGGCCCGACGGGATGATAGGCTTCCAGATAAACGGGGTTCGTCGGATCTAGATACTGATCCATCTTGCACATGGAAGCGAGGAGCATCTCTGGAAAGGGTAATGATGGACCGCATGCGACATTGCCGACATGTTGATCGATATTTTCAAAGAAAGATGCGATCATGCGTGTGACGGGATCGCGAAAACTGGTGAGGATAAGTAAACGTTCCTGTGGTGTGGCAACCGCTCGACAATCTTGCACAATCTCGCTCGTGTGACGTGCGTGTGTTGCACCGACCATGGAAATGTCGAGGTTACGGTCCTGCAAATAACGCGCGGTGCTCTTTACCAGCGTCGACGTGCCCGTTTTGCCCCCAGAACAGATCAGGATCGTGCGGTATTGCATCTCTTTGCGTGGTGCGCTCCTATACGTACATTGATGGAGGACTAAAATTATTGCACACAGTGCAACGCCTCTGTCGTCGCGTCGTACAGCGACAATGTGCTACCGTTGACGACAGCAGCGCGCACCAGTGTCACGCCCAACGCGCAGCACTGCGTTGCGAACGAGGCGCGGGGCGTTTGGTGCGCGTTGGTCTGTGTTTGCGTCTTCCAAACGTCCATCGGGTAGGACACGAGCCAACTGCACACGCCCGCCAGCGCTCCCGCCGCCCAGGCGTTCGTAACGGCCCCACTGCGCTCAAAGACGTCCCAGTAACAGGCGGTGCCGACGACTTCGCGAGACAAGAGGAGTGGCCATCCGCGCGTCCATCCCACGAGACCGTGCCAACCGCGTGTGGAGGGTAGCGGGCTGCCGCTTTGGAGCAGCGTCTTGCGCAGTTCAATCGGCTGCAAGAGCAATGCGGTGACACAACCGGTGACGGCGCCGCTCAGCCACGGCGGCGAATCACTCCGACAGTGACGGTAGCATGCGAAAAAGACGGGGTGAACGCATAGTTGCGTGAGGAAGGCAACGCGCCAGCCGGTGTAGGCGTGTCGGGAGAGAACGCGCCAATCGGTCGTTCCTCGTTGCAGACGCACCTTGATCGTCTCGAGCGGATGTCCCAAGAGTGTTTGAAGCGCTGCGGTACCACCGCCCAATACGCACGAGGACGCGTGGACATCGGTCATCATGACGGATAGATCAATGACGTTTTCTTTCTCTGATGCCACGTCGTCATGTGTATCTCTGGTTCATTCATTCCTCCGTCGATCTCTCTCTCTAATGAGTGGCAGAAGAGGAACGAAAAATGCCTCGCTTTCCGTTGACGCCGTCCGTGCCGGTGGACATGTACACGCCATTGTGCGCCGCACAATCCTGCACGGCGTGTCGACATGTGCTGCGCATGCCCAATGTCCTCTTTAGTCGACAGTCGCGTTTGGCCATTGTCTGGATTCCCAAGTGCGCCTGTTCCACGATGCGGTGGCTCTATCTGGAGTGGCAGCGCCGCGTCAATCCCTGCGCGTTTCAAATTTCCCACGTCGGCATTTCCTTTCACGAACTGCATCTCAAAAAGTCGTTTCAGTTCGGTTTCTACCACCCCGACTATTGCGTTCCGCCGAATGTTCACGTGCTCGTCGTCGTTCGCCATCCCTTCCGGCGCTTTCTGAGCCACTTTCTCCAGAAGTACGTGTTGGAACGCGACGTCAAGTTCATGAGCACGGTCAACGTGCGACGCATGCGCATGGTCATGGACGCCGCCAACGAGCCCATAACGATGCGCACCGTTCTAATGTACATGCAAGAGCATGGTTGTCTAGACATTCACGACGCGCCCTTTACCTGCCAGATTCCGACCGCCTTCCTCCAGGCGCAGCATCTCCGCATCCTGGACTCGGATGACCCCGCCTTTGCCCGACAGGTGCGCGCTTCGTGTCAGCACCTCCGTCACGCCGACGCCAAGCTTCTCGCCGCGCTACCGCGCCTCAACACCACCCCCGTGCTCGCCGCGTCGAAGCAGCACGACATGGCGGACGTTGCGCATGTCATTGCGCATGCCATTGCGCATGCCAATACGCCATTCTGGGACTGGACCCTCTCGGAGTGGCGCGAACGACACGCGCAGAAACGCATTCCTGACGCCAGAACGTGCCACGACATGTGGAACCGGTGCGCAGACCCGAATGTTCGAGGCGCCTTTGAGGCCATCTACCGACACGACTTGCATTTTTTGGAAAGAACGGATGTTTCATCGAATCATTGCACATGGTCATCCAATATGGGCCAAAACTGATGCTGCTTCGATCGCGTGACGCTATCATCTTGCCACGCATCCATAGCGCATACACGCATCCATAGCGCATACACGCATCCATAGCGCATACACGCATCGACGCGATCAAGCATACTCATCGTTCGTCGACGACTGTGCCTTCCTTCTTTCATCAGGGAACGCGGAATCATGAGCTACGACCACAAGAATCGCAAAGTTCTGCTCCTATTTAAGCAATTGGAGCGACGGGGCTTTGTGATTCACCAGAGCAAGAAGGGCGCGTTCAAGATTGTTCCGCCGAGGTCCATGGGAGGACCGACCTATTACACGCACGGCACGACAGCGTGCCTCTTTCCGCTGCAACGCTTCCTGCGCGACACCTTCGGTGTCATTGTCCATTAACGATCTATCGCTCTATCCATCGACGTCCATCAACGCCCAAAGTAGCGCTGAATGTCGCACACGTCCCTGCGCTCAAACTGGAGTTCCGGTGGACAAGAGAGGATCCAGTTTTCCGCCACATACGTGGTAGGAATCTCTTTGTGGGGAGGCAAAAAGTCAATCCCAAAATGCTTGGGCAGTGCACTACCAAAGTAGACCGCAGAAATGTTGAGGTGAGACACGATGCGATCCACCAAGATATGTCCATAGCAGCCGCAGGAGAGACAAACGAGATCGATGTTTTCACGTCTGCACACGTCTTGAATTTCCGCAAACATGCGATCGAGTGTTTCCCAAAAGTTGGCGTCCGGACCATTGTTGACGAAACAAAAAGGAAATTGCACCGCCAACAAGTGCTCAAAGCCGTTCATGTTGTCGCACGGATTTTTCCACAACTGGGTGTAGCGTCCGCTTTTGAATTGCTCCTCAAAGAGTGGCGCAAACGGCGACACGATCAAGCAGCGCTTGTGCGCGTCAAAGATGCGTTTGGAGAGGTTGACATTCCACCATAAGCCGTTGTATGGGTCCATCGATCCCAGTTCCTCCGGCCACGGCCGTCGAGTTGGTTCAAGCAGAGCGGTGATTTCGTTCAGGTAGGGGTAGTTCATGAACCACTGGCAGTAGGATGATTCATGCACGGCGCGCCATAGTTCCGCTAGATAACGTTGAAAATGGGGCGATTGTTGAATGGTGTCGGGGTAATCCGAAAACGTCGATGCGCCAGACAAGTCGAAGGACTTGTCGTAAAAACCACCCGTGCCCCATAGCCATTTGGTAAACACCGTTCCGTTTCTGTTCACAAATTGCTGACGTTCCTCGTCAAGCGGCCCAGGGAAAACATGTTTCAGGTAATAGACGATTAGCAAATGAGCCTCGGTGTGACCCAGGCGATGAATTTTGAGAATCATGATCGAGCAGCGGATAATGAACTGACTGACGTCTACTACCAAACACGAAAAATGTATCCGTATTATCAATGCTCTCCATAGAGAAACTCACAAGTTACATTCATGATTCCTCGGCGCCAAGCCTTTGTCATCACCGTCGATCTAAACGGTGCCCGTGCGCAATTCGCCCGCAATGTATTGACGACCGTCGGGTTCGACGTCGTCCTCATCAAGGCAGTCTACGACGCCGACCCGCCCGTTTCACTCAAGCGCACGCACATGCAACTGTGGGAGCACATTGCCACACACTGCGCGAATGACGAGTGGATGTACATTTTTGAGGACGACGTCAATGTGTTGGAGAATCTGACAATCGCACAACTGCTCCCTTACGAACGTCATGCTGCGTCTACCGGAATGTTTTTTCTTGGGTGCTGCATGGACAAATGGGACGGCGTGATCCAAACGTCGACATCTATCGATGGACACGCCGTGCATCACGCACGCGGCGGTGTCCGCGGCACGCACGCCATTGCCTATTCAAAAGCCGGTGCACAAGCCATTCTCGCCTTTGCACAACGACCGGACCAAGCACGGCGACGACACGTCGACCTTATCACAGAAGCCTTTACGACGACCTTTGAGAATGGTGTGCCCATCATGCGCATCGATCTCCACAGCGATATCCACGGCCACAACGGCATTGTCTTTCAAGATCGTCGTCGCTTTCCCGATTCCACCATCAAGCAGCACTACGAACACTAACGAACGAACGAACGACTACGACGGACATCGCCCCACGCCGAGCGCTTCCACGCGCGACGCAGACGTAAACGCGCCCACGCTGTCACGGTAGCACCGCTGCTGACGCGACGCCGGATCGTCCGCCAATGGATCGACCAAGCCGAGCACGCCGAAACGCTCCGTAAAGCCCGCCGCCCACTCAAAGTTGTCGACATAACTCCACAAAAAGACCTTGTCACAGGACCATAATGTCGGTAACGTCGATACACCGTCTTGCTCATCGACCACGCGCGTGATTGCACGCACATGTGCGCCGCGCGTGTCGTTGTCGTCGGCGCCGTCCCCCGGTCGTGTGGAGACGCCCGTCTCCGTCACGACGACCTCCCACGCTGCCGGTAGTGCGGATGCATCGGCGTATCGATTGCCAAAGACGCGCAAGAGAGCGGGAAGACCCTGGGGACAGGGTCGTAGCCACCGAGACGCGAGACGGTCGTCCGGTGGTGGGCAAATGCCGTCGTCCCAACCCGAGTAAAAGTTGAGCGCGAAAAAGTCCATGGCGGGCGTGTTTGATTCGTCCCTCTCGCTGCTGTCATCGAGCACGACGTCATTGAGCCACGGAAATTCGTTCACGAGCGTCGCGGGCAGTTTGGCCAGCCCAT
>RGVZ01000105.1 GCA_010029825.1 bacterium | reverse complement strand
GAATCTCCAGGCAACAAGGAACTGATGTTCAGCGACGCGGTCGTCTCCTACAGGAAGCTCGGGATGTCAGGACCAGCTATAAGGCAGCTTCTCGCGATCCGCGATCAATTACGAAAAGCCACAGCGGACATGCGTCAGGTAAACAGGAAGTTCCCTGCGATGGTCGAAGCTCACCTCGGGGCCGCGTACCTTCGGACACGGGAATTCTCCAAGGCACATGATGCCTTCGCGTCTGCCATCGCGGGAACGAACGACCGCGCGACGATGCTCGAATTCCTTTTCACGGAATACAAATCGCAGCGGGCAGAGAAACATCTGGTCGCCTTGCTGCAGGAAGCGGCGGACGACGGTCCTGGCCAGGGAATCGTCCATGCGTACATGGCCGAGGCCTTGTCGGAAAGACTCGGCAATCAGATCGCCGCCGCCGCGGCTTACCGCCGCGCCATCGTCCTGGATCCGACACGAAGCGAGTACTACAATGGACTTGGACTCGCCCTTTACCGTCAAATGGACCTGTCCGCGGCATTGACCGAATTCACACGGGCGACCGAGATCGACCCCGGCGACGCGGCGGCAAGATACAACGAAGCCTGCGCGCTCGCGCTGCTGGGGCGCAAGGACGAAGCCCTCTATTCGCTTCGTGAGGCCATTCAACTGGAACCGCGCCTGTCCGAACAAGCCCGCGTCGACAAGGATTTCAAATCCATGAACTCGCTGACCGGGTTCCAGGAATTGATCGCGGCGGAAGTAAACGACAACATGGACCGCGCCACAGCCTCGACCGTCAAGACAAGCGATGACGAGGACTGAAAAATCGCCGACAAAACAAGATCAAGACTGGAATGCAACGAGTCCCTTTGAACGCGGGTAGATCAGGATATTCCCGGCGTCTCCGGCGTATGCCTCGTGACCCTCGTGCCAGAACGGATCATGAATGGAGAAATCCGGCGCCAGGAACTTCTGGTCAGCCTTTTGTGAACCAATGATCAGCTTCATCGGCAAGGTCACAAGATCATATTCGTACGGTGGATCCTTCCATGCGAACGCGCCATCCGAAAGTTCAAAGCACGCGCGGACAAGTGCCACCGCGAAATCAAAACTACGGACCTTCGAGGGATCCAAGACGTGGACTTGTATTCCGTTGCAACTCTTCCTCATCCATTTTCCGGATGTCGGCTCGAAACTTGCCTCACGAAGGAAAAGTCCCGGAGGATGTTTTCCAGCCGGAAGATGCAACAACTTCCGGACACGTTCAACAAGATGCGCGGATTGCTTGATGAACGGGGCGCCCACGAACTGGAAAGGAAGCCCTGTGCCGCGCCCCTCTGAGATGTTTGTGCCCTCCAGGATCACGAGTCCCGGATATACATGGACCGGATCAATTGTCGGTAAATTCGGGGACGTCAACACCCATGGGCGCTCCAGCGAATTCCAGAATGATCCGGCAGCCCACCCCTCGAGCGGGACCACATCCAACCCGGCCTTGATCGAGCGGTTGAAAAACAGCGCGGCCTCACCCGCTGTCAGGCCATGCCGCATCGGGATCGGGAACTCGCCCACGAAAGACGTCGAATCCACGTCGAGGACACGCCCCTCCAGGATTTCGCCACCGACGGGATTGGGACGATCCAGGATGACCACACGTTTTCCGTCGCGCGCTGCCGCGCGCAGGCACGCGGCAATCGTGGCTTTCCATGTGTAAATACGGCACCCGGTAATTTGAAGATCGACGATCAGAGTGTCGATTCCGTCCATCATTTCTGGCGTGGGCAGGCGCGTCTCGGAATAGAGGCTGTAGATCGGAATACCCAACCTTGGATCACGCGCGTGACCGGTCTCGATCATGTTGTCTTGCGCGGTTCCGTAAAAACCGTGCTGCGGACCGAACAAAGCCTTCAGGCGCGGCCCAAGCAACCGACAGGCGACATCCCAGGCGGGTTCGAAATCACGAGTGACCGAAGCCTGATTGCACAGGAGACCACAGCGGCCCCAGGATTCTGAAATGCGAGGATTTGCGATCCAGGCCTCAAGCCCGCAGCGATAAGAGGGCATCCGCGCCACCTTCAATCGGATTGTTTCACGAAGGACGGTTCTGGATCCGTTCGATCAAGGCTGTCAGGCAATCGTTCAGGGAACGTCCGCTGACTGACTCGACAAAACTGTTGCGGTCTGTCGAATGTTCACCATGACCCGAGAAACTCCCATCCGAATACTCGTCGACTTCAAGGTGCCAGGAGTGCCCTTTGGTCATGAAAGTGAAGTTGTGGGCCTTGAAAAGTTTGGATCCAGCGGGGACTTTTACGTTTTTCCATTCCACGGCATCTTCTCCAGCGCGCGAAGCATCGGTTTTCTGAGAGTGGACGTAGACGAGTTATCAGACCAGATATTACCACGCGCGACGGGGATCAGGCAGCCCCCTCGGTGCCGTTCGACGGAGATCCCGCGTTCTGGCTGGCGCGGCGCTGCTGCTCCGTGAACAACTTGTCGAGGAACGTGCGCAGAATATTTTCGGCCTTGGCGTCGATCTGGACAATCTTGATCCCGATGCCGCTGCCCGTCTCCCTGGCAGCCGGCTCACCGGCGTTGACGACGCGCGCGACCTTGCCGTTGAAGAAGATCTGGTGGCCATCAGGCAACGTCAGGCGAACTTCAAGGATACTCGCGTGATTGAACGGGAAACGCGACGGGCGGTCGTATTCCAGGAAAAAACCACTCTGGGAAACGTCACGAGTCGACGTTTCATACGGCACCGAATCGCCCATCGAATTGATGGTGACATGCATTGGCTCGTCGAGGCGCATGCGCGCCGTGCGGCGATTCTCTTTTGGTGTGGCTGACATGAAAAACCCCCTGTACCTTCATCCGGTATCTTCGGCAGACGGAACAGGGGGTTGACTCTGCAAAACACTAAACTCAGTCAAATCAAGGTGTTAATGTGGCTTCTTGTTGTTCAATTCGTCCTCAATGACGCGCTTGAACTCGGGGAACGCCAACGCGCCAGACAGTTTCCTGCCATTGATGAAGAAGGCGGGGGTGCCGTTCACACCGAGGCTCATGCCGGACTTGATGTTCGAGTCGATCGTCTCATCAATTGCCTTTGGATCTTTTACGCAATCCTTCCAGCGACCCATGTCAACGCCAGCCGCCTTCGCGTGCGCCTCCAGGTCCGAGTCTCCCAGCTTTTTCTGGTTGTTGAACAGAACCTTGTACATCTGCCAGTACTTGTTCTGCTGCGCGGCGCACGTCGCGGCAATCGCGGCTGGTTTGGCGCGGTCGTGGAAACTCAGCGGGAAATCCCGGACGACCCAGCGTACTTTGCCTTTGTATTCCGTCATGACCTGTTCCGCGGTTGGCAGCGTCCGCGCGCAGAATGGACACTGGAACTCCGAGTACTCGACGATGGTGACAGGGCAAGCGTCACCGGAGCAACCTGCTGGCGCCGTAGGATCTGATCCGTCCTTGATCGCCGCATAACGCACCTTGTCCTTGCCAGTGACGGTAATCGAGAATACCGGCTCCTTCGGCGCCGTCGCCAGGATCACCAGATCCTTGGACTTGCGCGCGGCATCCAGGATCTTCTCGATCGCTTCTTCTTCCTTGCGCGATTTCAGGTATTCCTTGACCTGTTTTTCCTGCTCGGCTTTTGGCATCTTCGAGAGCTGGGGATGATCCTTGAACTGCTCAAGTGTCGTCTTGACGTCGCCACTCGAGACTTTCACGTTCTTTTCGAAGTATTCCGATTTGGCTGCGGCTACGGATTTCCCAGCACTCTTCGCTTGCTTCTCCCAGAAGTGCTCGAGGTACGCCTCGCGGGCGGCTTGCTCGATGAGGCCGTAACGGCGCTTCTCGATCTCGAAGAATTCGCCTTCGTTGGCCTTCTTGACTTCCTTCATGGTCGTGACCTTGCCGGCGACTTTGAAAGCGGCGTCAGAATCAGCCGCCAACGCGACAGTACCCGAAACGGCGAACCACAATCCGGCCGTGAAAGCCGGGACCATCACAAAATTGATCTTTCGCTTCAGCGTCATCACCACACGGCGCTCCTGTATGAAATCCGTCTTAATTGAGAGACAAGCCAGCATCTTAGCAGGAGTTCTGGTCGAATCTAGCCCAAAAAACCAAAACAGCGAGACCGGGCAACCAAAATTCATCCCCCGAAAATAACGAGACTAAATTCAGATATTTTAATTTCTCCCAAGACTTTTTTTCTAAACAACAAAATCCAAACCCCGAAGGCACTCCCAGGGTCCAGAGCGTGACCCGGGAGGCTGAACTTGTTCTCAATAAAATCGCAATACACTGCAGCGGTCTTGCTCACTTGCGCCGTGTTCGCCGGGGTGGCCAGCCAAGGATCTGCTGCCGCGCCCGGGTCCGAACGGTGCACCGGAATCCCGTCCAACGAACCGTACCCGGCAGTCGAAGTCTGCGAGGGCCCGGCGACCTATCGTTTCAGGATCGAGGACAAGTCCACGACATACTCCAAATCAGAGTACCGTCAACGGATCGAAACACTGACCCGTGACTATGCGCACCGGGCGGGGTTGCCTTCCGACGCCCTTGCGGGCGCGACCGTTACGTTCTGGCTCTCCGTGCCAGAGGCCGCGCCATCGGAAGCCTGGGCGCGCGCCGTCATCAAATCGGCGTCACATCATTTCCTTGTGAACTTTCCATTGGACCTCGGGACCCAAACGGTGGAGTCCGGCATGATTGCGAACCTGGGAGCGCGCGAGTATCCGGACTACTTCGGATACCGGGTCGGCAACATCCTTGTAAAAAAAATGAACGGGGCCACCGACGACCATGTGCGGGCCATCGCCACACGCGCCGGGGCCAAAGCCTGGTCCGACAGCGCTGGAGGCTGGACGAAATTCCTGACCGCGGACTTCGGAGAGGTCGCCGTGATCGAAAACATCTTGCGCGATCCGGACGCGAAATCCATTGTTGCCGGTGCGCAAGTCAATGAACTGTTCGAATGGATCGCCTGGCGGGAACCAGTGTTCCATTTCCGCATTCAGAACGGGAAACCCAATGAACCAGAATGAGAAACCAACAGCCGAGACACATGCTCCGCTGATCTGGATCGACATGGAGATGAGCGGCCTCGACCCCGAGAGGGACGTGATCCTCGAGATCGCGACGATCGTCACCAACGGATCGCTCGAGATCATCGCCGAGGGCCCCGACCTCGTCATTCACCACAACAAGGAACTCCTGGAGGGCATGGATGACTGGAATCGCGAGCACCACAGGAAATCAGGCCTCTGGAAGGCTGTGCTCGATTCCACCATGACGCTGGCCGACGCGGAGCAGCAGACCCTGGAATTTATCAGGGAGCACTGCCAACCCGGGAAAAGCCCGATTTGCGGCAACTCGATCTGGCAAGACCGCCGGTTTATCAGCCGTTACATGAGAGATATCGACCGGTACCTGCACTACCGCATGATCGATGTCAGTACGGTCAAGGAACTGGCCCGGCGTTGGCACCCGATGATTCTTGAGAAAAAAGAAAAAAAGAAGGGAAACCACCGTGCTCTCGATGACATACGCGAGAGTATCGGAGAACTGAAGTATTACAAGGACAACCTCTTTGCTAAACTCTGAGGTGGGGCTGAAACAAGCCCCATGGACTAGAGGTCCAGGAGAGGAGGTGGTGCTGTGGTTCACGGTTATTGTTGTACCAGTAGCACGGAGGTGACGGTCTTGTAAGACCGGTGCCTTCAGGGCTGCACGACCGGCCCCTCCCCCTGGCAATATTGATTGCGGGGGCTGGTCTCCCCCTCCTCCTCTCCTTTTTTCGTTCCTCCACCCGTGCTTGTTCGACTTGCCATCCAAGGCAAAAAACAGCAAAAACACCAAGAACCTCATGATCCAGTGAGACACCACAGGCAGGTCCAGTGACACATTACGAATCTTCGAAATCGCCGTACACCATCACCCCGATCAACTACCGCGCACGCATGGAACGTTGCCTGGATCTGATACCGGGCGGGGCCATGCTGGTCCTCTCGCAACCCGCGGCGCTGCGGAACAGCAACGTCGAACACCCTTACCGGCAAGACAGCGTCATGCATTACCTGACTGGATTCGAGGAACCGGAATCCGCTCTGCTCCTGTTGTCGAAGGCGCCAAAAGGCGAGCGCATGGTCATGTTCGTGCGCGAGAAGGATCCGGTCGCGGAACTGTGGGAAGGGCTGCGCACGGGAACCGCCGCCGCGCCCTCGCGCGTCGGCGTGGACAAGGCTTACCGCATCGAGCAGTTGTGGGACATGCTGCCGCAACTCCTCGGCGAGTCGGATAAACTTTTCTACCACTTCGGCGTCAGCGCGCACGACGACGAGAAAGTCATCGGCGCGATCCAGCGCCACAAGCGCCTGATCGGACGCACGCGCGGCTGGCAGTTGCCGGTTTTTGACGCGTGGGGCGTTGCCGGGCAGATGCGCCTGCACAAGACACCTGAAGAAGTCGAGCGCATGCGCGCCGCCGCGGCCGTGACGCGCGCCACGTTCAAGAAAATTTACGAGACGGTCCGCCCGGGACAGAATGAGCGCGACGTCCATGGCCTGATCCTCGGCGAATTCCTGCGCGGCGGCGGCGACATGGAGGCCTACGGGTCGATCGTGGCCGGCGGCGCCAACGCGTGCGTCCTGCACTACCGCAGCAACAACATGCCTTTGCGTGATGGCGAGTTGCTCCTTGTCGACGCGGGCGCTCAGCGTGATTACTACGCGTCCGACGTGACGCGCACCTTCCCGGTGGGGCGAAAGTTCACGCCAGAGCAGAAAGCCCTGTACGAGATCGTCCTTTCGGCGCAAGAGGCCGCCCTCGCCACGGCGAGACCGGGCAGCAGCCTGCCGGCAATCCACGAAGCGGGACTTGATGTCCTGGTCGATGGCCTGCGCGACATAAAATTGCTGGCGGGAACGCGGGACGAGATCAAGGAAAAGCAGACTTTCAAACGATTTTTCCCGCACAACACCAGCCACTGGATCGGCATGGACGTGCACGACGTCGGCGACTACACCGAGAATGGCAAGCCTCTCGCCCTGGCGCCTGGCATGTACTTCAGCGTCGAGCCGGGACTGTACGTCGACCCCACGGATGACGCGGCGCCCCCGGCATTCCGCGGAATCGGCATCCGTATCGAGGACGACGTCCTGATCACCGTGGACGGCAAGGAAATCATCACCTCTGGCATCGCGAAATCCGTCGCGGAACTCGAGGACCGGTTTTGAGAAAACAATTGCTGGCGATCTGCCTGGTCAGCGCCAGTGAGTCCACGTTCCCGAACTCAACTTACCTGCCCGCGGAGGGAATCTCCGCGTGGCTCAAAACCCGCAAATCATGGATCGAAGTCCCCGCGCAGGTCGACGAGCGCGACCGCAACGGTGACTATGTCCTCGAGAACGGCCAGCCTTTCACGGCCAATGGCGGTGACGGCGTATTCAACGGCGAGGACGAGCTGGTTCTGGAATTTCCAGTCGCGGCCAGCGAATCCGTCGAAATCACCGACGCGACCGCGGCACACTGGTTGAGAGATCATGGATTGAGACCCGGCGACGCGATTCGATCACGGGTCACCGCGGCGGGCCGCGACTACCAATTGATATTTGTTCGCGGAGGAAAATTCCCGGCCTTGCCGCCGGCCGCACGGTTCGAAAACGGATCGGGGATGATCCACGCCGGGGGGTACCGGTACCGGTTCAACCGGGACAACCCGGCCGCGATCGGGCGCCTGGAAATCCCAGGAGCGACGCGAGGTGAATTCGTGACGATCAACGAGGACGGCGGGTTCGCATTGTGGCTGAGTCCACCATGGGGCTTTCCAACCGTCAGCCGCTCCAACGAGGATCTTGATGGTGCCATCGAAAGTTGGCGTGCGGGACCGGTACGCAGCATCGTCGCCGTCGGCAGCAAATACACGGCCTTCTGGAGCCTCATGAAGGCTCACTTGTTCAGCGAACTGGTTTTCTACCGTGACCGGTTCCAGATCCCGTCGGTGGTGGACATCCCATTCTCTCCGGGAAAACTGCTGGGGCGGGGCAGCGGATTTGCCTACGCCATGCGCCTTGACGGCACCATAGCCCCCGAGGTCGAACAGAATGCCGGGGGCAGGGCACGGGTATCGGTGGTCCATTCGTCGGGGCTGGTCTTGTCCGCGTCGGTGGACCCTGCGTTGGCGCGGGCAGGAGCCTTGCCCCACGTATGGCAGCGAGGTCGGACGGGAGTCGCGGCCACGGTCCCGGACCATGTAGCCCGGTGGTTCAAGGACACCGGCGCAACCACTGGATTTTTCGTCGATATCAGTCGTATGGAGCGCGGCCGATACGATTTCGCCCTTGACTTGGAAAGTCCGGGTAAGGCAAACCAGTCCCATACTGATTTCCTGACCTGTAAGTCAGTCTGGACGCCGATGGTTCCCACTCAAACGAGCCGTCCAGTCACGAAGCCAGAATAGAAGCGAATCAAGAGACAAGCAGGGCGCCACGGCGTCGCAACACCCGAAATCCGAGGATTTTTCATGCCCCGTCACTCAAAGTCCGACGGCAAAAAAGCCGGACGCGACCATACCGAGGAAAAGCTTTCAAACGATCACGAAGAGGAATCCATGTCTCAGCAGGAAGATTTCATTCACCAGGACGAAGTCGATGCTCCGATGGTGACCTCAGGACACGATGAAGTGGAATCGGCAGGCAGCTCGTCCGCGTTGAGACTCGAAGTCTCAAAGGCTCTCCGCAAACGTCTTGAATTGAGCGCCCGGGAAGAAGGCGTGACCGTCGAGGACCTGGCATCGGAACTCCTGGCCGAAGGATTGGTGTTGAGGGCGTGGGAAATTGTCGAACGCAAGAGCGCCATGCGCGGCGGCGGCAGCCCAGTGCAGCAACACCAGCAACAACAGCGCCAAGGCAACGTCCGCCACGGCGGCGGCAATCATCAAGGCCATCATCAGGGCCACAATCAGGGCCACAAGCAAGGCGGGGGAAACAAGCATGGCGGTGGACGCATGAACAAGCGCCACGCCGCGCACGCCGCGTCGCTGAACCTGATGGAAGACAAGGCCGCTTTCCTCGAATACGTCCGGAACCAGGAACGCAAGAACACCAATCGCTAAGAGACAGGATTCTTCGGCCTTCGGCCTCAGAATGACGCCCCGTCATCCTGAGCGTAGCGAAGAGGAAGGATCCCGTCATCCTGAGCGTAGCGAAGAGGAAGGATCCCGTCATCCTGAGCGGAGCGAAGGATCCTCTCTTCTCGTCATCCTGACTCTGAGCGTAGCGAAGAGGAAGGATCCTCTCTTCTCGTCATCCTGACTCTGAGCGTAGCGAAGAGGAAGGTGAGCGTAGCGAAGAGGAAGGATCCTCTCCCCTCCCCAAAATAAAAAAGCCAGGCATCACTGCCTGGCTTCTTTTTTTCCGATCCACCTGGGGACCGGCAAATCACAATCCGTTTGGATTAGTGGTTTGCCTTTTCCTTCAGGTTCTTGAGCGGACGGATTTTAACGACGTTGCGAGCCGGCTTGGCCTTGAACGTGGTTTCTTCGCCCGTGAACGGGTTGATGCCTTTGCGAGCCTTGGTGGCCGGCTTGTGCACGCGGGTGACTTTCATCATGCCTGGGATCACGAACGTGCCCGGGCCCTTCTTGCCGATGTCCATGCCCATCATTTCGCCAAGAGCGTGGAACATGCTGCCGATGTCCTTGCGGGTGAGACCCGTCTGGGTTGCGATCACGTGCATGATCTCGCTCTTCGTGCGGGTACGAGAGGTGTGCGGGATCGGGCCAACTTTGACCGGCTTCGCTGCCGTCTTGGTGGTCTTGGCCTTAGCAACAGTCTTCGTGGTCTTCTTTGCTTTCTTCTTTGCCGCCATCTTTTTAGCTCCTCCATGGATGTCAGATGAACGTGATCTAAAAAAGATAGGGCGCAACTATCTAAAAATCAAGGCTCAAACTGCTTAATGCGCGTGTTTCCCGGAAGTCGCGCTTTGCCACGCGGATGGATGCTCGATCATGTAGCGCACAATTCCGTGGCGCAAATGCTCCTCTAACAGCTCTGCCGCAAGCATTTGCTCGAGATTGCGAATAAGTTGACGGCCCTGTGGATCCAGTGATTCGAGGTACCTTTGCTTGAGTTGGACGTACTGACCCGGAGCCCCCGTCTTCAGTTTCTTCAACTCCTCCGCGGCAACGAGGCGCATTTTTGACAGGAGCGCGTCCTGTACCGACTCGGGCTGCGGATCCTCGACCACATGCGTTGATACCGGCAAGGTCGCGCGAGACGGATGCAACGCCCAGATCAAGCGCACGCAACTTGTTGCGGAGTGCGGCTCAAACAGCACAGGCGCGTCATCAACATTCGATGCCAGCCAACCGTGATCGACCAGTTTGCGCCCCAGGGTCGAGAGAGGCTTCAATGTATCCGCCAACGCCTCGCCTTCCGCGAGGGCGACTTCCGTTTCCACACAACCATCCTGACGGATCCACGAGAACTTCCATCGCGCGGCCGCCTCAACCACAATCAACCAGCCGCGCTCCACCCCGTCGAGTTCGTCCCAAAGGCGGCGCGGCACAATGATCGCGGGCTCAGGATCCCCGGCTCCCAGAAGGCGTGACAACATTCCATCCCGCGTCGTCAGCGTCGCGGCGTAATTCCCCGGGTCCAGACTATCGACCGCCTCGTCTGCAAAAAATGGCTCCGCCGTTCCCGTGCCGCCGGTGACCAGGCGCAAACCGAACAAACGCCCGCACAAACTGTCGATCCGCTGTGCCAACCCTTGCGGCACGCAGTTGCGCAGCGCCACCGCATCCACCCGCAGACGCGCCGCGCGCGCTCCGGCCTCCGCCTGCGACTGCCATTCCGCCAGCAAATACGGCATCAAATCGAAATCCGCCGCCGCCAACCCGACCGCCACCGCGGCCCGCGGAAAATCCCGCACAAAATTGCGCGCCGGGGCCCCGCCACAGGACCGCGCGAGAGCGCACGCCAGCCACGCCGGAACAACAACGTTGCCGGGTCGGCCCGTCAGGTTTTCAGACAGATCGAGCACTGGATTCATGGCGCCTAGGGAAACACAGGGATGCCCGCGGGTCAACGGATTGCGGGCTGTCCGGCAAGGGCCGCGAGGGTGTCTCCGCAACGCCTCGATTCCATTCCATTTTCGCGCTTGAGGGATTTCCCGGCGTCCGCCAGGGCGTTTTCGTATTGCTCTCGCGGGAAGACCACGAGCACATGGATGTTATAAACATGCCCGGCCCTGACGATTTTTTCATCACCCGTTTCCGGCGCCTCAACCTTCTCGTAATAGATGTCGGCCACGCGGACAGCAGCCCCGAATTGATGTTTCACGGCGGCGCTGACCGTGTTCTGGATCTTCTCCGAGGCCGATCCTTTCTCGGGATCAACGGCCACCTTGCACACCTCGGCGACCTTCTTGCGGGCCGCCTCGACGATAGCGATTTCGCTGAGCTGGGTCGCGCCCAGCTGGGCCTTTTTGACGCCGAGGGGCAAATCCAACTCATCCAGTTGAACGGCGTGATACTGATAACCGGAGTCTTGCCAGAGCAGCTGGGACGGCTTCACGGAAACCCAGGGCGGCGTCTGCTCCTTGCTCTTCTCAAGGACCTTGGGACCAAACAGCGAGCCGACGAAAACGCACCCGGGGACAAATACGAGTCCCAACAGGGAAGCGGCACTCAAACGATTCCCGCGCATGGGACACCTCACAGTTTGTTCATCTTGCGGACGGCTTTGATCCTGTCCAAAACACGCTGACGGAGCGCCGGGTTCTCGTCAAGGATCAGTTTGATGACCTCGACATCGTCCTGGGTCCCGCGCTGCTTCTCCGGCAACATGCCTTTTTGCGCAGGCGGCTGTTTCGATGTTTTCTTCTCATCTGCCATGATCCACGCCCCTTCCTCACAGCATGTGATAAACGAGACCGGCGCCGTACCACCGGTCGAACCGTTCCAACCCGGCGTTGACCGGTTTGTCGCCGGCGTTCCGTGGCCTGCGATAAAACTGGTACCTCTCATGCCCCTCAAGACGAAATGCCAGGTTGATGGTCGCGAACAAGTCCACTGCGGCCATGCCGTCGTACGATTCCATCGTGATAGAAACCGCCGTTTCCGGCTCGCCTGGCACGACGGCGCGTAACCCATCGAATCTCTCGAGGTTCACACTGACCGCGCCCAACGCCCGGATCCTTGGGGATAAGTTGTAGACGAGTCCAGCGACAACGCCCGGATAGATCAGTGAAGTCGGCGGCTTGAGTTCCGCGCCGTCAGCCGTCCGCGTGTAGGTCGCGCCGGTACTGCTGCCCAGCATGTACCCAAACGGACCGAAAATCTGCAGGTGATAAGTGTATTCGCCCCGGGTCCAAAACCCGCTGTCGGCAATCGAGCGATCCCGCATCGCGCCAAGATTCCCGACCTGCCACGTGCCTTTCAGGTACCCCCCGGTGACGGCAAAATGGTGTTCCCGGCGGAACCCCCGGACAACGCGCTCCCATCGCGAGAATTCGCGTCCCGGAGTTTCCTCGATGGCGACCGGGGACACGGTCGGCGCATTCGCGGCAAGGACCGGCCACGACCATGGTGCCACGCCGAGGATGGCCACGATGAACCCCAGCGCGACAAGGCCTTTGACAATTTTCCCGGTCCAGAGCATTGAAATACCCGTCAACAGTCCTGCGCGGCGGTCCCGGACAACGGGGGCCCTCGTAGCATTATATCCAGAAAGTAGCCCCGATGCAGACCGCAAGCCAGACGAATGACCCGTTCGCGACCCTGATCCACGGCGATCCCTTCAGCGCCATTTTGTTGGCGGTTTTTGTCCTGCTTTGCACCCTGGTCGCAGGCGGGCTGATCATGCGCCAGATCAAGAGAAAGCGGGACGACGCAAACCTGTCCGCGTCCATGGCGGAATCTGTCGTCGCGACGCCGGCCCCAGAGGAAACGTGGGCGGAGAAACTGCGGTCGGGACTGGCCCGCACACGCACCGCGTTCGCCGGTACCCTGGCCAGCCTCTTTGGCCCGGGCGCGCGCCTTGGCGAGGAATTGCTGGAAAAAATCCACGAGGCGCTCTACCGCGCCGACCTCGGCGTGCAGACGACAGACCTCCTGGTCGACCGCATGCGCCAGAAATTCGCGAGTCAACCGGAATTGACCTGGGACCAGGTCCGCCCGTTCCTCATCGAGGAGATGCGTGGCCTGTTTACCACCTCACCCGCGACTCCCGAAACTTCCGGCCCGCACGTGATCCTGGTTGTCGGGGTCAACGGCGTCGGCAAGACGACGACCATCGGAAAACTCGCGGCGTGGTACAAGTCGCAAGGCAAGAACGTCATCCTGGGCGCGGGCGATACGTTTCGTGCCGCCGCGATTGACCAACTTCAGACGTGGGCGGACCGCACGGGAGTCGACCTGATCAAGCAACAACCGGGCGCGGACCCGGCCGCCGTCGCGTTTGACACCGTGCAGGCCGGCAAGGCGCGCGAGGCCGACGTCATCATCATCGATACCGCCGGACGCCTGCACAGCAAAGACGACTTGATGGCAGAACTCGCGAAAATCAACCGCAGCATCGCCAAGGAACTTCCCGGCGCCCCGCACGAGACACTGCTCGTCATCGATGCCA
>RGVZ01000104.1 GCA_010029825.1 bacterium | reverse complement strand
ACGAGACGGCGATTGTCGCCTCCAACGTCTGCTTCATCGGCGGCAAGCCGGCCAGGGACCAGTACCGCCACTATACGATCGAGACCGTGCAGGGCGCGCCGGATGACTTCGGCAGCATGCGCGAGGCTGTAAAACGCAGGCTGGAGCGCGCGCGGCGCGACGGGGACACGCCTGACTTGCTGGTGATCGACGGCGGGCGCGGACAACTGCAAGCCGCTCTGGATTCGGCGAAACTGTTCCCCGACGTCGCGCTCACGATCGTGAGCCTCGCGAAAAGCCGCGTCGAGAAGACGAAGGCCATTGGCCGCGTGTTTGACAGCAGCGCGCCGCAAAGGAGTTTCGAGCGCGTGTTCATGGATCCGGAAAGTGATCCAGTGCCTCTCGCGCCAGGCAGCCCGGAATACCGTTTGATGACGCGTCTTCGTGACGAGGCTCACCGTTTCGCCATCACGCACCACCGGAAAAAACGCGCCAAGGTCCTGCAAGGATCAACCCTCGAGAACATCCCGGGCATCGGGACGAAAATGCGCCAGAAACTCCTGGCTGAGTTTGGTGGCCTCGAGGGACTCAAACGCGCGACTCTGGAGCAACTGCAGAAGGTCAAGGGCCTGCGCAAGGAATCAGCGGTCGCGTTGCACGCGGCCCTGCGTGAGGGCGAGTAGCCACGGCCAGCCGGCCGGCCGTTCAGGAAGGAAACGACACCAGGACCTCGCCTGCCCAACTGTTCTCGCGGAACCATTCGGCGGGATCAAAACGGAGGCGGTGTCCATCGCGCCACGCGACCTCGCGGCGCAGTGCCTCGAGGATCGCGGGACGGGCCGTGAATGCCTGGCCCGTTATTTTCTCGCAGAATGCCAGGTCGATACCGTGCCGCGTTCGCAAAGAACCGCCGACATACTCGATCAACGCGGCATCGGCATCGCGCGAGTCATCGACTTCACCGCCCAGTCCCGTGATGAGATCCGCCATGGTCCCGGCGGGCAACTCCATGTGGCCCCGGCGCAGCAGCGAACGGAAATCCCGCGGGAAGGCGTAACGCAAACCCAGGTCGAGATCGCTGGCACCCCCGGGTGCCAACGGCAGGAAACCGTGGGCACCGGCACCGATACCAACGAAATGCTTGAAGTCCCAGTAAAGCCAGTTGTGCCGGCACGTGAACCCGGGACGCGCCCAGTTGGAAACCTCATCGTGCTCGTAACCCGCGCCGCCGAGGACTTCGCGGGCTGCCGAATAACGCGCCGCCAGCGAGTCGTCCGACGCGGGTTTGATGCGGCCGCGACGCGCCATGCGCCCGAATGGAGTCCGGTCCTCGTAGGTCAGGGAGTAAAGGCTGGCGTGGGGAATTCCGGAACGGACGAGCTGGCGCAAGTCATCCGCCCAGTCCGCGGCGGTCTGGCCGGGCCAACCATAGATGAGGTCCATGTTCACGTTGGGAAAGACACCAAGGGCCAGTTCAAGAGCCCGCAGCGCCCCGGACGCGTCATGGTCCCGCGTCAACGCCTCCAGTCCATTTTTTTGAAGAGTCTGAACTCCGATCGAGAGGCGGTTGAACCCGAGAGACTTCCAGGTCGCGAGAGCGTGCGCCGTGATGTTGTTCGGGTTGCACTCGATCGAGATCTCGACCCCGGGGTCCAGGCGACCGTAAATTTCTTGCATCAGCGGCGCGTATTCCCCGGTGAACAATCCCGGCGTCCCGCCGCCGAGGAAAACCGACGAGAATGACACCTTGCGCCCGCTGGATTGCTCGATCCTGCCAATGATCGCGCGGTACTGGGCCAGGAGCAGTGTGAAATAATCCTGGACCTCGATCGCGTCAAAATTCGCGGTTTTGGCGAAGTCGCAGTAGTGACAGAGGAAACTGCAGAAGGGGATGTGGATGTAAAGTCCAACCTTCACGGCACGTCCGCCTTCAAGCCATCGCGTTCCAGCACCACGACCGTCTCGATGTGCCATGTATTCGGGAAAAAATCGAACGCGCGAACCGATTTCAGCGCGTAACCTCCGCGGATCAAGGCCCCCACATCCCGCGCGAGGGTCGCCGGGTCGCAACTGACATAGACAATCACGCGCGCGCCGATCTTTTGCAGGGGAATCAGGTCCTTGAACATGCCTTCGCGCGGCGGGTCCGCGATGACCAGGTCAAACTGCTCGCCCTTCTTCGCGCATTTCCACAAATGTTTCTCGGAACTTCCCGCGAGATAAAGCGCGCCGGTGATTTTGTTGATCCGTACGTTCTCACGCGCGGTCGCGATCGCGGCCTCGCTGAACTCGATGCCCTCGACATGACGACCGTCACGGCACAAACCCAGGGACAGGTTGCCGCTGCCACAGAAAAGGTCGAGAACCCGCGCGGGCTTGTAACCTTCGACAATCTCGTGGACAAGGGATCGCACGAGGCGATTGTGCGCGACGTTGACTTGCTGGAACTGGCCAGGGCGCGTGTGGTACTTGATGCCGCCTTGCTCGTCAAAAACGACAAGGGGCGCGTCTTTCAAATCCTTGATGAACCCGGCCCAGAATACTCCCGGCAATCCGCGAAGTCCTGCCACGAACGCGTCGAGATCCCGGCACGCGGGATCCGGGGGATAAACGGTAATGACGACCTGGGCCCCGGCGTCCCCGCCCTGCTGTGGAATCTCCTGGATCTCCATCCGGTAAGGGGTTGAGGCGCGCAGGTTCACGGGACGATGAAAACGGGCACTGCCCAGACGCCCGAGCACATCGTTGATCGCGGGGCGCGCGATCGCGCAACGGTCAACCGGGATGAGATCGCGGGAGCCGCGGCGGAAATACCCGAACGAGACTGACCCGTCGCTGGCGAAAACCCCGCGCAGGAAAATCCTGTTCCGGTACTCGATCGTCGCGCCTGATCCCGAGACCGGGACCAAGACTTCACCGTGGAACCTGCCGATGCGTCCGAGCGCGGTTTCGACAAACTGGCGTTTCCACGCCAACTGGTTCTCATAAGGAATGCCCAGCCACTGGCAACCACCGCACTGGTCGCTGAACCGGCATGGGGACGGCCCCCGCAGGGTCGAGGGTGTCTTGAACGCGGCAATACGGGCATCCGCGTACCGCCCGCTGTCCTCGACAATCTCGACATCGACCACGTCGCCAGGAACAGCGTCGGTGACAAAGAAAACTTTGCCGTCGACCCGGGCGACTCCCTTGCCGCCGAACGCCACGGATGAAATGCCTACGTCATTCAGCCGCGGAAGGTCTCGCGGTTCGCCCTGAACGACTTCGTTTGGAGCCAGGCTTTGCTGTTTTTGATTTTTTTTCATGCCCTGCGGCCGTGCCTTTCGATTTCGGAACCAGTTCGACTGTGACTTGCAGGCGGTTGTGCTTCGCGAGGTCAGCCAGCGGCTGGCGCAACAGTGCCGCGATGGCCGCGCCGGTCTCCCGGGCCAGCAATTGCAGGACTTCGTCCTTGCCCTTGCCCGCCAGTGAGACGAATGTCAACAACGTGTCGCGCAAAGAGTTCAGGTTAACGGACGTCTGGTCTTCTTTTCTCGTCATTTTTCGCGAGCTCCCATTCCAGCAAACGGATCAATGCGGGCGCTTCATCAACAGCCGACGCGGAGAGAATATCAAGGGCCTCGACCAGACGTCGACGGTCTGCAACCACTTGTGGTTCCCGCGACGTCCTTGGCATCCCGGGCAATGCCAGGCTGGCAGGGTCACCGGGCACGCCAGGGGTCAGGTCTGGAGTCCGCCCCGTCTCGAACCCGAGACCCTCGCGCCATTCGACAAAATGGCTGTCAAAACTCAGGCGCCACGCGAAGGGATCGCCGCCGTCAGGGGGCGACCAGATCATCAAGTCGCAGCCATCGTCACCGTGATACCACGATTTTTCCGAACCGAATTGATGCATGAAGGAACTCTCAACCCGTTGCAGCGAACTCGCGAGCGCGGCCGGCCTGATCAACCTCTGCCACGCCGCCGGCACGCCATTCTCACCCGTCACCATTTCGAACCCGATGAGCCACGTCGTCTGTCCCGGATCAGCTGCGTCACTGCCTTTCACGAACGAGTCTTTCGTGAACGAGTCTTTCGTGAACGAGTCTTTCGTTAACGAGTCCTTCCATGCGACACGAATCGTGAACTCCAGAAGTTCCGGCCCGATCCTGAGACGGGATGAGTAGCCATCGCCGACATTCATCCGACTCCATGTCCGTTCGCTCACGATGCTGCTGAATCCGGTTTCTGAGACCTCGCGGACAACCATGATGTCCTGGTCACTCATCATCGTCATGCGTCTGTGGTCAAACGGGAAACGACCCGTCATGCGGCGATTGGGTCTCGCATCCTGCGCAACCGGGCGGTTTTCCGCGGAAAATATCTTATTTGTGAGGAAAAACCTGAACATTCGCACCCCGACGGGAGACCTGTACCGGACGTTATCTCTTCGTCTTCCCTCCATCTTTCTTGAGTCTGTCCGATAACAACGTCGTGAAAACAGCACGCAAAAAACCAATGGATCCGGCATGGTCGATCGCCGCGATCATTCTCCTGGGCGGGTTCACCGCTGGCGGCAATGCCATCGCGCGGGATTTGTCGCCGATCTATGAGGAGACGTTTGACATCGCCGCCGGCGGCGCGTCCCTGACCCGGGCGACGCGCTATGGAGTCGCGCTTGCCAACCCAGCCCTGCTCCCGGTCAGCGGCAGTTTCCACCGGTGGCTCGGCAGCGAGTTCGCCCTGCATATCAACAAGGAATCGGTTGATTACGCCAAGACGCTGCTCCCCGGATCCTCATCCGGTGCCAGCGATTCCGGTGATTCGAGCGCCTTTGTTGACCACGTCTTCCAGAACCCCTTCCTGGCCGGGACCCAGACTTCCCTCGCGTATTTGAACGCTTATGGAGGAATCGGATTTTTCTCCAGGTTCGAGGTGGATCTGGAGGCCGAGGAATACGGACCTGCGGGCATGCCTGCGGTCATCCTGAACGGAAAGTCATACTCCGGCGGCACGCTGAGTGGCGCCGCGAAGATTCCCTTCACGCCATTTTCCCTCGGCGTCACCGGCAAGTACCTGATGCTGGCGGAACCCGGGGCCACCATCGATGTGGCAGACCCGAACGCGGTGGCGCAGTACCAGGATCCTGCCGCGCTTTCCGCCCTGGTCACACCGTCAACCGGGACGGGATTTGACATCGGCGCGCTGATGTTCCTGCAAGGCCCTCGCGTTGACTGGCGCCTCGCCCTGAAAGTGGACGATGTCGGCGGCACCCGGCTCAACGGCGGCGATGCCATCGACGATTTCAAGCAAGTAACCAGCATCGGTGCCGCGATGACACTTCACACAGGAAAGGACGCGCTGCATGTCTCCGTCGACAAGCGCGACTTGCAGAATGCCTATGGCACGCCGCCCTTCAAGGCGACCAGGGCCGGCGTCAAGTTGACTCTGCGCGGTTATGCCGGCATCGCCGCGGGCTGGTACGATGGCTATCCGTCCGCCGGCGCGGAACTGGACCTGATCTTCCTGCAAATCGGTGTGGCGACGTACCGGCGCGAGATCACCGGCGCGCCCGGGGTCAACCCGAGGAACGTTTACGTCATGAACATGGCGGCGGGGTTCTGATGCAGATGCGCGTCATCACCTTCGCGCTGGTCTTCCTGGCGACACCCTCGTGCGGCACGAAAAACCTCGGGGATTGTCCGGCGACCTCACCGCTCGTGAAATGCACCGCACTCACAACGGACGAGAAGATCCGTCGCGCCTTGAACGACGAGGATCTCGATACGGCGCGCACACTCCTCGAGGACGCCATCGCGGCGGAACCGGACAACTACGGACGCTATCCCCTGTTGTCGGCTGTCTATGCTGGTCTGGCAGGTTTTAAACTCCTCGCGATCCTGCAACAAGCCAACTCCTCCGGATCGTCCAGCATCACGGATGCCATGGACGCCTTCCTGCCCACGCCGCAGGGAATGTCCCGCGAGGAATATGATGCGAGGATCGCCCTCCTTGGCGACGCCATCGCGACCATCAACGCCTTGCCCGCGGAATTTCTCGCGACCGCGTCGACGGACAAGTACGCCGCCAGCGCGAGCCAGCAGCTAGGCATCTACCAGGCGGCGCAGGCATCGATGTACATGAAACTGTTCACTTACGACTTCACGACAGGATCAGCCGATCCGGCGCAAATTTCACAACTCACTGACCAGGATGCCGCCAGGATCATGTCACTTCTCTCTGCCGCGGCAACCGGAGGCGGCCCGATGGCCGGAATTGCCGCGTCAACCCTCGCCGCGATCAACGCCGGTGGTGGCACGGACCGGGACAATCTGGCAAACTTTTTGGGAAGTTGAAGACACATTGAAGACACCTCAAGGGGAACCCTGAAATGCGTTCGTTTCCTGGCTTCAAAATCCTTCAAGTCATTTCCGCGGGAACAGTCCTTGCGGTTTGCCTCGGCGCCGGACCGGCGAAAACAAAATCACGGAAAAATGACGTGGACCAGAAAGCCCTCGCCGCGGTCGCCGCCGAATTCCAGAAACTGGAGAAAACGCTGCGCACCCGGCGAAAGCCCGCGCGCCAGCATGAGCATGCATCTGACCTCACTGCGACTCATGCAGGCCGTGATCGCGCGCACTCATGATGACGCCAGCCGCGCCGGATACCGGCCGAGGCTCGCCCGTCTCTATCAACTTTGCGACCGGCACGCCGACGCCGTGCGCGCGTTCCTGGAACTCGCGGACCCTTCACAGACCCCGGACAAGGCCCGGCGGGTCCGTTACCTGGAGAGCGCCGCGACTTCGCAATCAACCCTTGCCTCCTGGCCAACAAATCCTCCCTGGAACGAAATCGCGAGCGGCAAGTTCAAAGGCGCCAGCGCGTCATCCCATGGCAAGGCGCAAAGGGAAGCCAAAGAGCTCAAGGACATCTTGACTCGCCTCACCCAGGAGCAGGGCGGACTCGACAACCTGTCGAACTGGTTTTACGACGCGCACGTTGGCCTCATCGAATGGTCCGGGGGCCGACCTGACGAGGCCGTGGAGCTTTGGAAGCCACGCCTCGCGTCCCAGGCCGCGTTGGGACCAAAACTGGCTGTTCACCGGTCACAGGCCGGCGGTTTCACGCTGCGTCATTACCACGAAAAAAAATCATGGCCGGAACTGGAGGCCGCGGCGCGCCAGGCCATCGCTCTTGGCTGGCGCCCGGCTTTCGGCACGCGCAAGGTCGATCCTGTCGCCATGCTGGGTGATGCTTTGTTTGAAGGCGGTAAAGGATTGCTGTCCGCGGGCAACCATGCCGCGGCCGAGGCGAAACTGTCCGAGTTCACTGCCAATTTCAAGAAAGACAAACGGTTCGAGGAAGCCTTTTTCCTGCGTGGCAAGGCCGAGCGCGGCGCTGGTCATTTTGCCGAGGCCCTCGCGACATTCAAGGATTTCACGATGCGCTTCCAACGATCACGTTTCGACGAGGAGGCGACTCGCGCCGGGTTTGAATTGTCGACGGACATGGCGGAGGAAGAATCCGGCCTCTACTTCGGCAAGCGCTACACATTGTCTTACGCGCGCGGAGAAACAGGCGCCGGCATCACGGAAAGTTACGCGCAACTCGCGCTCGGGAACGGATTTTACAGTGACGGCATCAGCGCGCTCGAGAAACTGGCTAAAGGATCCAGGGGAGCGCAGGCGCGCGCCGATGCCATGGCACGCATCCTGGACATCCAGACACTGGTCGCGTCCCCGGAGTCGATTCTCGACACGGCAAATCGCCTGTTGAAAATGGGGAATCTCACACCCGGGGTGCGGATGCGTGCGTTCAGGGCCCAGGCCCGCGCCGGGGCAGCGTCTGGCCAGCCACAGGTCGTCGCGCGCGCGAAACAAGACGCGGCGCGAATCGAACCGGAAACCGGCGAGGACGACCAGGCAACACGCGACGCGCGGGGAGAAATCCTCTTCATCGACGCCGAAACAAGAGGCCAAATGGAACTGACCGAGGTGTTCAGCCTCGGGGTCGCCGACCCATACGCGCACCTGACGCGCAGCGAGGCGGAGTACAACCGGATCAAATCAGGTTACGAATCTGTCTGCGCGACCGGCAGGAACATCTGGTGCGCGGCGGCGTTGTTTCGTTCCGCGCGCGTCGCGGAAAAATTCGAGGCTGCTGTTTCCAGCCTCGGCATCGCCGAGACGCTCGAGGCGGAAGTGGTCGAACGGTTCAAGGAGAAAAAGTCCGGACTCCTCGACCGGTGGAAAAAAGACGCGGCGACCTCGGACAGTCAGGCCGCCGAACTGGCATCGCAGGGAATGGCCGCGCCGCACTATGCCCTGGCCATACAGCTGGGCGGGGGCGCCGACTTGATCCTCGACGACCGCACGATTGGCGGATTGCACGGATTCACACAGATCGACGCGAGGTAAGTGATGCACCTTGAAAATCGCAAATTGAATTTAGCAGCTATTTGCCTCTGGTCTCTATTCCTCGCGCCTGTGGCATGCACAGGGACCAGCAGCAAGACGGCGTCCGATCCCGTCAATCAGGGCGTTGGAGAGAGCGCTGGCGTCATCCGCCGCAGTTTCATCCTCCCTTTCGGCGGAAATGCCGCCGTATGGAACGACGCGAACGGTTTGCCTGAAGCCTTCGCGCAACTTGAGAAAGGGGATTACGAAGGCGGGGAAAAAACAGCGCGCGCGCAACTCGCGAAAACACCGGCAGATCCACAGGCCATGCTGGCGCTCTCAGCCAGCCTCCTGATGTCGAGGAACATCGAACTGGCTGACTATTACGCAACCCGCCTGGCAAACCTTCAATCGGTCGAGCAATCCTCCGCGAAAAACATCCACGGTATCGCGAGAATGCTGTTTGGTGTCGGTACCGGCAGGAACGAATACCTGGATGAGGCCGCGTCCATTTTCCGCGAATCGCTTTCGGCGTCAGGAAATCAAGTCGCCGCGGCATTGAACCTGGGCGAGCTTGAACTGATGAGGGGGCGCGCAGGCGATTCCATCGCCGCTTTCGAGCAAGCCGCGCAGCGATGCGGCGAGTGTCGCCCCGCCATCCATGGCAGGGGCATGGCAGCCTTGCGGGCCCGCCAGTTTGACCTCGCGAAAGACAGTTTCAAGATGCTCGTCAAGCGGGATGACAAGGACGACGAGGCCCAGTATCAGCTGGCCGTCGCCGAATACTACGGATTCCAGGAAGTCGACGTCGCGTCACGCCGCCTGAAGGACCTTGCCACAGGCAGCAAGGATTCCCGCGTCCGCCCGATGGCCGAATCGCTGCTGCGCAAACTGCGCGCCCCGGAGGAAAAGAAATGAACCAGCTCAAGGGCACAGCCATCGCGAAATCCGTGACTTTCTTGTTCTGCGTCGCGATCGCGTCCTGCAAGCCCGCTATCGTCCACAAGTTGACCACCGCCGCGTACATCATCGGACCTGACAACATCCAGCGCGTGGACCGCCATGAACCCGCGAGCGTCATGAACACCGCTCCAAATGAAGAGCTGATCAAGTCAGTTGCCGCCACAGCGGTGCTGATCGTGTCGCCCATGACCACCGGGGAGACACGCTTTTGTTCAGGGAATATCTACAAAAGACCATCAGGTCCGGTCGTCCTGACCAACCGGCACTGCTTCGCCCCGGACAAGGAGCATTCAGCCGAATCGAACGGTGTCGACCCCTGGGCTTGCGAGAAAACCCAGATTTACCGCGCCTTCGACCCGGTCACCGCTTTGCCCTCCGTGCGCAATTCCTGCCTCAGGGGTTCTCTGACCGTCAATCCCCTGGTCGATCTCGCCTGGTTCAAGCTGGACGGTCCCGGCACTGAGCCTGATGCGCCTGATGCGCCTGATGCGTTGCCCAAGGGCCTCGAGCTGCGTCCAAAGGATCCGCAACCGGCCGACCGGATTGGCGCGCTGATTGTCCATTTCCCTGATGTCGAGTCACAAAGGGTGCGGATGGATTTGAACAAATTCCCAGGGGCACCCATGACGATTCCGCGGATTTCCCTGACGTGGGAGGATTGCAAGACGGCCGGCTACTTCCGCGTCGAGACTTACAGTGTCGACCCGAGCCTTCCCTACTCCATCCGCCACACTTGCGACATGATCAAAGGCTCCAGCGGATCAAGCCTGGTCGACGCAACGACCGGGGAATCGCTCGGGGTCAACTGGGGCGGAATCAAGTTCGGAGACGGGGACGGCGAGGTTTACAACATCGCGACGAGGGCCACCATGGCCGCGTCATTCTTGACGCTGGGCTCGACCGAGCTTGACCACCTCCTTCTGACCGTCGCCAAATCTCCTCCGGAAGGCACGGTTGGCAACGGCGAATCTGACGCCGTCACGCAACGATCGGGCAAGTCGCGTCGCGTCTCAGCGGCAGGCTGTGCTAGAATCCAGAGCCATGACTCAAGACGTCACAATCTGGAAAATCAGGACGAGGAACCTTGGCAGTCGTTTGACATTGGCTGGCTTGTTGTTGGTTTCGTCGTTCTTTGGCTCTCGAATCATCGCAGGGCCCGTCACACTTGAGGACTGGGCACTGGCCCGGCTGCGGCACTCGGCCCAGCCAAAAAGTCCGGTGCCCCCGGCACTCGCGTGCGAGGTCGACCCGCGTATATCCGGCTTGCTCGTCAAGGCAATGTCAAACGCTGATCCCCGCGCCAGACAGGAACAGGGACTTGAAGCCATAAACGGCTACCCGTTCGGGCGCTTTGTTTGTCAGTACCGGGACGCGATGGAAAAACTGCTCGAAACCGGAAGTGACCGGCCGGGTATGCCCGATGTGGACATGGCCGCCCGGGAGGCCTCGGTGCAACTGGCGCAGCAGGCCATCCTGGCCTGCGGTCGTTGCCCGGAATCGAACCTCCTCAAGACTGTTGCGGCAGCCTCCGCGGTCAAGGCGCGCATGTATCCTGAGGCGTTGCGACTCCTGTTTGAGCTCATGGAGACACGCAAGGACCTGCGTGATGTCTATGAGTCCGTGCAGAAAGCCTACGCGGCCCAGCAGCGCGGCAAGGGCGAAGTCTCCCTCGGTGCGCCACGCTGACGTCGAGGCGCGGGTCAAAGTCGCTGTAATCAGCAAGTCATTTTACTATTCCTTCCTTCGGGCTGGCGGGGTAGAAACGAACCGACCGGCTCAATAACTGGAAGGACTTTTCCCGTGAACGAACTTCGCGCCAGACACCCCGTCATGACGGCCATCGAATCAGGCCGCGCCCTGCTGATGGACGGAGCCATGGGGACAGAGCTTTACGCGAAGGGCACTTTCATCAACAAGTGCTTCGAGGAACTCAACCTGACCAGTCCGGCGCTTGTCGTCGAGGTTCACCTGGCCTACCTGCGCGCCGGCGCGGATATCATCAGCACCAACAGTTGGGGCGGCAACCGGTTCAAACTGTCCGGCCACAACCTTCACGACAAGGTCCGCGAAATCAATCACAAGGCAGCCGAAATCGCGCGCAACGCGATCAAGGCCGCCGGACGCGACGGAATTTTCGTCGCTGGCAGCGTTGGCCCCCTGGGTGTCAGGATCGAACCGTGGGGCCCGACTTCGTTCGACGAGGCGCGTCATGCCTTCGCCGAACAGATCCAGGCCCTTGTTTCCGGTGGAATCGACCTGATCTCCCTTGAAACATTCTCGGATATCAGCGAGCTCCAGCAAGCCGTCCTTGCCGCCCGCGAAGTCGCTCCCGGAATTCCCGTGATCGCCCAGATCGCCATCAACCCGGACGGCAAATCCCTGATGGGAACGCCGCTGGAATGGGCCATGAAGAAACTGGACGAGTGGGAGGTCGACGTCGTCGGACTCAACTGCAGCGTCGGGCCCCAGCCAATGATGACGGCGCTGCCGAAAATCCGCGCGACAACCAACCGGCCATTATGCGTGCAACCAAACGCTGGAATGCCGAAGCTGGTTGAAGGGCGGACTTTCTACATGAGTACGCCCGAGTACTTCGCCGAGTTCACGAAGGGCTTCCTGCAGTCGGGCGTCAACATCATTGGCGGCTGCTGCGGCACGACGCCGGACCACATCCGCGCGATGGGCAACGCGTTCCGTCACCATGCGGCCATGGCTCTCAACGAGCGAACCGGGCAAAAGGGCGCCGATTCCGGCGCATCCCGTATCGAATTCGCCGGCACCCGCGACGAGAACACTCCGCACTCGGGCGTCGCGCCTGTGCCCGCCGTCGAGAAGTCCGCCTGGGCGCGCAAGATCGCGGCCGGCCAACGGGTCTGTTCGGTTGAACTCCTGCCCCCGGCTGGCGTGAAAACCGGAAAGATCATGGAACAATCGAAGAAGCTCAAAGCCGCCGGCATCGACGCGATCAACATCCCGGACGGGCCGCGCGCCAGCGCCAGGATGAGCGCGATCCTGACGGCCGTGATGATCGAGAAACGCGCCGGCATCGAGACCGTCCTCCACTACACTTGCCGCGACCGCAACCTGCTGGGAATGCAATCGGACATGCTTGGCGCGCACGCGATCGGCCTCAGGAACATGCTGCTCGTGACGGGGGACCCCCCGAAGATGGGAACCTATCCAAACGCGACCGGCGTTTTTGACATTGACGCCATCGGGTTGACCAACATGGTCTCGCGCCTCAACCGCGGGCTGGATCTGGGCGGACGACCCATCGGCGAACCCACGGCGCTGAGCGTCGGCGTCGGCGTGAACCCGGCCCACCGTGATTTCGAGTACGAGATGAAACGTTTTCGCTACAAAGTGGAAGCCGGTGCCGAATGGTGCATCACACAACCAGTCTTTGAGTCGGCTGCCTTGTTCCGTTTCCTTGACTACATCGACAAGCACAAGATCCGCATTCCGGTGATTGCCGGCGTATGGCCACTTTTGTCCCTCCGTAACGCGATCTTCATGAAAAACGAAGTCCCCGGTGTTGTGATTCCTGACGGCATCATCCGCCGGATGGAAAAACCGCAAGACCCGGAAGACGCCAAAAAGACCGGGGTCGAGATTGCGCGCGAGATGGTCGAGGAACTTGGATCAAACATCCAGGGACTGCAGTTGTCCGCGCCGTTCGGTCGCATCGACCTTGCGCTCGCCATAGTGTCTCCTTAACAAATTGATGTAAAAACAAATACTTATGAAATAATCGCCACCAACGGGCTGGGGGCGGTTCCAGCCACTTTTTCCATTTCACCAAACGTGACGCGCCAAATTCCCTAATCCGCCGCAATGCACCTGCCGATCCCTCCCAAGCGAGCCCGGTTTGCGGCTTGGATGCCGTTTTGGATTCAGGGGAGGCGGTGTTCCCGATGTCAGTCGACTTGTTGAAACAATTGCTGCGCAGTGCCATTCAAGCGAAGGCTTCGACCCTTCATATCCTCGCCGGGAAAGCCCCCTCGATCGATCCCGGCACGGGTCCGGTCGAGATCCAGATGCCAGCCATCACGCCACAACAAATCCTCGACATGATCGAGGGCATCGCCCCGGCGGAAAAACAAAACCTGGTCTCGCAGGGACAACAGGGCAAAGTCCGCGGAGGCTTGAACCTCGGCGCGGCGGGAAAAGTGAACTTCGTCGCGACGTCCGTCGACAGCCAAGCCGCGTCGATGATCGTTTTCTTCGGCCCAGGAGAAGACAAGAAAACCGACGATTACTGGCAAAACCTGTCCGCCGCGCAAACAAAGAAGCCCGCGCAGCAAGCCAGCGCGCAACCAAATCCACTACCCCCGGAGGCCTTCAGCGCGACAGCGACCGCGAAAGCCAAGGTCGCCGGTGGCAATGATGCGA
>RGVZ01000103.1 GCA_010029825.1 bacterium | reverse complement strand
GCCCGCAGCCGCATCAAAGATGTGGATGTCGCAGCGGAATCCGCCCGACTCACCCAGACGAAGATCCTGAGCCAAGCCGGTCTTTCCGTGCTGTCGCAAGCCAATGCGGCGCCTGAAATGGCCCTGGCACTGCTCCGGAACTGATGGACGTGAGGGTTTCAGGATCAGACGTAGCGAGTTGAACAACCTGAATTAACAACGCAAGGCAGCGTGTGCTGGCTTGCCAAGGAGGCGAACATGGGACTCAGGATAAAGAGCAACACAGAGTCGTTGATTGCCCAGCGGAGGCTTACGGAGAACCGCCGGGCACTCGGAGAATCACTCGAACGGATGTCATCCGGTCAGCGGATCAACCGTTCCGCGGATGACGCCGCCGGCCTGGCCGTGTCGGAAAGTATCCGCGCGCGAACCAGAAGCTTGGACGTCGCGAAACGCAACGCGAACGACGGTATCAGTTACCTGCAGGTGGCTGAAGGTGGCCTGAACGAGACCACCAATATCATCGTCCGCATGCGCGAACTCGCCGCACAGGCCGCGTCGGACACGGTGGGTAACCGCGAACGGACCTTCCTCGACAAGGAGTTCCAGCAACTCCGTCAGGAAGTCGCGCGGATCGTTGACTCGACCGAGTTCAACGGATCCAAGCTGCTGAAGTCGGACGGCAACAAGCCGATCCAGCTCTTCGTCGGCGCCGCGAACCGCGCGAATGACGCTAACGGCAACGCGCCGGAGATTGACCCGGCCAGTGACCCCGACGTGTTGACCATCAATACGGACGAGGTTTCAAAACTCAACGAGGCACTGGGCAAAATCACCCAGGACCAGATCTCCATCGTATCGGAAGGCGACGGTGGTGCCCAGGATCTCGGTCCATCCGGCACGAGTGACTTGTTCAATCGCATGGACTCGGCCCTCAACTCGATCGCCGAGTACCGCGCGACTCTTGGATCCGTCCAGTCACGACTGAACTCGACGATCACCAACATCGAGATCTCGAACGAGAACTTGAGCGCAGCGATGAGCCGCATCCGCGACGTCGACTACGCCAGTGAAACGGCGAAGTTCGCGACGAGCAAGATCCTCATGCAAGCAGGTGTGTCTGTGTTGTCACAAGCAAACAGCAGTTCGGAATACGCCCTGCAACTCTTGCGTTGATCGCGCCGCGGCGACAGAGTCCGCGTCACCCCTTGCGGGTGGCGCGGATTTCTTTTGCGAAGATCCCGGCGGCGATCCTGGCCTCATCGACCGAGTTTTGAAAACCGAAGCTCACGCGGATCACGTTGGCGGCGACCTCAAGTGGCAGCCCCAGGGCTGTGGGTACGTGGCGCGCCTTTTCCCCGCCGGCGCCGGAGCAGCTGGCCCCGCGATTGGCGCAGACCAGTTCCGCGACCGAGTGGATGAGGCTCTGCGCATCAACGCCATCAACATGGAAATTGACGATCCCTGGGCATCTGGCGCTACGGGGAATCGTCAGGTGGAATCCCGGTGCCTCCCGTGACATGACCTCGACAAAGGCATCGTCGCACAAGCGCAAGTGGCAGAGCAGTTCCTCGCGCCGTCTCTCGTGGCACTTCACCGCGGCGGCGGTCCCGACGATGGCCAGGGTGTTGACGGTACCTGGACGCATTTTCCGTTCCTGGTCCCCGCCCTGGAATGGCGCGTCAAGGCGCAGCATGGGACTTCTTTCCGGGATCACAAAAACGCCAACGCCCTTTGGCCCGTAAATCTTGTGAGGCGCGAAGACAATCGACGACGCGCCCAGTGTCTGGACATCCACGGATTCACGCACGATTCCCTGCACGGCGTCACAATGCCAGAACGCCCCGTAGCGCTGGCACAAGCCGGCCAATTCCTCGACGGGATTCCTTGCCGGGATCTCGTTGTTGCACCACATGACCGCGACCAGGGTCGCCTTTTTTGCCGGGTTGTCGGCGAGTCGCTGCTCCAGTATCCGCGTGTCGATCAGGCCGTCGACCCGCCGGACCGGAATGACTTCGACCTCGCAGTAACCGGAATCCCGCAAATCGAGAACGGAATCGAGGATGGACTTGTGCTCTGTCGCGCCGACCAGGATGCGACAACCATGGTGGCGAAAACGTCGCGCGAACCCATGGATGATGATGTTGTTGGCCTCGCTGGCGCCACCAGTGAAGTGTACCCATTCAGGCCGCGCGTTGAGGCATGACGCGATTTCCGCCCTCGCCGTCTCGAGGATTTCGTATGCTGCGCGACCGGCCGCGTGGTGATGCGCCGCCGGATTCGCGAACGGGCCATGGTCCATGAACGCGACCATGGCATCGCGTACTTCCTGCGCGAGTTGAGTGGTACCGCAGTGATCCATGTAAATAGCCAAGCGCCTGGATCTTTCAGTTCAGGGTGAACATTCGGTCGAGAGCCACACGCGATGCCGCTGCCGTTTTCTCGTCCACCGTGATCCGGTTGCGCATGGGTCTGCCCTGGACGAGGTCATCGAGAACCCAGGCCAGGTGTCGCGCGCTGATCCGGTTCATGGTGCCGCACAGGCACGTGTATGGATTCAGGCTGGTGATCACTTTATCCGGATGGCTCGCGGCAAGGCGTTCAACGAGGTGTTTCTCCGTCCCGACAGCCCAGCGACTTCCCTCCGGCGACGACTCGATCGCACGGATGATTTGTTCGGTCGATCCCGACAAGTCTGCCGCGTCCACAACTTCCATCGCGCACTCGGGGTGGACGATGATCCTGGTTTCAGGGCTCTCCGCGCGGATCTTCTTGATTTGATGCAGCGTGAACAAGGCATGGACGGGACAGTGCCCCTGCCATAGCCAGATCCGGGCGGCGCGGATTTTTTCAGTCGTGTGTCCACCCAGTGGCTTTTTGGGATCCCACAGGATCATGTCCGTTTCGGGATCAAATCCCATCGCTTTGCAGATGTTGCGACCCAGGTGCTGGTCGGGAAAGAAAAACAGGTGTTCACCCCGCGCCAGCGCCCACTCGATCACCGCGCGCGCGTTGCCACTCGTGCAAATCGTGCCGCCATGATTGCCAACGAACGCCTTCAGGCTGGCCTTGGAATTGATGTAGGTGACGGGCACGATCCTGTTTTCTTTTCCGGCGTCACGTTCCTTGGTTGCCAATGCCGCCATGGCCTCGTCCCATGCCGCCTCGACATCCCATGTCTCCGCCATGTCAGCCATGTCACATCCGGCCTGCAAGTCGGGCAGCGAGACTTCCTGTGCCGGCGAGGTCAGGATGTCGGCAGTCTCAGCCATGAAGTGGACACCACAGAAAACAATGTAAGGAGTTCGCTCAAGTTCGCGCGCGATGCGGGCCAGCTTGAGGCTGTCACCAGTATGATCGGCATGACGGATGACTTCGTCGCGCTGGTAATGGTGGCCCAGGATCACGCACCGGTCGCCGAGTTTCGCCTTCGACGCGGCGATCAAGGCATGAACATCCTCGTCGCTCATCGACTTCAATCGATCTGGCAATTGGGGTTGCAGCAGGCTCATTTCATCCAGTCAGGCGCGGTTATCGCAGGTTCGGGCTGGTTTTAGCCCCGCTGACGGCGTGCCGTCAACATGGCGATCAGGGTCCAGAGAAGACTTGGACAGAGGATCCGGACAAGGACCGGAAAAAGGATGGGACAAAGGAATGGCAACAGGATCAATGTCAGGTCCGGTACCTCCATAAAGCCAGTGAATCCGGATCGTTGCCGCGAGTTTCCACGACGCGCCCCGATCGCGCACCCCGGGGGAATTTCAAATGTGTCCCCGTCCGCGGGGTACAGGCGCCGGACCGCGGCGACATCGTCGACATCGAGCGCGAAGGAATTCTGACTGAGCCGGTAACTCATGATGGCTTTCGGAAACAGCGAATGGCCGAGGCCAATGCAGTGTCCCAGCTCATGCAGGACGGTCTTTTCGAGGTCTTTCAGGACCTCGTTTCCGCGGATCGCGACATTCACCGAACAATGGACAGGCTTGCCGTCCGTATCAGTCTCATCCATTTCCGCGTAGGCTGCCGCAAAATCACCACCGTCGAAGTTCGACTTGAAGTTGACGGTGATTGACGTCCGCGCCTGGACGGAGTCTTTCGCGCTGACTAGACGCAAGGCCGAACCATCAACGCCTGACCACATGGCAGCCGATGCGTCGACGATGGACTCCGCAGATTCCACGCTGAAGCTCGAGTCGTTGATGACTTCATAGTAAAGCGGCTCGTCGGGACCAGAAACATCCCACCGGACGACCTTGCCACCGAAGTCCACCGGTACCGGGTATGCCAGTGCCGCGGGTGTCCCGAGCCGGACCAAAAGGCCTGTCAGAATGGCAAGGTGACGCCAACCCAAAATGGATAACTCCACATGATGAGGCGGCTGCGTGTCGCGACCCAGTGGCTGGCCAGGTCCACCCGCAGCATCGGTACGTATGGAATCGTACCTCCATTGAGGGCCAATGGCAGCAACGGGATCTCGGCTCCCCAAAGAAACTCCGCCAGCGGACCCGCGGATGTCCCCCCGATTCCGGTCTGGAGGTGCATGTGAACCAAGCAGGACTCATCGCAGACTGGAAAACGGAAGGCGTAAACAGCCCCGACCAGCGGATTCCCGCCGGCGGTCAGGTAGTGATTCTGAAACAAACCGACTTCCCGGTCGTTCCAGCTGGCCCGCAGGCCATAGGTGACCTGACCACCGGCATTCGGGGCGAACGCCGCGTATTGCGCCGATACTTTTCTGATTTTGCCGGTGGCAGCCGAAGCCGACGCTGGAAGGCAGCCAGCCAACAGCAAAAGCGCGAGGGCAATGCGGTTCGTCATGCGCTGTAACCAATTCCGAGCATGACAAAAGACCATGGCCACGCGACGCGGGCTTTCGTCTCAAAGGCCGTGCTCAGTCCCGAGAACATCGTATGACTCAATTGCGCTTTGAACCGGCCGTCTTTCCCGGTCGCGTAGCGCAGGTCCACCGTGGCCGAGACCCCGTCCATCCGGTAATCGGACCGGGCACCGTCAACTTCAATCGATTTCACATAACCACGCATCTGCCCGCCGCCGATGGATGCTCCCAGCGAGAAACTTCCGCGCGCGGCGACGCCTTTTCTCAGTTCGACAAGGCCGCCAAAGTCCTGGTCCTCGAAATTTCCAGCCGAGAACCTGGGCCTTCCGAATGCCGTCAGCGATATCCCGGCCTTTGCCGGGGCGAACTCAAGAAACGCGTTCGCGGAATACGCCATCAGGAAGTACTGGCTTGAGGGCTGCTGCATGACGCCGGCGCCGACGATCGCGCCGGTTCTCCAGTTGTCCGCGGCCCGCGCCCCGGTCGCAACTGAGAAGACGGATGTCCCCAGTAATCCGCCCAACATGACTTTCATGAAGTGTTTCATGTTGGCGGTTGGCTTTTCTGGGCACGTGGAGCTTTTTTCGCGAGAGCCTCGTCGCGCAGTTCACGACGAAGGATCTTGCCAACGTTGGTCTTTGGCAGTGACGAACGTATCTCGATGTGCCGCGGTCGTTTGTATCCGGTCAGCTGGTCACGGCAGAATGTCCGCAATTCCTCGATGGTCAGGCCCGGGTCCTTCGGCACGACAAAGGCATTCACGCTCTCGCCGGTTGAGGCATCCGGAAGTCCTACCACGGCGGCTTCGAGGACTTTTGGATGCGACGCGATCACTTCCTCGATCTCGTTCGGGTAAACATTGAACCCAGATACGAGGATCATGTCCTTTTTACGATCGACGATGAAGAAGTAACCGTCCTGGTCAATCTTCGCGATGTCACCGGTCAACAACCACCCGTCCTTCAATGCGTTGCTGGTTTCATCGGGACGCTGCCAGTATCCGGCCATCACTTGAGGTCCCTTGATGATCAGTTCGCCGGGCTCCCCGACGGACATCGTCTCGCCCTTGTCGTTGACGACCCGCGCGTCGGTGCCGAGGACCGGCACACCGATCGATCCTGTGCGCGGCGTCTGGCCAAGTGGATTGACATGAGTGACAGGTGATGATTCCGTCAGTCCGAAACCCTCGACAATGCGATTGCCCGTGATCAGTTGCCAAGCCTTGGCGACGCTCTCCTGCAGCGCCATGCCTCCGGCCAGGGCGAACTTGATCGAGCGGATGCCGAGTCGCTTGAATTCCTTGTCGTTGGAAATCGAGTTGTACAGGGTGTTCACGCCGGTCATCACGGTGATGTTGTATTTCTTGAAGATCTTCACCGTGTTCGAGATGGGAACAGGCTTCGGCACCAGGATCAGGTGCTCGCCCATCGCGAGAAACGACAGGAAATTCACGGTCAGGGCAAAGATGTGGTACAGCGGCAGGGCCGTCAGCACAGTCTCCGCGCCTTCCTCGACCTGCCCCCATGCCGCGTGCCTGATCTGTTGCATGTTCGCGAGGATGTTTCTTTGGGTCAGCATCGCGCCCTTGGAAATACCGGTCGTGCCTCCCGTGTATTGAAGAAGGGCGATATCGTCGAGGCCCAGTTCGGGCCGTTCGAGGCGCGACTCGTCGCCGGTGGAAATCGCCTTGCGAAAAGAATGGACCTTCAGGTTGTGCTTCGGCACGATTTTTTTGAAACGCATGAAGGCTTTGAAGGCAAATCCTTTCCATGCCGGCAACTGGTCAACGATGCTGGTCGAGATGACATGTTTGATCCCGGTTTCCTTGAGGATTTCCTCAAGCTTGTCCAGGAACAAGTCCATGATGACAATGGCCGTCGCGCCGCTGTCTGAGAACTGATGGCGCATCTCCCGTGGTGTGTAGAGCGGGTTCGTGTTGACGCAGATGACTCCGATCTTCTGGGCCGCGAGGAACGCGATCGGAAATTGCAGGACATTGGGCATCATGATCGCCAGCCGGTCGCCTTTTTTCAGTCCGATCTCATGCTGCAAGAAGGCGGCAAACCTGTTGGCGAGCCGGTCGAGCTGGCGGTAGGTCAGCGTCGTGTCCATGGCGGTCACGGCCGGGTTGTTGGCAAAGCGGCGGCAAGCGGCCTCAATCGTGGACGCGACGCTGGAGGACGTGGAAAAGTCCAGCTTGGTCGGAGCGTCGCTGGCGTAGTACTGTGTCCAGGCGTGATCTTCATTATGGACGGTCATGTTGACCCCCGTTGGTCAGTATCGTGAAACGCAAGGGTCTCACGATATCGAACCCCCAACCCGTTGCGCAAGGGACGTCCTTTGTCCGAGCAAGATAAAGTCACCGGAAATGCCCGGGTTCACGTCGCGGTCGCGGTGGAGGAGCTGTTTCGCCGGCTGGGCGCCCGTTCGGCTACGGTCGCGACGGCAGAGAGCTGCACGGGCGGCATGATATCCATGTGGCTCACGTCGGTCGCGGGAAGTTCCCGGTACTTTTTGGGTGGGTTTTGTCCCTACTCCAATGACGCCAAGTCCGCCCTGCTGGGTGTTGATCCTGGTCTGATCGCCGCGAATGGCGCGGTGTCGGGACCTGTGGTGCGCGCCATGGCAGCCGGGGCCAGAGACCGGTTGAAGGCCACGTGGGCGATCAGTGTGTCAGGCATCGCCGGGCCGGATGGCGGAACCCCTGAGAAACCAGTTGGAACCGTCTGGATTGGCATTGCCGGTCCCGCGACCAGCGAAGAGAAGAAATTCAATTTCCCGGGCGACCGGCAAGGGGTCAGGGAAGCAGCCGCCATCGCGGCGATTCGATTCTTGTTGGAGAAAGTAAAATGAAATCAGGCCACTTCCGCGCGCTCGTTTTCGCCGGCGTTATGATTGGTTTCCCTGTCGAATTCTCCCACCTTGCCGCGGCCAATCCGGGAAACCAGGGTCAGGTCTCGAAGGGTGAGCTTGACGCACTTGCGAAGAAGCTGACTTCAAGCGAGAGCCTTCGCGTGGACCTTGTGCAGCGCAAAACCAGCCCGTCACGGCCAAACCGGCCCGTCGTGGTCAAGGGTCACGCGCTGTTCCAGAAGCCAGACCGGTTTCGTTGGGTCCTGGGCGAGCCCTTGAACGAAGAGACGATTTTCAACGGACACGATTTGTTCAAGTACCTGCCAAGGGAAAATGTCGCGGCCAGATACAGCGCCAAAGGCCAGCAGGCAAAAGAGGTCAAACGCGTTGTGGACTTTGTCTTGAACGTGGAATCGATCTTCAACGCGTACAAACTGGTCCATGGCACGCGCGAAGGCAAGGTGTTGAAACTCGAGTTCAAGCCAGCCAATCCCGAGTCGGATGAAATCGACACGCTGGAACTGACCATCGATGAGGAACGTGGATTTGTGTCGCGGGTCTATTTCACGCTGCGCAATAAATCGAGCCTGGCGGTCGAGTTTTCCAATCCTGACCGCAGGGGATTGACTCCCCTTTCGTTCTCGCTCCCCTCTGGTGTCAAGGTGAACGACATCATGTAGCGATCGAAGACGCCCATCAGTACGACAATTTGGCGAAGGGTTGGGCATGGACATCTGTAAATGGCTGAATATATTGACGTTTAAGTCCTGTTAACATTCTCGACAATTCTGCCGATGACTCCCGTGGCTGTTTTGGAACCGCATGACCAAAAGCAACGAGGGACTCGCGATGGCTTCGTCACCAGTTGAATCCGGCGCCGTGAAGTGGGATGAGTTCGACAAGCTGCATGTGATCCGCAGCCTGCGCGAGCTCGTAGGTCGTTGGTGGAAGATCCAGTTGAACTTCACGGACACGAAGGGATTTCTTCGCGGCGTACCCGAGGGCCGTTTTTTCAATCCGCTCAATTCAGTTTGCAAAGCCGTCACCGGTGACCAGAAAGGTTTCCAGGGATGCCTGGGCACCGCGCGCAAGACGACCGTCGACGCGACCAACAGCAAGGACTCGCGGCTGTTCAAGTGCCACGCCGGATTCTCGGCAATCTCGGTTCCCATCCGTGTGAACAACCAGTATCTCGGCTGTGTATTCGGCGACGGATTTATCGTCGAGGAAACGGCCGCGGAGCAGCGCGTCCAGATAAAGTCTTACCTTGATCGTGCTTTCCCGGGACGTGCCCACGAGTTGATGGCGGACGTCGACAAGTTGCCTGTGTTGTCGAAGAAGGAAGTGGCCTACCTGACAGAATTGATCGAGCTCGTGGTGGACGAAATGCTGCGCGCCAACAAGGTCGTCGCCGATTCACAGAAAAAGGTGGCGGAACTCCGCAAGGAGCTTGGCGCGCGTTACGGGTTCGACTCAATGATCGGCAAGTCCGGCGTGATGCAGGCGATGTACCGTATGCTGGAGCGCGTCGCGATTTCAGACGCGACTGTCCTGATCCAGGGTGAGAACGGAACCGGCAAGGAATTGATTGCCAAAGCCGTTCATTACAACTCGCAGCATCGCGGCACCAAGTTCCTGGTCGTCAACTGTGGCGCTTTCAACGAGAACTTGCTGGAGTCTGAACTTTTCGGTCACATCAAGGGATCGTTCACTGGCGCGGTTCGTGACAAGAAGGGTCTCTTTGAGGAAGCCGATGGCGGGACCTTGTTCCTGGACGAGGTCGGCGAGATGTCCATGGCGATGCAGGTCAAGATGCTGCGCGTATTGCAGGAAGGAACATTCACGCCCGTTGGCAGCACGCAGGTGCGCAAGTCCAACGCACGTGTTCTCGCGGCAACAAACCGTGACCTTGCCGCCATGGTCAAGCAGGGCACGTTCCGCGAAGACCTCTTCTACCGGTTGAACGTGATCAATGTGACGGTTCCGCCCTTGCGCGACCGCAAGGAGGACATCCCGCTGCTGGTGGATCATTTTCTCGCGGCCTTCGGCAAGCAGGTCAACAAGCCCGCGAAAACCCTGTCCGTTGCGTGCATGGAGGACCTCCTCAACCATGAATGGCCGGGCAACGTCCGCGAGCTTGAGAATGAGATCGAGCGCTTGTGCGTTCTCGCGGGCGATGACAAGGAGATCAGCAACGACTTCCTCAGCCCGCGAATCAAGGACTCTGTCGCCAAATCCCCCAACGCCCAGTACCGATTGGATGGCAAATTGAAAGACGCTCTCGAGGATCTCGAAAAGGAAATGATCCGCCAGGGACTCGAGAGGACCAGATGGAACAAGTCCAAGTTGGCGAAAGAACTGGGGATTAGTCGCGCCGGATTGATCATGAAGGTCGAGAAATACGGTCTTGAGAAGCGCGGCGAGCGATCTGGCAGCGCCTCGTAAGCCGCATAGTGGTTTCCAGTGGTTTGCACAGTTCTTGAACAGTGTTAATGAACCCACCTCAATTCTTCGAACCTTGAGGGGGTTTTTATGTTCAAGTTCCTGAAAGTCGTTTCTGTCTCTGCACTGGTATTTTCCGCCAACGCATACGCTGGCAGCCGCGATGCTGTTGCAGAGGCGTTCAAGACAAACCTGATCGACAAGACCTTTGTCACAGAGAGCAAGAGCTCCAGCCGCAACGCGCAGGGTGAAGATCAGTTTACCGAAGTCGCTCGCCGCTGGACTTTCGCAAACCTGTCCAGGTCGAACAAGGGTCTGTCCGTCGACGCGATCGTCAACATCCAGCAGACCGATACGTTTACCACCGCATCTGGCGCCAAGACGGTTCGTCGCCGTGACCGCGCCATGGTCGTCCGTTTCGAGGCCCAGGAACTTTATACTGGCGCGCTGGTCGGTTTCGCCCGGTTCGTGAGCTACGCTGGCATGGAAGGCAAGGATCCCGCGGGACGTGGCTTGACTCTGAGCATGAGCCTTGACGGCAACAAACTGCACATGGCCTACAGTGACGTTGCCCCGGGAGAAACCAAAACTGGCGCGAGTAATGAATCGAGCCTGATCACCTGTGATCACTCCGACGATTTCAACCTGAACGGCGCAGCGACCACTCGCAAGTTCGTCCAGCAGTGCTACCAGGTCGATCCGGTAACTTTCGTCCGTGGCGCAGCCCTGACCCCGTTCGTTTCCGAGGATACGATCCAGAACTGATGACAAACCGGGTCGCCATCGCCAGCCCGAGTGGCTGGCGACAGCCCCGCGGGTGGTCATCGTCTGTCGCAGCCGCCGCCGTCATCGTTTGTCGCAGGCGCCGCCGTCATCGTTTGTCGTAGACGCCATCGTCATCCTGAGCTCTGAGCGCAGCGAAGAGCGAAGGATCCTTTCTTCAAAGACAGGATTCTTCGGGCTGTGCCCTCAGAATGACGGAAAGACAGGATTCTTCGGGCTGTGCCCTCAGAATGACGGAAAGACAGGATTCTTCGGGCTTCGCCCCCTTGAATGAGCGAAAGAAAGGATTCTTCGGGCTTCGCCCTCAGAATGACGGGGGGTGGAATCAGTTGAGGTTAACCGGGAAATTTTCCGTCTTACCAAAAGCGCGCCTTCAATGGGTCGCGCAAGAGTGCCGAGAACTCCGGGAGAGGCCAGTGCTTCTTCCGGAGTTTTTTGATGGCGCAATACAAACCAGAATCAAGATCGCCCATGGCGTGGTTGACGCAGCAGGTCTTGCCACTTTGTGTCGCCGTCGGGGCCATCTGGACTCTTGACCCGCAGCGGCTCGTCAGCAGGAATTTCGACATTGGATCCTTTGCTCCTGCCGTCGTTCAAGATCTCCACGAGGATCCGGTTATCGAGAAGATATACGGAGAAGACCAGGGCGCTCCCGTTTGTCCGGGTGCCGACTGCCCGCTGAATCCGCGACCACTCTCCGAACTGAACTCAGATGGTTGGAGGCACGTCCCGGCTTCTTTGTACGAAAGAGTTTCATCCACCGGCTGGCGCGGTGTTTATCTCGTGCGTATCGAGACCACCTTGCCGTCCTTTGCGTCGGCGTCCGGAGCGAAAGTCGCGTTTGACGTTCTTGGGATTGCCGGCAAGAGCTGGCGCCTCTTCATCAATGGCAAGGAAAAGGCCGCGGGCGCGGGCGGCGTGCGCGACGAGGCCGTTGAATTCCTGTCCGATGGTGGCGTTGCGGGCGAACCCCTGACGATTGGTCTCGAAATTGACGCCGGGCGAACCTTCGCGCCAGGCATCATTTCTCTGAGCCAGCCGTTTCTTTCCGTACCCGAGGTGGCTCCGGTATTCCGCTCCGCCTATCGTGGAATCGACAAGGAAAGGGTCCTGCCGGACGCATTTGGTCGCATGATCCTCGCGGTCCTGGCGGCGCTCGGATGCTTGTTCACGCCATTTCACCTCGAGATCCTTGCCTATGCCGCCGGACTGGCCTTGTGGAACTACAGCCGCATGATTGGCAACGCCATGGCGCCCTTCCCGAATTTCCTGGATGTCGATTTCTCGACCCTTGATTCCGCGGTTCGTTGCGGTTTCTACGCCTGCGTACTCGCGTTCTGGCCACTGTATTTCCGTCAACGGAAATTCAAGGCGTTTGTTCCCGCGATCCTGTTCGCCGCGCTCGCTCCAGCCTGTCTGTTCGCTGGCAAGACCGGGATCTTGAATTTCATCGTGCCAGCCATCATCAAAAACCATTTCGGCATTCTCGCGGTCGTCGTGCTGGCGGGAGCCGCTTTCGCCTCGTCGACCTGGCTGGCGACAAGGAATCTCCCGCACGCGATTTTCCGCCGCCGGGTTGCCATTTTGTTCGCAGCCTTGTTGACCTTTGACGCGACCCTCTTGTTCGCGCGGCAGTTGTCCATATGGGGTTTTGAGGCATTTCCCGCCCTGAATGGCATCGACCTCGCCCTGAAGGTCACCAAGGTTTCTGAACTCGTGATGGCGTCTTTCGGTGTCGTGATTGCCCTTGAATGGGCTCTTGTTGTCCGTGACCGGCAGATGGTGCTTCAACGATTTGGCATGGTGATTGATCCACGGATACTGAGAGAGATCATTCGCAGTCCGCATTTGCCAACGATCCGCGCTGAGCGCGTTGTTTGCCTGTTCGTTGACCTGCGGTCATTCAGCGTCATGTGCGAGCAGTTCGCGCCTTCCGCGGTGAATCTGGCGCTGAACGAGTACCTCGATGTCGTGACGAACGCCGTCCAGGCCAACAACGGGATCATCGACAAGTTTGTCGGCGATGCTGTCCTGGCGCTGTGGGGAGTTCCGGTCAGGTCGGCCAGCGACGCGGCAGACAGCATCCGGGCCGCGATCGCCATCCGGAAAGGAATCAGTGAACTGAACGCTCGACGCGTCGCCCGCGGGGAATTTATTGTTTCTTGCGGAATCGGCATTCACGCCGGACCGGCAATATTCGGGCCGGTCGGCAACGCCCACAGGATCGATTTCACCGCGATCGGTCCGACGATCAACATGGCGGCACGCCTTCAGTCACTCACCAAAGAAACCGGCGCGGATATCCTGATTTCTGATTCCCTGCACAAACTGGTTGCCGACAAGACCCTGTGCCAGGACCTGGGTGTGATGCCCGTCCGCGGGTTCGCAGCCGGGGCCCATGTCCTGCGCTTGCTGGGTTTTGCCGACGCGTCCGGCGGGATCAAGTTCGAGGATCCCGTACTCGCGTTAGCTGGGTTGCCGCCGCGCGCTGGTCTCGTCGATTCGGCCCCGCGTAACCTGGTCCATGTGGATTACGGGGCCGCGACCCACGACCAGCCAACCGTCCCAGTTGCCTCATAACGAGGACGAGGCCTCGCAACCGACGGGCTCGAATTCAAGATACTGTACCGGGCCCGTGTGGACGTAGGTGGGTGGATGGAAGGTCCCGACCAGGCTGCGCACGACCATCCCATTGACCTGGTAAGGATCATAAACTGCTCTACTTGACTGCGCCTCACGCGGCCAATGCCAAATGTTGAAGGGGCCATCCCCCTTGCGCGTCGCCTGCGCCGTCCGCAATTCCCCGCCGCCGGCGGTGTTTTCCGTGTAATTTCATTTCTATAAGGGCATTGTGCGCGCAGACGTAAAGATCGAGGCGGCATTGCAGGCGGTCGACGCGCTTGGTCGTGCACCACGTCCGCCGCGA
>RGVZ01000102.1 GCA_010029825.1 bacterium | reverse complement strand
CGTGCCACGCGTGGCACGCGGTCTTGCACTGGCGCGCGATCCTCTTCCTTCTCAATCGCGCCATGGACCCGCAATCCAAAAACGGCGCCGTAGGGCAACCACTGAATTACTAGGGTCCAGAAAATGATGATGGCGAGCAAGGTTTGATCTGCGTCCAATTTCCAGCCTGGAATCGCGGCCATTCGTTCAGAGAGCGTCACAAAGGGATGACGTTCCTCGGCGGCAGCGGACTTTTCTGCGTAAAGGGCTTCGCGTCGCTGCCGATGATCCTCGATCTTTGCAGCGAAATCTGCGTATTCTTGTGCGCGACGTTCAATAAGAGCCGCTTCGCCGGACATCAAGTTGGCGAGGTCTGCTTTCAGACTTTCCGTGCGGGCGAGGTTCGCGGCGATCATGTGGTCGTTTGTCTTGTCGCCGTCGTTGTCCATCAGCGTTGTTTCAGCGACCAGTTCGTTAATTTCGATCCGCGTCCTGTCGATTCGCTCGCGTTGCTCTCGCAAATCGGGAGGAATCTCACTACGCAGTGCGTCGAGTCGCGACTCCATTTCTGCAAGCGTCTCTTTCCAACCTCGCTCGCGGCTGTCTACCTTAGCGGAAACGACGCCTTCCCCAGCCACGATTTCTTGAAGGGCCAAGAAAACAGCCGAAGTTGGTGCCGCTTCTGAAACGACGAACACACACGAAACCAACAGCTTTTGCCAGAGCGGGGCAGGGGAGAACCATTTGTCCAAAGCCACGTAGAACAGCCCGGCCCCGAGCAGTCCGAGCATCAGGCAGAAAAGGGCGGAGACAAATCGACCGATTCCGCTGTTACCGAACCATTGAGCGTACACAGTGCCCAGCGCGATTCCAAACACGATCGATGCCGGGGTGATGAACTTGAAGATTTGTCGGACGGTCGTCGGATTTTCGGACATTGATTAGTCTCCTGATCGGAGATTTGCATGGTCCGATAATCAATACAACTGAAATTTTTTGACAATCCCCTTTGTGCTTGCCGGTCAGAAACTGTTCAATCGAACTCACATCCCAATTTTTAGGAGCCTGCCAAAGCACGGATTGCCATCTCTTTGGCTTGTTCAAAACCGTATTTGTTGACCGAGAACTTGCGCTTCACTGAGCCAGTCTCGGTTTTTTTTGACGATTGCCAGTAACGGTATTCGCGCCCAAGTGCTTCGCAGACTACAAAAGTCACACCCGGAACTCCGGACGAAGGGTGGGTGCGTCGTGGTTTTTGAATGCGCTGTTGTACCTTTTCTGGAAGTTTAGCTACTGTCTGATCGCGATACTCGATTGCTTTTTGCAAAGCGCTAGACTCTCCTCCGTTTTTGATGTCTGCAAAATAGCGCATGTAGGTTTCCTTTTCGTGGCAAATCCGGACATTCCATCCGCAGAGACCTTTCTGGACGTGCCGTGTGATTCCGACAAGATTGCTAGACTCTTGTTTCATTGTTTAGGACTTAGTTCTTTTCCAAATTGTCGAGTAGAACTCAAAATCGAGCGCGGCATAGTCTCGCAATTGTGCTAATACCTCTGTGTCAAACATAGCTTTGTAATTTATTTTGCCACGAGTTCTCGGCAGTCCGCTGTAATCTTGCAGAATTCGTTGCCCGCTATGAATAATTTTGCGAGGCAGTTTCACACCTATCTGGCTGCCGATTTTTCTGATCGCCTCGTTTATTCTGTCGTATGGAAAAAATTCAATCTGCCGGGTGGTGCGCGTTTTGAAAAAGCGCATTTGAGACGCTCCGGCACTTTCTGCACCTTTCGGGCAAAGGTCTTGCAGATAGTCATCTACTTCAGCAGACGTCAGATACAAAGGAGATCCCTCCTTCATCGATCGTCGTAGGAAAGCATTGAACCCAACCACGGTAGGATTAGCTGTATTTTGAATATACTGCGATGCAATTGTCTGAACCGGATCTCTTACAAAAGCAATCACTCGATAATCATTTGCATGAAATTCAGGCCAGAATGCCTCCGCTCGATAGGCGTCAAAGTGTTTATTCCAAACGCCCTCTTGACGTTCTTTTTCGGTCGGGTCGCCGCCAGATAAGACGATTTCTAATGAAGTTCCACCACATCTTGGTAGATGTAGAAAAATTATCTTGTGATCGCGCCAGATCATGTGACCGACATATATAAGGCAAGTTGTTTTCGAGCAAAATCTGCTGCGGAATCAGCGTGCCGTTGCAGCTCCGCACCGACAATTGCAGAATGCTTAGTCCATGCATGAATGTGGTAACTGATGGTTCCCATGCGAGGAATTTCGTGTCGCCATTGACCCCAATTGTGTGCAGTTCCAAACACGTCAAAACGAGCAATTTGCGGCAAGAAGCCCATGCACCACTGCTCGTAAAAGCCAACTCCGGATTCATACAGAGCCTGCCATGCTTCGCAGACCTCAATGCTGCGAGTCAGCACGTAACCGGCATTGAACCAACCGTCTCTCTGAGCGATCGGAACTTCATAAATGTCATTTGGAGAAGCACGCGCTTGAAGCAAAGGATCGGGCCAGTAAAAGGGAGAGAGGACTAAATCCACGCCATGAAATCGCTCAGTAACCGCAGATCCAAAAACAATATCAGAATCAACAAGAAGAATTCCCTTGTTTCCCTGATGATCCGCCACGATGCGCCGAAGTGCCTCAAGTTTAAACCAAATTGGCCCTGGTTTCCAGTAATCTGAAAATTTTCCAGTGCCTGCCACTTTGCGTTCAGCTATCGCAAGCGTCTCTTTCGTAATCCAGCAATGCACAATAACATTGTCGAGACCAAACTTCGTAGCGATTGCTCGTGCTTTCTGACCGGCCTCTTCATCACAGACGATGTGCAATGGAATTCTGGGCATGTGCCATCCCGCTGTTGGAAGCAATCGTTCAAGGTCAGCAGCAACCTCACCGGTGACAACACTTACAATCGCATCTACTTTTAGCGGTGCTGACGCAGTGTCTGGGCGCCAACCAGAATGCATTCGAGTAGCCCCAAGCTTCTGTGCATCGCTGATAGCATTATTTCTAGGAAGCGGCTTGTTCTCGAACAAGAATTGCCACATTTCACGCATCTCGCGACACCTTTCGTCCTTTGCACCCAATCGAGGCGCCATAAAAAGGATTGCTTGAGTGGCATTACGGAAGCGATCATGGTCATAGTCGTTTGGCAGCACGTCAAAACTAGCCAAAAACGCGTTGTCATTAAATTTCTGCACCGGTAGGTGCGGTCCTATGTTTGCCGCGATTGCACGTTCAGGAACATCAAGGTTGATTTTCGACGCAGTGTGCAATTGAAGCGCTCGATTGATCCACGCTGGCGAAGCGGACCAATAATCAGGAAAAACATCCGAACCTTCCCAACTACGGAAATAAGCTTGGTCCGCTTCAAATTCGGGAATACAATTTCCATTTACGACGACGTTAGGGGAAATTCTGTAAACTCGTTGAACCGAATCAGTTTCAAATTCCACGCATCGCAACATCCATTTCAGCACCGAACAAGCGTCTGTCTTAAACGAGGGCACTCGCTCGCATCTGTGAAATAAAGTTTCAAAAAGAGGTTCGTTTGCGACCGAAGCTTCGACAATAGCTTGCACTTTAGCCTTCGGAAATGCTTGCCGAATGGCTGAAGCGGCGATCAGCGCCCTCTCGCGTTCGCCGTGCCTGATCATCAATACCCACAGTTTCATGGCAAACCAATGCGACCGCTTCCCGAACCTGAACAAAGATACGGCATAGTAAGTGTTTGTTGAGCTGAAGCCTTTATCACTCCATTTCCATCCAGCGCTGTCAAAGAAAAGGTAAAGGAACTGCCTGGCAGTATGCTGAAGTAATACAATGGTTGAAACCCACCTACGGGTGGAGGGGCCATCACGGAAAAAGAATATGCTCCGACCTCATAAGTGGAAGGAGAGGGACTGCTACTCAACGAAGAGTCAAAAATGATGTCAGTTGGATTAGGTCCACCAAACAAAGCCAGGCTGTTGTTTTGAATCGCTGATCTGATGACAACCCTGTATGCGGCCCCGATAGCGCCGTCTGTAAGCGAGAAAGAGCCGCCAAAAATCCAGAGAGGGACAGCTCCTGAGCCTCCGGGCCAATACGGAACACTTTCGTCTAAACAAGACACCGTCAGATCTGCGGGTGCTCCGTCTAGATTCTGTCCTGTCGGAACAACCGTGAGCGATGCTGTCAAAGGTGGAAGCGATCTCCTGCGAGAGCTTCCAATCACGGCAATCATCATATTACATCCCAAGTGTTTGAACCAACGTAGCGCAACGCAAAGGTAGTGTGTTGCGTAAACGTGCTGGTTGATCCGTTGAAGGTGATGCCGCTTCCTGCCAGCGTCATGTTGCCAGTCCCGGCCATGCGAAAGTAGCAGGTATCTCCGGCCACCCATCCCGCAGTGGCTTCGTTCTGCAAGGTCAGCGTTTTGTTGCCGGTTCCTGTTAGCCGAGTGTATCGACCAACAAAACTAGTCCGATTGACCGTGATGGCAAGGCTTGCGTTTGTGGCGGCGACCGCTTCTTGCGGCACTGCGCTGTATTCCAGGGTTGTTCCCGTGCTCTGGAGTCTCGTCCCGGCTGCGCCCAAAGCGACGCGGGTCCAAACTCCGGCAAGGCGAATGAGAATGTCGCCGTTTGCGACGTTGGACAATGCGGCGTCTAGCATTGCGGACAAGGTGGTGCCCTTAATTCGTTTTCCCTCTGGACCGTCGAAGATCACGGGCGCACCATCCGTCACTTCGGATTCTGAAAAGACATTTCCCGGGCCATCCGCAGGAATCAGTCCGCCGTCCGCATCAAATTGGACATAGACTCCGGGAGCAAACTGGTGAACTGATGCCAACTTTTCACCGGCCCCAAGCACCGTCTGCGTCACTTCTGGCTCTGTATTCTCTGATGCCGTTGCTTCCGGGGGAGGGGCGGGGATCAGACCGCCGTCGGCGTCGAACTGCACATAATCACCCGCAGCATGGGAATGGACAGTGGCCAGCTTTGTTCCAGCGCCAAGCCTGCTGCTGGACCCAATGTTCTCGATGCCAACTTGGCTAAGGAAGGCAAGGGCGCCAAACTGCTCCAAATCCGTGGCGCTTGAGGCATCGCGGATGAGCTGGTTGTAGATTCGGACGGTAGACGGGATTGAGGTTGTTCCCGAACTCCCGATGATCCACCGGATTTGCATCCGCATGTCTACATAATCCTTAGTTTCGGCTAGAAACTTGTCTTCCAGTGTCTCGGTGTCGAAGCTGGGAGTGAATCGGTAGTAGATTTGTCCAACCGCATCCGTCTGCTTGGTCCAGCCATTGGCGCGCACCAAAGGTTCAGCGTCTGGGTAGTTTTCCTTAACGATAAAAATGCCAACCGCGCCCTCGGTCAAGGCTACGTTGTATCCGTTGTCGTAAAAGTAGACATCCACATTAGCTGTGTCCTTCCACACGACGGGGATCTGTCGCGCTACTGTGCGGAACCCCGCTTCTTGGACCAGCGTGGAGTTATCAAGTTCGAGATTAAGCCTCACGGTTTAGTGTTGTTGTCAATTGTCCTCAGTCGCCAAACAAATGAGTGTGCTCTTCGAAAAATCAGAGAATTGTCAGTGCTGTTAGTTTGCGGCAATGGTTGATTGACCGAGAAGCAAAACCCCAATTGTTGAGCGCGCTTGAAACTCCATCGATGTTGTTGATCCATGACCACGGTTTGCGAAACGCTTTCGTTCGCAACCTCGTCATGCACGGAAAGCACGGTGCCAAGGTCTACGCCAGCGCAATCGAAATCATTTGCCAGGTTGCGGACAGGAGACTCCAAATGGGCATGGGTCTGCATGATGGCATCGTGGTCTACGGTCCCGATGATCGGCCCCCAAACTTTTCGATAGACCAGTCCACCGTTGAGGCGCTCTTCGTCGATGTAGGTTTGCCCGCCAGACGATTCAATGGCAACGGTTTCTGTGGTTGTGGTTGTAGAAACAGTGGTCCAGCTTCCCCCGTCCCAGCGGTCGTGCAGGTAAACGTAATAGAATTCCCCGTCATTGACGGGATTGTCGCCTGTCTCTTCAATTTCTGGATCTCCGGGCGCCTTGATTTGGTCAAATCCGCCGAATTCGTTTGGGAGCCAAATTTGCAGGGGATCAATCGTTCCATTCGTTTGAACGCCGTCCACCTCCCCGATCAACTCGTTGTTGCTCGTGCGGTATTTCTGATAGACCCGGGTGATTGAATAGGCACTGATCACGCCGCCGGGTGGAGGATCAGGGAAGCCCTCGGCCTCAAAGCTGCTTCCGAAGCCTGGAAGAACAGTTTCCCAACCGCCTGCAACGGTGCCGCTGATAACGGCAATCACTTCGCCTTCGCTTACGACTCGACAACAACCGCAATTCATGGATCCAATTGCGCAATGACCAGATCGCCGTTGGCGCAAAGGTTTATGGCGAGCGGGCCGTATTTGTAGTTTGTCAAAGTGACGGTTTCTCCGTTCACCGTTGCGCGCCCGATTCTGACGTAATAAGTGCCAGTCACGGTTGGCTCGCCGCTCACAGGGTCTACCTCGGCCCGCTGCGATTGCTGGTTCAAAGCCTCCCACTCTATTTCCCAATCGGCCACGCTATCCACTCCCTGCGCGTAATACCGAATCGTTTCTGGATCGGCCAAATACGCTATAGTCATTGAACCGGGAACCAAATTAAGGCGCAGCAGCAGATCTTTGCTTTGCGTAGGAACAGGCAACGTCAAAACATCTCCATCTTCTGTTATGCTGAGATCATCCGCGCCAATGCTCACTGTCCCAGGGTGAATAGCAACGCGCGGCTGATTGTTGATTTGTGTCATATACAAAGTCAACGGTCGCCGCACCTTGCCTGAACTTTCAAGACGCGTCACCGGTTTGCTGTCTGCTGAAATCAAAACACCTCCAGCACCACGACTAAGACGCAACATTCCGGCTACGTTTATGTTTTCACCGTGGGCTATTGCTACCACAGTGCGTAAAAGCGCTCCAAGGCGCTTCTTGGACAAAAACTCACTTAGGCTTTTGCCGCTTGGCGATTCCCGAAGAATCGTTAAGTCATCTCCAAGAGCCATTTCAATCGTAAATTACAGTGGACCATCCACGCCGACCAGACAGTTTCCACTCGCGACTACATGAGTACACCTCCGATTGTGAAACTCCGGCATCACCTCGATCCCGCCAAACAGTTTTCATGTCGAAATTTAGACCGACATAGAGCCAGTTCCTTCTGCCAAAATTCGGAACAGGTCCAGGTGGGTCCATAATGCGACCGACCATTCCTAAACTCACATCAGTTGGTATTCTATCCGAAGTCCAACTTTCGCGCCAGATAACATTGTTAACGTCTAAATACGAAGTCACTCCCGACAGCGATCCCCCTACAAATCCGTCAAACACAGCGGTCACAATGCGCACATCTCGTTCAGTTGGAGTCACGTCAAGGCTTTGGCCAATGACTGCTTCAAAATGCGCTCCTTTTTTTTCGACCATAACCTTTCCTCCGGCTCCCGTCGCGTCGTCTTCGTCATTGTCCGCATTCGGACCCAAAATGACTTTGCCAGTTTCAGGATCAATGAATCGAGCACCTCTTAAAGGTCTTGCTGGAGTTCCTGCAATGGATCGAAAGTCAGGGTGCGTTTCAATAGGTTCCTGTCCAGTTCCCATCACCAGACTGTAAACCCGTTCAGTTTCTCCACGTTCGTTTGCATTATCGACTCCGTAATAACGACCTTCCATTCGAGCCAAAGCTTCATTGAGCGTTATCGTATAATCGCTCATGATCAATTTTCGAAAAAACGGATGTCTGCTGCCGCGTCGCGGGAATAGGTTGATCTTTGTCTTAGGTGCCTCAAAGACTTGCGTCCCAGAAAGCAAGCCTTCTCGCGTCACGGAAAACGTAGCTCCAGGCAGAATACGGAGTCCTTGATCCCCAAAAACATCGTAGCTCATCATTATTAAGCGTCTGTCAATCCGCCCAAGACTCGTCCGATTGCTTCGACTCTTTCGTCAAAATAACCAGTTCTTTCAGTAAGCGATTTCGCTCCCGAGAAAGCTCAACTTCGTTTGTAACCGAGTAAACCCCGCCTCCGCCACCGATGCTCGTGAGGCTGTCTGCGACTACTTTGGTGAAATCTTGCGGAAGTTCATCGAACTTGCGTTCAATTTGATTTCTGCGCATTTCCCTTTGCGCGATAGCATCCGCTTCATCACGAGGTTTTGTTTCAACGATAGCCAATTCCTCTCTTGATTTTTCCCGAGCGTTTTTATATTCGTCGATGTTCTTCTGTTCTTGTCGGTATTCTTTTTCAATTGACCGTCTCTCTTCAGGGGAGGCATCTTTTGCCGCTTTTCTCCGATTCTCCTGTCTCGCCTCGGCCTCAGCAATTGCCGCATCGAATGTAGCAATGTCATCTTTTAGCTGTTCAGCTTTATCACCTCTGTATGCAGTTGTCGCCATAGCTTCATCTTTGATTGCGGCTTGTTCCGCCATTACTGCATCACGTTCCTCCTTTAGTTTTTTGTATTTATCTTTATCTTTTTGTTGAGCAGCTTCTGCCATTTCTGAATTCAAGTTCTTGATTCTGTTCTCATTGAATTCATATTGATTTGCAGAATTCCAATCACTAAAAGCGCCTGAAGCTCGCAATTCTTTCTCTCGATCTTGCTTGTCCATTTCGTCTTTAATGCGTGCCGCTCTTTCTCTAGCGCTGCGGGCGCCCACTGAGTTCCCTGATTCCTCCATAGCTTTGGCCCGCATTTCAAGAGTGTCGATTTGTTCTTGTCTTGCTGTTCTTGCGCGAAGCTTTTCCCGTTCACGCTTACGCTCTTGACGTTCATATTCTTGCGCTTCATCGAATTCCTTCATTTTCGATTCATAATATTCGTCAGCTAGTTTGCGATCTGCAATTTGCGATGCTTCTTTTTTTGTCTGCAACTCAAACCTATCTCGCGCTACTGCATCTTGTCGCGTTTCTGCTCCGATTACAGAGAGCGCTCCGCGTTCTCCGCGTTGCGCATCTTTGAGTCTTCGTTCAGCTCTGCTTTGCTCTGCTTCGTTTTTTGCCGTCGCGACCGTCAGTTCGTTGAGGGCTTTGCGAGCATCGAGGGCGGCATCAGAAAGCTCATTCATGGCGTCGATGAATTTTTGTTTTTCTGGATCTCCAGCAGCAAACATTTCGTCTGCCATTCTTTGTGTTTCCATTCCTTCGATCGCACGCTGAACATCATCAAGTTGTGCTTGCTTCTCGGAAGAAGTAGCTACGTCTCCCGCATTTTGAGCTTTGCCCAACTGAACGGCAAGTAAATCGGCGCGTGTTTTCAATTGAGCCTCTTTGGCACGCTCTTTTGCCGCTTTTCGGATTTTCTGTTCCTGTGCTTCCAAGGCTTGCAGCTCCTGTTTGTATTGCTCAGGCGTCTTTTTATTTTTCTCCAGCTCCAAGCGTTTTTTAGCATATTCAAGAGCGTTCAATTCAGCGTCGAGGCCACGCATCCGGAGTCCGCTAATCTGCTCTTCGGTGTCTAGTCGGGCTTTTTGCGTTGCCTCCTCCGCTGCTCTGCGTTTTTCATTTCTGATGACCTCTTGTTGAGCTACGCGCTCCGGGCTGGCTTGCTCTTTTTCCTTTTCTAGCAAACGGTCTCGTGCGGTTGCAAGGATTTCTTGACCTCGCTGAGTGCCGCTAAAAGCTTTAGTTATCTCGCTGTTATCAAAACCTGCTTGCTGCAACGCTTGAGATATCGCGTTTTTGTCTATGCTGTTGATTTGCGCTTCAATAGCTTGCTGCCGGATTTGTGCTGCTTGACGATCTTCTGGCTTGGCATCCTTGTTCTCGGCATCCTGTTTGGCAGTTGCAAGATCTTCATAGGCACGTACTAGTTCTTCGATCTGTAAAACTGGATCGCCCGCTGCAATTGCAGCGGCCAAGGCTCCGGAGCCTGCGTTGATGTCATTGTTAAGTGCTTGAATCTTTGCCTCCAGATCAGCTATAGTTCGATCATACTCTTCTTTTGCTTTGATGGGCGCTTCGACGTCATAAACGTCATAATTTATCGATTGAGCAAATTTACGCTTCACCGAAGCGATCTGACCCTCCAACCGTTGGCGTTCCGATTGCATTTCGCGAATTTTTTCGCCCTGTTCGTCCGCCTGAGTTCTAACCGCCTGGCGTTGCGTGTTTCGTTTGAGGACTTCTTGTCTTTCACGTTGAAATTGTTCAAGGCGCTTCTGCTCTTCTTCCGCTTGGAGTTGCGGGTTCATTTGACTGACACGATCTGAACGCAGAATTTCTTGAGCGGATTGCCCCCCTTCGTACTGGCCTTGTTCAAAAGCTTTCTGTGACTCGGTCAGTCTTAGAACTTCTCGCGGCATACTGTTGGCTCTACGCAATTGCGCCTCAAGCCTAGCGACTCTTTGCTGTGCTGCCTCGATGGTTTTTTGATCGCCTTGCTCTTCAGCTTTAGCTAGTTCCTCTCGGGCTTGAATCACCTGTGCCAAGATTGAGTTCTGCGTCTTGAGAAGGTCGTTCTGCGTGCGGATAGAGTCGATTTGCTGTTTAGCACTGTTTACGGCATCGTCCGTCGCTTTTTTGTATTCGTTCAGCTTCTTGGCCGCATTTGCTGCGGAGGTGGACAGATACCAAAGCGTGCCAGCGACGCCTGCAATCAAAGTAATAAAAAGGCCCAGCGGCGTGCCCAACATGATCGAAAGGGCGGACTTAATAAGATTAAACGCTCCGGCTGCCAAATTTCCAAAGACGGACGCTGCCGTGCCCGCCGCTTTTGTTGTTGCGGCCCACGCAAGCGTCGCGCGTTGCTGCAACGTCATGGCCACGGTCTGCGTATTGGTCGCTGCCGTGTTGCGAAACTGCATGGCGGTGAGGCCCGCGAGCCACGCGGTCGCCTGTTTAAACCGGGCAGAAAGTCCCACCATGACCGTTCCGAGTGTGATCTTACTCGCTGTGTTTGCTGTTGTTGCCACCGCCGAGCGCGCGTGGGATGCCGCTTCCACCCCGTTGGCCACCGCTGAACCTATCGCGGCCTTGGCCATCTCCAAATTTCCTTTGGCCATGTAGTTCATTGCCAGCTTGACCCGCTCCATGACCCCGCCTAAAAATGCTCCAGCTTGACCTGCTTTATTGATCGTGCCAGTCGCGAACAGAAGCGAAATACCCATCTCCGCCATTGACACAGTCCCGGCTGCCATGGCGCCGAAAAACAGACCCATCCCGCCCGCCACCGCCGCACCAAATCCATCTGACATTTGTTTCGAAGACGCCAGTGTTTCCGCCGCCGTCTTCTGCATGGACAGCCCCATTCTTTCAAACACAGAAATTGAAGACGCCAGCATGGTCCCAAAGTTTTCGACAATGGGTGTAAGCGCATTAAAGGTTGCGATGGCGGCTTCCAACTCTTCAACGCGGATGTCTTCGAAGGCTTTGCCGAATGCGCCCTCCATGAGGCTCTTGGCATCGCCCACCGTCGTTTCCAAGCCCGCAACAGTCTTAGAAAGATTCTCCATCGCACCTTGGCTTTTGAGCAGTTGTCTTTCGACGACCATCCACGTCTCCGTGAACCCGGCGGCGGACTGAGACATCGCTTGCAATTGATATGCGGATTGGCCGGTAATGACTCCTAGTTCACGAAGCCGGGTCACAGCTTCACCAATTGGCTCACCAGCTTCGAGCGCGCCGTAAAGACGCCCAACCCAGGTCGAAACCTGATCGAGGTCCGCGCCGGTTGCGGCCGCCGCGTCACCGATCATCCTCATCGCCTTCTGCGTTGCCAGCATGCCGCCCGTAAGTGTTTGCAGCGTCCTGTTCGCAGCCACCACTTGTTCGGTCAGGAATGGCGTACTAGCGGCGAAAGTGAGTAGCTCCCTGACACGCTGCTTGGCCAGTTCTACGCTTCCAAGGAGGGCGCGAAACTGTTCGGTCAGCGTGGCCATCCGCTTGCTGCTTTCCGCCCCGAAGTTGCGCCATTCGTTGGAGAGTTGCTGGACGCGCTGCTTCACGAGCAGTACACCAAGGCCGAAACCAGTCAGAGTTGCCGTCAACCGCCCGGTTGCTCCCACGGCTTTGTTCCAAGAATCCGTGATGCCTTTTCCTGCTGCCTCAGCCGCCGCGCCAGCTTTGGTCCCTAAATCGCCAAGCGTCTTTAGCGGATTCTTGAGCGCTTCGAAAACCTTCCCGGCTTTCGCCCACGCGCTCTCCATGGTTTTCGCAGCGTCCGTGGCCTTTTTGGTGCCATCGACCAAGCTTTTGTTCAGCTTGACGATTTCGTTTTTGACCTCGTCAACGCCGGTCGCCTTAACATTGTAATTTAGATCTTTCTCCGCCACGCATTGGGGCGCATGTCAATCCCCGGTCGGACTCCAATCAGGCGGAGGATTGAATCCCCTTCGCGGCGGCATCTCGGGTGTCCACGCAATGTCACTCGGACTGAGATGCGCTATCTTTCCGGCTGCAATTTCTTCTTTGATCCGTCGCTCAAACTCTTTTTCTTGAGCTGTTTTGATTTGCACGTCCACTCCTTCCGCACGCGCAAATCCGCACGAATACCACACGGCTTTGCCTATAGGCATGGTCCACGCCGCTTCTTCACTAAATCCGTTACGAATAAGACTGCACGCAATGGCTAGGGTGTCGGGAAATGCTGAGGTGTCCACGTCCCCACGTTTTTCTTGGCGCATTTGCTGATGAACTTCTGGCTGCGCGTTGAAGTCACGCAAGTAGGCTGCAAACAACGCCATCTCGCGATCAAATGTTTTCTGACCATATCGCCAACCAAACAAAACCGGGCGTCGCTTTCGCAAAACTCTGGGGGCTTCATCGTAACCTGCTGCACAAACGCGCGTCGCGATCTCAAGATCGGCAGGAGTGGCTTTCTGGCGAGAGTCCATAAGAGGACTTTCAATCACTTCAAGCCATAGTTGATGGTACAGGGAAAAGGGGCGCAAACTGCGCCCCATGACCTTGTGCTTCCCATTGACAAATGCCTCGTGGAAGCTGCGCCAGTGATGATTCACCGCTTAGGACGGAATTCCGGCAAACGCCACGCCAGACACTTCGCCCTTCATCAGGTCAGTATTTGAGAGGTCGCGTTTTTTGCCGTTCACAATGAATTTTTTGCCTTCGAAATCAAATGCGGGGGCAGTCGCGTTGAAAAGTGTTTTGTCCACAATATAGCCAGTCAGAGTGAACGTAAACTTGTCTTGTCCGACCACATAGCATGTGGTCATCCCATCTTCATCTTTGCCCTCAGCTTCAAACTCAGGACTTGCTTGAATCGACAACGTCATTGGTTTCAATCCAATCGCGGCGGCAATAGCTTCGGCGTCCGGATCGTCAAATCCAAAAATAAAATCTTGGTCTCCGTGTTGGGTGTAGGCCATAGGTCAGCTTTTGACCTATGATTGCTGTCAACTCGGGCGCGTAAATTACTCGGTCGCAACGATCAGATTGCGAGGATCTCCGGCCAGGCTACAGCAACATCAAGGTCGAGGGCCTCCGCGACCAGGCCAACAAGCGGATGCTCGAACGGAAATTCAGGAGCGTGTTGCCAGCGGAGAATAGCCTCATCCTGCTCCGGTCCGGCTTCAATCGCCTGCCGAATCGTTGCCTCGACATCTGCGGAAGAAATGCCCTGACGAATTAACCACACCTTGACTTTCCAGCTAGGTGCAGGCTCGAAAACGATCGGGCGAACCCATTGAGGAATGCCCGCCGCGACGGCATCTTCCTCAAGCATCTGGGTTCCGTTTTCCGGCGGCATCCAGTCGTCGTTCGCGAGGCTGACGTTAACAATTTGGCCGTCCGCGATGTGAGCAATTCGTTTCATAGATAGGTAATTACTAGCACGTAGCCAGGTGCGCCGTCTCCGCCTTTGC
>RGVZ01000101.1 GCA_010029825.1 bacterium | reverse complement strand
CCATGCTTCCTTGCAACCACGACTGCACGACACGATCCCGCTTGGCCGTGTCTCGACTGCCGAGTAGCAAAAAGGACCACAGGGGCGCGTCGACCAACTCGACGCCGAGGCAACGCACGGTCTTGCCATCGAGCAGCAACGAAAAGGGGGGTGTGTTGCGCAGCGGTTGCGCGCTGGCCCACGACAGAATGACGCCGCGGATCCACCACTGCACGTCTTTGTCGTTTTCCGTTTCGCCAGAACGAACCGCGCCGACGTGCTCCAACTGCACCGATGAATCCGTCGCACAGGCCAGCGCCGGTCGCCATGCGTGTGTGGACTTGTCTGCGCACCACGTCCAGAAGGGGTGGTCCTCTGTGCACGTGCCCACGCGACGGCCGTTGACCGTCATGTTCATCAAGGCGCGGCCCGCACGTGCGTTCGTGTGGACCTGGGCGACGGGGCGCCAGCGGTGGCGGTGTGTGAGGACATGGTGACCGATGGGAACCTTGGCGATGGCCATCCATCCCTCCTCGCGCGTGAGGACGCGCGTGTCGGCGGTGAAGCAGGAGGCCATTTGGGGTCGGCGGGCGCCGGCGTAAAAGAGCGTGGGCGTGGCGTGCGTGTAGTGGCCGCGCAAGAGGTCCGCGAAGCAGGTGCGCACGGCGGCCCAGTCGTCGGTGTGCAGAAAGAGGGCGACGCGGAACCACAGGTGCGCGGGGCGCTCGCAGACCTTGCCGTTGCTCTTCATGAGGTAGGCGTGGAAGAGGGTGCGCCAGCCGAAAATGGTGGGACGGTAGGGCGTCACGGAGGCCAGCGTCTCGAAAAACAGCGCGTCAATGGCAGCGGCGTGCTCGGTGATGAAGGCGAAAAAGCCGGCGTCGAGGAGGGGGCAGATGTTGCCTTGCACATCGACATTGTTCTGCAAGCGCGTCATGGTCTGAACGAAGGACGCCTCGGTGTTTTGGTCGTGCATCCACTGCAACACTTGCACACCCCACGTGTCAAAGTGTGCGTCCTCGTGCGCACGCGCGCTGCAGAGAAAGACGAATTGCTCGAGAACCGTGTGGAGCGTCGCCTCCTCGGTCACTTCTTGAAAGGCTTGCACCGGTGTCGAGTCGAGGAGGATGGACGAAAAGAGCGCGCGCAAACGCGTCGGTGTGGCCACGTCGTTCATCTGGCTGTGCGTGTTCTGCAGAAGCAACCGAATATCGTCAAGTGCCTGTGTTTGCTGGTAGGAGGAAGACGTGACGCGTTGCGGTGGAAGACAACGGCGTCTCAGTTTTCTGAGGTAGGACAATGCGGTTAACACGCACGCAAGAGGTTTGCACGACACACGGGACAGTGCGTCATGTCGTGCATCAGCACCTCAAAGATGCACTCGGGGTGGAAGACGTGTTGACAGCGGGTGTGGTAGACGCGTGAGTAGAGCGCAAAGGGTTCTAAACAAATGGCACAATCCTCCGTCATGTGTGCCGCATTAGGCGTGTGGTGTGTCTTGGATTTGCGAAAGAGGTCCCGCAGTGCAAAGCCGGGGCGTGGATGTCGTCGGCGTCGACCGTTGCGGCGTTCTGTTCGCACGCGTCGCATATTGTCGGCAAGGACGCGCATCAGTTCGCGTCCGAGCAAGTCGACGTCGGTGTCATCATGCTCTGGATCGTCCACGTTCTCATCGCCCACGACCACTTCGACGAGCAAGCGAAATCGTTGCTCTGTCGCCATGTCTCTCTTTTCCTCTCGCGCGACGAGTTCGAAGATGGTTTCGTTTTTTCCGACAGTGACACAAACAACGATGGCACGACAGCAAACCGAGGAAAATGTGCCCGACTGGCCTGCGGCGCTTCGCGGTTTCGCAATCGCATCCACAGTGACCACCATCACTTGGCTGTCCTGCGGCCTTTTCACCAGCAAAAATCTTCGCTCCCCCCGTCTAGGATGGCTATGCGTAGCACTTCTCGTGTTGGTCCTCTTGGGGCAAATCGTCCTCGTGGGCCTGAGTGACGACGCTTGCAACCGTAAGTTGTGGCGGGCGGGCACGTGGGTGTGCCTCGTCCTGTATTTCGGCGTCACGATCGCCGCATATGTCACCAAGACAGCGCCGGTCAATCGCGTCGCCTTGCTCGTCTCCTTCTTCTTTCTGGCCGCAATCCAGCTCATTGCTTTCCGGAGTTCTGACACACCGTTATCTAGTTCCCAAACTTGGATATAAAGGCGCACTCCGCACACTCGCGTGCCATGCAAGAAGTATCCCAGGAGATTCAGCGGCAGTGGACCGAACTGGTGAGTAGTGGCGATTGCCGACGCTACTGCGACGCGCGAGTGAACCCCGCCCGGCTCTCCACCAACAAGTACGCATCCCAGAGTGACCACGCGCAGACTATCATGCGGTTGGCACCGGAGTAAGCCAACAGCCACTGGGCAATGAATCGAAAAATGAGGTTGCAAGTGCATTTTGTTACTCGTGGAAAGGACAGCGTGCGTCCACGAAGGAGTATACGGCTAACTATTGCACCAAACGTGTTTTTCATCACATGTCTGCCATCAAACAGAACAGATGCCGTCGTGGAGGGATTTGCCGTCGGAAGTCCTCGAGCACATTTACTCGTTCGACGACACGTGGTTGACGCGATTCCGCAAGACGGTGCTGGCCGAGTTCGACGCCCAGGCCTTTTTCAAGCGCATGACCTACGAACGCACGTGCACCATCACGAACTACTGGTGTCACTGGTCGTTGCCGCCGCGCTGCGTGGTGGATGGTCGTGTGTGGCACCACGGCGGCGTGCTCGCGGCGTTTCCGTGACGATAAAAAAAAATCGTCGTCACAGAGATCATAAACAACCCCTCTTCCTTCGCCATGAATGTATCGCCTTCATGGGTTCTCTTGCTGGTCCTCGCCGCCGCGGCACTCGTGCAGCGCACGCACCGCGTCCCGGTCATCTTTCTCGCCGGACATGGCGCCTCGAAAACGCCGGCCACGACGCCCATGCTTCTTTTCGTCGCTGCGCTCTTTGTGACGTGGGCCCTCTGGAACGATTGTCCCCCAACGCCGGCGATTCGTGAAAACTACGAGCCACCACGCACCATGGTTCGCAATCGCGCGTGCACACTCGGTGATACGACGATGCGTGGAAAAGGCGATCAAACGGCCAGCAATCCAGATATTTTGGTCGTGCCGCAAGATGCCCGCACCATTACGATCCCTGGTAACCTCGCCAATCCCTCTATCATTCCGGCGGCACAGGCCACGCGCATGATCTATCCCAACCCCGACAACTGCGGTTTCCAGCCGGTAGGACCGGAATACGCTTCGCGGAACCAGAAACTGGTGGGCCAAGCCAATCCCAAGACGCGCAATACGCCCATCGTGCCCAACCGCGCCTTTGACACGGACGTCTGGTCCAACGACTCATTCTTCGTTCCATCTGGCATCAACCGTCAATACAACCAGGAGTTTTACCAGAACGGCTACATCGAGACCTGTCCGTCTGTCACGTGCGGCGCGCCCAAGAGCATGCTCGTGCAAGAGAACTACTGCTGCGGCGGCAAGACGGACGCAAATAACGGTAAACATACGTCATCGCATCATAACGCGCATCTGTCGTCGTCATCGTCGTCGATCGATTGTGCACCGCATCCGACTGCCTCGGTGCCACTGCAAGAGCGCGTCACGAGCAGCATGATCAATGCGCCGTACGGCCTCTTTCCGGGAAACGCCGAGCGCCAGGAGCCCATCAACTTTCCACCAAATCAGATGGGTATGTGCAACTCGGCGCGCTACAACGCGGAACTGAACACGACATTGCTGCAACCGAACCTGGTGGCCTACTCAAACATCAACGTCAACGACGCCAACCAATCGAACTTGGGCATTTCCTTCACACAGCCCCACTTGCCAACGAAGTTGGTGGACATTCCGGGGACGGACGCGCAGGCGTTTGTCGAAGTGGATCTCTACACGGATCCGAAGCGATTGGCGCGCTTGGCCACCTCGTCCAGCAGCGGTGGTGATCGTTATGATGGGAATGATGACATTCAAGAAAACTTTGCACCTACACACAGTCCGTACCAGACGACACCGACGTCGGGTCGTGGTCAGCCAATGGATCCGCGCACAATCTATGATCCCCGTCTGACGGGGTATGGCACGTCGTACCGGCAGTACACGGACGAAATGACGGGCCAGCCGCGCTTCTACTACGACGACGTGGACGCGCAGCGGCAGTACAACTTTGTCACGCGCACCAAGGTGGACTTTCTGCCGCAACTCGCCTCGAGCGGGCCGTACGAGCCGCAGCGCCTGAGCAACATGGAGGTGCGCCAACTGGCCGAGCAGGCCTTCCACAACGACACGCTGCAGCAGCGGACGGAACTGCAAGACCGGCTGATGCAAAAGGTCATTCACCGCACGCGCCAGCGCAAGCAAGCGCCCATTCGCGTGCACAACTAAGCATTCCACGGTTTGGATATGTATTCATCTCCTATACATATCATCATACCTATCGTAACCTATCTAGCGGTGAAGGAATCTTTCTAGTCCTCTATACCAGAAAAGAAAGAAATGGCAGTGTACGCGCAAGATCCGTGGCCGGTCGACGGCCCGCTCTTTACCGTCTCTCCCGAGCGCCAGCGGTGCATGGACGCACAAGTGTCCCTCTGTCCGCGACTCGACAACCGCACCATGCAAGCGCGCGTGGGAAGTGGCGACGACGTGAAGCGTAAATGTGGTTGCTCGTGTTGCAACCCCATCTACACGGGCGGATACAACGACCCGTTTCCAAGTTATTCCCCTTTCCAACCGGATAATGCCTTCTTGTCGCGTCAGGACTTTCCACAGTTCTCCTTCTTGCCAAAGTGTGCGCGCCTGTCGCAGCAGCCCTTCCGCCCGCCAGTGGTCTAATGCATGTTCGTTAGGCAAGCAAGCGCTTTTCTATTTTGTCGCTCTAGTAGTAGGATCAATCCGTATAGAACATGTCCATGCCAACCAACGCGAAGTGTGTCCTCGTCCTCGGCGGTGGCGGCTTCATCGGAGGTCATCTTGCCAAGCGGTTGTTTGAAGGAGGTCATTGGGTGCGGGTGGTGGATATCAAGGCGCACGAATACTTTTCACCAGAAGAAATGTGCAACGAATTTGTCCTCGGCGACCTACGCGACGAGGCCACCGTCGCACGAGCCCTGTTTGCACCTCGCCAGTCGGCGGAAACCGACGCCGACAACAGCTTCGACGAGGTCTACCAACTCGCCGCAGACATGGGCGGCGCCGCCTACATCTTTACCGGCGAGAACGACGCCAACGTCATGCACAACTCGGCCCTCATCAATCTCCACGTGGCTTCGTACGCCACGCGCTTCCACGTCAAAAAGGTCTTTTACTCCTCCTCCGCGTGCATGTACCCCAGCCACAACCAGGAGGACCCCGACAACCCCAACTGCGAGGAACGGTCCGCCTACCCCGCAAATCCCGACTCGGAATACGGGTGGGAGAAGCTCTTCAGCGAACGTCTCTACTTGTCCTTCCACCGCAATTACGGCCTGAACGTGCGTGTGGCGCGCTTCCACAACATTTTTGGGCCGCAAGGCACGTGGAAGGGCGGGAAGGAAAAGGCGCCTGCCGCATTATGTCGCAAAGTGGCCGAAGCGCAAGAGGGTGATGCGATTGAGATTTGGGGAGACGGCTCGCAAACGCGTTCGTTCCTCTACGTGGACGAGTGCGTCGAAGCGGTGCTGCGCCTCATGGCCAGCGACTTCACCGGCCCCGTCAACATTGGCTCCGAAGAAATGGTCACCATCCACGACCTCGCCGCGCGCGTCATTGCGCTCTCCGGCAAGCGCCTCTCCATCACACACCTTCACGGCGAGGCCTTCCAGGCCAAGTACGGCTTCCGCTGCCCCGTCGGCGTGCGCGGACGCAACTCGCACAACGCCCTATTTAAGGAAAAGGTCGGTTGGACGGTGAGCGCGCCGCTGCAGGACGGCCTCTCCAAGACGTACGCGTGGGTGCACGAGCGCGTGCTGGCGGAGCGATGAATAGGTCATCATTCCTTCTCGACTGCATCTTGTTTTCGGAATGAGAAAAGAACATTGATTCGTTGATTCCTCATGAATCCGTTCTTGCGCGTGCTAACGCCACTCCTTTTGATGCTCGTGCCACCCGCACTCGTGCTGCTGGGCACGCACTGGAAACGCCGACCACAAGCGTTGGTGACGTGCATGCGCGTCCTCCTCATTCTTCAAGCCATCGCTGTCGTCCTCCTCTCTTTGCACGTTGTGTTCCGTGACAACCACGACGTCCGACGAACGATCTGGTTCTGCGCCCTGTCGCTCGTCGTGCTTGTTTTTGATAGTTGGGTCGTGTTCGTTGGACGTCGCGCGTCCGCGCAATCCGTCACGGCCTTTTCCATCGTCGTCATGACGGCAACCGTGACGCTCATGACCACCGCGATGATCTCCATGGTGTGGGGCGATGACGCCTGCGACCGGTGGTGCTTCGTCCTATCGTGCCTGAGCACGGTCAGCGTCATCACTGCGCCCCTCCTTGCGACATGGATGAACAAAAGACCCGTGTGGATGCCATGGCTGGCCTACGCGGCTGTTGCGACACACATGTTTTTCCTGTTTATTCCCATTAGTTTAATGTCACTGAAGCAGTATAGGACCTGGAAACAGGATGAGACGTGTCGACGTGTGGCACAACTCTCCATCATTGTTTCCTTGGCGCTCATCATGGGATGCTACCTGCTCGTCGTGAGTCGTCCCCTTCTCTTGTTTCAGTTGCACTCTTCGCACTTGACGATCCGGGTCATGGTGAGCATTCTTACTGTCGTGCTGCCGATCGCCATCACGGTGCTATTCGGATGGTGGCAACGCGTCGTGTCATAGCGACAGCAGCATGACGGCGTCCTCACCCATGTTTTCATCGTGTCCTTTTCCGCGCATGAGAAAAGGACATTTGCGATGAAGCGGTTTTGGTCTCTTCTCGTGCCCGTCTTGATGCTCGTGCCGCCTGCACTCGTGCTGCTCTGCACGCACTGGAAGCGCCGCCCGGAGCCGTTGGTGACGTGCACACACGTTCTCCTCATCCTCCAAGCGATCCTTACGCTCATTCTCTTCTCCCACCTCGCAGAGCACGAATCCCACTGGGGCGTGGGAACAGTTCCGCTTGGCTTTGTCTTGCTCCTCTTCCTCGCATTCGACTGGTGGGTCGTCTTTACCGGACATCGCGCGTCCACGCAGTCTTTAACGGCCTTTGCCACGGTGGTGATCATGGCAACGGTCGTCATCATGACGGTCGTCACGCTCGACAAGACGTACAGCAGAAAGGTCGCCGAGACTTGGATGATGATCATGACCTTCTTCACGATCGCAAGCCTCTTCATCGCGTTTCCTATCGTGACATGGGTCAAGACGCCGCGGACATGGACGCCGTGGCTGGTTTACGCAGCCGTTGCAGCCCACATGATGCTGCTGTTGCCCTTTATCGGGATGTTGACACGTCTTTTCGCAAACATGAAACCGGATTCGGTGGATTGCGACCTTTTCGCACGAACGACGACGAGTTTGGTTTGCTCATTGGTGATCTTATCCTTTGATCTGTTCGTTCTTTTTCGCCCCTCTATCTTGTTCCAAATGCCCTCGACGCACGTCATCGTCCGTGTCGGCGTAAGCACGCTGGCCATCGTTCTACCAATCACCAGCGTGGTGTTGTTCCGCTCGTGGTATGTTGATTATGGTGATCGTCTGTTCTGAACGCCAATATCTTCTTTTCGCGCATTGCAAAAGGAGATTTGTCATGAAGCGATTCTTGCCTCTGCTCGTACCCCTCTTGACGCTCGTGCCGCAAGCGCTCGTTTTGCTCTGCACCCACTGGAAACGCCGACCACAGCCGTTGGTGACCTTTACCCACATTCTGCTCCTTCTCCAAGCCGTTGTCTTGGCGTTCATCTGCCTATGGAGGTTTTGGACGAAGAAGGACGCCGCCGATGCTATTCTCGCAAGCGTCTTTGCTTCCCTTTGCCTGCTCCTCGTCGTGTTTGACTTGTGGATCGTTTCACGCGGACGCCGCAACGCGACACAAGCCGTGACCGCCTTTTCCATCGTGGCCATGACAGCCACCATGACCCTCATGACGATACTCCTTTTGAACGAATGGTGGAATGCGGACGCCGCCTCTCTCTGGTTCGCGATCCTTGCATACGTCAACCTCGCGAGCGTCATCGTTGCGATGCTGCTCGTGACGTGGGTGAGAACGCCCGTATGGATGCAGTGGCTGGCATACACAACGATTGCTACGCATATGATCCTCGTCTATCTCTTTGCCGTTAGCGTCATGGTCAAGACGTGCGAAAAAGAGCCCACCTGTCCCCATCTCGTCAAAGGATGCGCAACTGTGGTTTTTCTATTCGCCATTCTTTGCTGCGACCTCCTGGTGATCTGTCGTCCTCGTTTCCTCTCTCGGTTGTCACACACGCACCTGGCGATTCGCATCGTCGTCAGCATTTTGTTTGTCGTGTTGCCCATCGCCGCCTTGGCCGTGTCCATGTGGTGGGATTAGCACCACGATGTCGTATGAGTATGGTATGAGTATGGCATGACAATCAATCACGACGATGCTCGTTTTCATGTCATGGTCCAGGAATGTGAACGCCGCTTCTTACCGTCTTTCTGATTTGTCACTGACGACACTCTCGGAGAATCGCACTAATTCGTCATGAAATGACTTTAAGTATCCGAAAAAATGCTGTTGACTTGGTTCGATTTTCATTTCCTCACCCCATTCATTCCACGCGTTCACCAAATAGATTTTTTGACAACCTGTTCGTTGCCCACTGGACGGTGCATACTGACGCATTTGAGAACGACACATCCGTGAAAACATCTCTGGTCCGTCATTGACGGTGCAAAAATTGTTGATATGCTTGTAGTGCGGAAGTGTGAAATAACGAGCATTTGCGTTAAACGATGGAAATCCGACTTCAATCGTCTTGTGTCCTTCAGTGTGTTTCAGCCGCATTTCTTGATAATATGTATCCATGTCGACAGTCCACGAATGGACATCGCGACCACCGTTATAAACGGAAGGCTGACGAATCTTGTGCAGCAAACTACCACTGGGTTGATGACGATAATACAAATCCTTCTCGTGAATGGGGGATGTATCGTCGATACCACGATTTTTGACGATGGATATACCTCCGAAACCAGACTCTTGACAGATCCGATCAAAAACTCCAGTCATTCGTGCGAATTCGTCGTTTTTAAAATGCCATGGATAATGGATAAACAAGACGGGTTTATTGTCCTGTTTATAGTATGCAGAATGTTGAAAAAAAGGCATCAGATCTTTGACGTGTGCAATCAAGTGCGATTCTTCGTATGTGTTTCGAATGTCGTGTCCAGTGTAATGGATATTATCCGACCAATCGGCATTCGCCCAAATAAAAAAGATTTTGAAATCTGGAGGAAGTGTCGTGTCACTGTCAAAGAATTGTCTCGTCAAGGAATCCAGAATATGACGCTGGTGTGTAATGGTATTTTGAGAAAACCAGTAGTGGTATATTGCGAATCCCTTGAACCCATACGTATGTGCGAGGCGAGATTGTTGAAACGCCATATCCTTGTGTCGATGAGCGTCGTAAAAGCCATTCACACCGTCCATGGGTAGATCAGGGAGACAGGTCTTGTCACCTGATGAAAAACAAAGAGGAAAGGATGAGACCTGATTTTGAACCATACTTTTGGATAACTCTCGTAACGACACCATATCGGTCATACCAGGATAGAAATTGAAATCGTTTTCGGGGATGGAATAGAACTGTGGGAAATAAATTGCAAATGGTTCAATATACTCATGTGCCCTTTTGATGAGACTCTCGGTCGAGGTAGAACTCTCATGCGTGTGAAGACGATCAAGTATCGTCGCATAGAATGGTGGCACTGTCAGCATCATATTTCGTGTCGAGCCCGTTTCCTTCGTTGTTCGTTCATGAGACGAATTCACGAAAGAGGTGATATGGGACAAGAATGTTTGGAACGTTTCAACGAGTGTCTTTTCATCATCGGACGGTTTGGGAAGTGGATACATTCCGTCAATCGAATGCTCACGTGCGCGATCCTTGATAGCGCCATCTATATCGGAGTAGAGACATGGTAATCCTGTGTTGATACATTTCGAAAAACAAAAGGAATACGTTTCGGGGTGATCATTAATGACGAGAAATCCATGAATCCCATCGCGTTTCACCCACTCATAAAATTCGTCCCCATGATACATTCCCTGGACGGCATACGACGACGCAGGAAGATTTGATGACAGCAAGGAGCGGGTATTCTCAAAGACAAGACCGTACAGAAAAAGTTTAACCTTGTCTGCAAAATATTTAGAAATGACTTCCACGAGTGGTCGGATTGCACACTCCCCTTTTAAATAATAGACACCATGGGGAATGCAGAGATGGATTCGGTCGTCGCAGATGGGTGCGGTGACCATTACTTTTCGTTCGTAATGACATATATCGGGGTGAGGGACGCATATTACTTTCTCAGGACGGGGATAGAATGTCAAAAAGAGGTTGTGAATGTAAGGGGACGGACATAGAATATGATTGACCTTGTCGAAGACCTGACAAACATTGTCGTTAAACGCATGGAGAATACTCGTGTCGTGACAAAATTTGCTCTCTGATGGGGCTGTAGAGGCATCATTCCACCACCACATGGTCACATCATGAATATTGAGCAAAACAGTTTGAAAACGTTTCGTTCCGAGTAGGTGTATGAGATCCGTCGGTGAGATATCGATTCCATATAAATGAGATATCCACAATACATCATGTTCCGTGGGTGAAATACTCAAAAGTGCATCGCGATGACGAATCTGTTGATAACTGACTTTGTGAGAACCAAAGATGATTTTCAAATGGTCGACATATTGTTTGGACCCGCCAACATTGAGACATGAGACGATGTACACTTTGGGAGATTCACGAATGGGAAAAAACGAATCCGATACAGATTGGATAAGGTTTGGATGGGTGATCATCTTGTGAATGCACCAGTAAAATCGTCCACACAGAGGTTCAAAGACGTTCCTCGAATGAATCTGACGATATTTTTTCCAATCAAAGTCCGTCGGCACTCGTTTGTCAAAGGACAAACGCGTGGATAAACGGGTCGATGAGGGGATGGAGAGTCTCTGAACGATATTCTGTTGATGTGTCCTCATGTTCTCCAGACAATCGATGATATTGGAAGGAACCGATCTCCGCATCTCCTCCCGATCAAACGAGAACATATCTGTCAACAGTGAGATTTCCATCGATCGACAGTTCAAGCGTAAGATATTTCGAACAAAATGCTGATAGTGGTCGTCAGACAATGCCCATGTGGACCACTGTGTCAGAAGGTCGGTGAGAAGCATCTTTTCGTCTTGGTTACCCATGAACGCCGTGACAAAATTGTCGATTCCGTAGATCCGTGCTTCATTGATACCATGCGTTTGAAAATGATCCACGACTTGAGATTCAGTATGATCTAGACTAACATACAAGTCTGGGTAGGATAATAAATAGAACATCCAATCGCACATGACTGACATCGAAAAAGTAATTTCGTTGGTCAATGGGAACGATGTATAACCTTATGATTATAGCATATAAAAAAATCAGCATTTCTGTTTTTCCATTTTTTCATGTGGTATGGTAGAGAGTTTATCCATTTCTTTATATCAACACGTGTCGTCATGACGTGTTCACAGCAACAATTTCTCTTGGTGCACTTATCTTTTCATTATTATCATCTGACACCCCCGTATTCTCGTCAGCTGTTGCCAACACACGCCAATGGATTTCTCAATCAAATCCAAAGTCTGCTGTGTGCCATTCAAATCGCAAAACATTTAGGACGTATACTGGTCGTTGACGACTTTTATGTCGACATCAGTGACATGACCACCAGGACACCGTTATCCAGGATTGTTGATTTTTCTTCGTTAACATGGCCTTGCCAGGACCTTTCTCACCATAACCTGAACGATTTCCATGTCTCGAACTATTCCCATCAAATGATACGTCGTCCTGTGCATGACTGGCTTTCGGATGTCATGACCCACGAATCAAAGCACACACATCTCGAAGTGGATTGCTGCTTCTATTTGTGTCTTGATCGTGATGTCTACCGTGATGATCTCATTTCATTACGCTTTGATCCCCTTTTTTATACGCTGACTCACCCGTTTATTCATTCGTTTGAAAAGTCGTATCATGTTGTCCATTACCGTTTGGAAGATGACTTTCTCAATTATTTTTCGACATTGTATCGACCACAAATCGCACCAGATCGTTTGGGAATCGCATTACATCAATCATACATGTCCTCCATGAACACAATCACGACTCGTAAACACCCGGTTGTCATTGTTTCCGGTTATTTCAAACATTTGGAAACCGCATGTGCTGACACAACGACGTATACGATCCCCCATGGTCAGTATCAATACGATATTCCTTGTCGTGACCAATGTTTTCAATTCGTTCCAAGTCGTCAAGATTATGAAAAGATTTTTCAACATCTCTCCATGGTTCCCAACACCACCAGATTCCGTGAAATCGATGCTCTGATGGATTTCATCATCGCGACAAGTTCATCTGCCTCCTCTTTCTTGGGTGTCCTGGAGTCCTCCTTCTCCATGGCGATTGCCGATTTCAACACGAAAACCAGTCGTTCATTTCACTTGATTCATCTGGGACTGTTAGACGCGTCCATGTTTCCATCACATGCATTACTCCGTCTCTCATTTTGAAAACATATGCATGGCGACGGTCGTTCGTTTTTTAACATTTCCTGCAATGTCAAAAGACGACATGGCCTACCTGCAATTCTACGACCCCTCGATCAACGCTCGCGTGTGCGCGCCCTCGCCACTGTGCGACAAGGGCTACCTGACGGACAGCGAAAAGGAAATGTATGTACTGCACAACTTGTGGCCCGTAGCCTGCTCTCCGGATCCATCTTGCTCTTATCGATTTACCACCAACAACGTGCCGCCATCCTCTCTCGCACCATCTTTGCCATTCTTGCCATGCACATCGTCTGCAGTCGCACAATGCCAAGGATCGCTGATGGCGCCACCGGTCGACGACTCTCTCGTCTACCTCGACCGCAACGACGCATCGACGGGCCTCTGCCTCCCCGTCAAGACCGGCTACGGCTTTTCGAGCGACATTTGCTACGTCGGCGCCGGCAATCCCTGTCACCTCCCCGTCCGCGGCGCCGTTCCACGCGCCTGTGCCGACCAGTGCTGCGTGGGCAACAAGACGCCCGATCCCGTTCCGTCCTCCGGCCCCTGCACGTACAAGCGGCCGTGCTACGACGCGCGACGCAATGACACGCGCTACGACTGCGCCGCGGGGTGCAGCAGCAACCAAGCGTGCTTTGTGAACGTGGCGGACGCTTACAGCTACACGCGGTCCTTCCTCACGCCCGCCAACGCCTTACCGCCGTGCACGTCGGGCTCACACAGTTTCTACGCGTAACGTTTCCACTCTACAACGCATCGACGCGACACTGAAGCGCCTGCAACGGCGTCGCCGCCATCATCTCCGCCAACGTCGTTCCACCACGTTCCGTCGGCGCCACAACCACCGGTGCCGACCTATCCGCAAGCCCAACGCACAAGTTCTTAAATCCCTTGACGTAGAGGGCAAGAACCGTATCGGTGGGTCGGAGCGGAAAGGACAGTGGTGTCGTCCACTCGTTGTGCGCGACCTCGTAGGCGTTGGCGTGCACACGAATCGTGCAAATGGTAACGACGGCTGTTTCCGCGTCGGTGAGGACAGAGGGCTTGGTGCGCTCTACCGTCGGCGCGCTCTTTCCGTCTCCACGACCGCCGGCCAAGGAGAGTCCCATGACGCCGAGAA
>RGVZ01000011.1 GCA_010029825.1 bacterium | reverse complement strand
CGCAGCCTCGAGGCTGCGGGTCTGATCTTGATCAAAAGTCAGCAGGATCTACGAATCAGTAGTCCTGGTGGCTCCGAGGAGCGCGGTCAAAACCACGGCTCTCACGAGGTGCCTGCGGGCGAGCTTCGTTGACATTGATCTTGCGGCCGTCCATGTTCGCGCCGTTGAAGCGACGAACTGCTTCATCAGCGTCTCCGTCGTTCGACATTTCGACGAAACCGAAGCCTTTGCTGCGGCCAGTCTCGCGGTCGCTAATTACTTTGGCCGATTCAACTACGCCAGCTTGCGAGAACAGCTGGTGAAGGTCGCCATCGGTCGTACGGTACGGCAGGTTGCCTACATAAAGTTTCTTGCCCACAAATCACCTAACAAAATACAGGGTCGTTTTTAGGTTCTGGCCTCAACGGGTTGTTTGACCAAAACCCCTTATCGTCGGTCACCCTATCAGAATTGTATTAGAATACAAATGAAATAAGCTCCCATTGTCATGCAGGATCGCCGCGTGATAACCTCGCCCCAATGATTACGGTACGTTGCCCCTTTTTTGGGCATCTGCGGATTTTCGGGGTTCCCCGGATGAACCCCCCTGAAGGAGCCTCTTGCAATGAATGACAGCCGCGTATCACACGTAGTCCTTGCCGCCCTTACCCTCTCAGTCGCCGCCATGTTCCCCGGGAAACCAGCTGCAGGGGCGAATGACGTCATCAAGATCGGTGAAGTTGGTTCGACCACTGGTTCTGAGGCCACTTTCGGTGTCGCGACTCATCAGGGCGTCGAGCTCGCGGTCAATGAAATCAACTCGACTGGTGGAATCAAGGGCAAGAAACTTCAGGTCATTCTTCTTGACGACCAGGGCAAGCCGGAGGAAGCCGCGACCGCCGTGACGCGCTTGATCACCCAGGACAAAGTCACGGCTGTCATCGGCGAAGTTGCCTCCTCCCGCAGCCTCGCCATGGCGCCAATTGCCCAGCAGAACAAGATCCCGATGATATCGCCGTCGTCGACGAACCCAAAGGTCACGGATATCGGCGACTACATCTTCCGCGTATGCTTTATCGATCCGTTTCAGGGTTACGTCATGGCCAAATTCGCGGCTGAGAACTTGAAATTCAAGAGGGTCGCGATCCTGCGCGACGTCAAGAATGACTACAGTGTCGGTCTCGCGAAGTTCTTCGCCGAGACGTTCAAGAAGCTGGGTGGCGAGATTGTCGTGGACCAGAGCTACAGCGCCGGCGACATCGACTTCAAGTCCCAGCTGACCGCCATTCGCGCGGCCAAGCCAGAAGCCATCTTCGTCCCGGGTTACTATACGGAAGTTGGCCTGATCGCGCGTCAGGCGCGCAGCCTTGGAATCAAGGCACCGTTGCTGGGAGGCGACGGATGGGATTCCCCGAAACTGCTCCAGATCGGGGGCAAGGCGATTGAGGGGGCATACTTCTCCAACCATTACTCTGCGGAAGACAAGTCGCCGCATGTCCAGGCATTTATCGGGCGCTACCGCAAAGAATACAAGCAAGTCCCGTCGGGGCTTGCTGCCATGGGATTCGACGCGGCGATGGTGCTCGCCGACGCGATGAAGCGGGCGAAGTCAATGAACCCGGCGGATATCCGTGCCGCATTGGCTACCACGAAGGATTTTCAGGGCGTCACTGGCCGGATCTCGATCGACCAGCAACGTAACGCTGTGAAGCCGGCGGTTGTCCTGAAGGTCGTCAACGGGTCGTTTGTCTACGAGTCAACGATCCGCCCGGGTTGAAAAAGCAACCAATTCGGGGATGTTACGCTTGACCAGGTGGCCAAAAACGCTTAGCTCTCATGGGCAAGCGTTAAGCCGCTTGTTTTTTTGTTGTACCGGCCGAATCCAGCAGATCCCGGGGGTCGCCAATGGACCAATTTATCCAGCACATCATCAACGCCTTGTCCCTGGGTAGCATTTACGCACTGATTGCCCTTGGCTACACGATGGTGTTCGGCATCCTGCAACTGATCAATTTCGCGCACGGTGAGATTTACATGCTCGGCGCGTTTGCCGGCATGTACACGATCCAGTGGCTCAAACTGGAAGAACACCCCGGCATCGGGTCCCTGTTGATCGCATTGGGGGCCGCCATGGTGACATGCGCGGCTGCGGGATTTCTGATTGAGCGCTTGGCTTACCGACCCTTGAGGAAGAGTCCTCGCATCAACCTCCTGATCACCGCGGTCGGGGTCTCGCTGTTTCTACAGTACACCGGACAACTTGTTTTCGGGTCCGACCCTCAATTTTTTCCGACGGGAATCCTCAACCTCGATGGTTCGACCTGGACCAGTGGTGAACTGGTGATCGAGCCCATGCAGGTCATCGCCCTGGTGCTCTCAATCGTGCTCATGGTGTTGCTGCAGTACATCATTTTCAGGACGCGACTTGGTCGTGCCATGCGCGCCGTGAGCTTCAACCACGATCTTGCGAGCTTGATGGGCATTCCCACCAACCGCATCATCTCCGCGACGTTCATGCTCGGATCAGCCCTCGCCGGCGCCGCCGGGGTTCTTGTTGGACTGATTTACCCGAAGATCGAACCGCTGATGGGTACGATGCCGGGACTGAAGGCATTTGTAGCCGCTGTTCTTGGCGGAATTGGCAATGTCACCGGCGCGGTGCTCGGCGCGTTCACCCTCGGTCTGGCTGAGGAATTCCTGGTCGGCTACTGGGTGCCGACGTACCGTGACGCGCTGGCTTTCGCGATTTTGATCTTGATCCTGCTGTTCAAGCCGAGCGGATTGCTGGGTGTGCATCGCGCCGAGAAAGTCTGAGTGCAGGCTTAAGGCCGTGAGTTGATCTGGGCCATTTGATTAGGGGCATTTGAATGGAAGGTGTTCGCTCACAAACGCGCATGGCTGCGGAATCGCAGGTCGTGGCAAGCGTCACGGACAAAGCCATGGAAGCATCGCGCGAATTTCGTGAGTCATTCCTCAGGACCGGTGGCTGGTTGGCCGCGCTGGTTCTGGCATTCGCATTGAGCGGGGTTTTGGAACGAGTTGTCAGTGACTACTGGTTCAAGATCCTCATCTTTTGCGGGATTAACGTCATCCTCGCAGTAAGCCTCAACCTCGTAAACGGATTTACTGGCCAATTTTCGATCGGACACGCTGGCTTTATGGCGGTTGGTGGCTATGTCGCCTCTGTCCTGACGATGTACTTCCGTGACAATGCCGTTTCAGCCGGTATGCCGGTCGAATTTGTCTTCCCCCTGGGACTCGTAGCCGGTGGCACTGCCGCTGCCGCTGCTGGATACCTTGTCGGGATGCCCTCATTGAGGCTAAGGGGCGACTACCTTGCGATTGTGACGCTCGGTTTCGGAGAGATCATCCGTGTTGTGATCATGAACACCGATGCCGTTGGCGGCGCCAGCGGCCTGAATAACATCCCGCCTTACACGAGTTTTGGGTGGGTATATTCAGCGGTGGTATTGACCCTTTTCTGCGTTTGGAGGGTCGTCAATTCCGTTCAAGGGCGCAGTCTCATGGCCGTCCGGGAAGATGAGATCGCGGGCGAAGCCATGGGCGTCAATACCACCCAGACCAAAGTTCGCGCGTTCGCGATGGGCGCGTTTTTTGCCGGTGTCGCCGGAGGCCTGTACGCGCATGAGATTCAGATCCTGACGCCGCAGACCTTCAACTTCAACAAGAGCTTTGAAATCGTGATCATGGTTGTGCTCGGGGGGATGGGCAGCATCAGCGGATCCGTTGTTGCCGCCATACTCCTGACCATCATGCCTGAGGCGCTTCGCAGCTTGCAGGGGCTTGTCGGTGTCGACCTGCGGATGATCGTTTACTCCCTGGTACTGATTGTCCTCATGTTGACGCGTCCCAACGGATTGTTCGGAACACGAGAGATCCTGGACTTTTTTCCTCGTAGAAGGGGAACAGGAAGTCTGTCCCCGGCATCGAGTCTGGGGGGCAAGAAATGAGTGGCCAGAGTTCCATCGTTCTTGAAGCGAAAAATCTCACCATGCAGTTCGGTGGTTTGAAGGCCGTATCGGACTTGACCCTTTCCGTTCCGTCCCGTTCAATCTTCGGGCTGATCGGGCCGAATGGAGCGGGAAAGACGACGGTTTTCAATATGTTGACCGGAGTTTACCGCCCCACTTCAGGCGAGGTGCGTCTCCGTGACCTTGTGGTCAACGGCATGAAACCCTTTCAGATCACGCGCGCTGGATTGGCCAGGACATTTCAGAATGTTCGCCTGTTCAAGAACTTGACGGTCGAGCAAAATATCCTCGTTTCCCTGGACCAGAATCCGGCAAAGCAAAGATTCGGACTGCTTTCATTCTTGCTGCGCACCAGATCATTGCTTGCGGCGGAAGTAGACAAGCGGACAGAGGCCGCAGAGTTGCTCAAGATTTTCCGTCTCGATTCCCGCTCCTCGGAGCTCGCGCGTAACCTGCCATACGGTGACCAGCGCAGGCTTGAGATCGCGAGGGCAATCGCTACAGGAGCCAGGGTCTTGTTGTTGGACGAGCCGGCCGCTGGACTGAACGGTCAGGAAACATCGGCCCTAATGGAGACGATCCGTTTCATTCGAGAAAAATTCAATGCCACGATCGTCCTGATCGAACACGACATGAAACTTGTCATGGGAGTCTGCGAACGGATCGCCGTGCTGGACTACGGTGTAAAGATTGCTGAGGGCACCCCACAAGAAATCCAAAAGCACCCGAAGGTGATTGAGGCTTACCTGGGCAAGTCCGCGGAAAAGCCGGTGAGTGCGGATGGGCACGGAGGTAACAGTGGAAAACACTGAGTCATCAATCCTCAGGGTCAAGAACGCGAACGTTCATTATGGAATGGTTCAGGCTATCCATGGCGTCTCGTTTGATGTGCCCAAAGGCAAGATCGTTACCTTGGTTGGAGCCAACGGTGCCGGGAAGACGACAATGCTTCGCGCAATCTCGGGTCTCGTTCGTGTCTCCGGCGGCGCGATCGAACATCGTGGGGCTGTGATCTCGAACATGCAGCCACATGAGATTGTCCGCCGGCGCATTTGTCAGTCCCCCGAAGGGCGCGGGATTTTCCTGAATCTTTCGGTAGAGGAAAATCTGGATCTTGGCGCATGGGCGGCTCCAGACAAATCAGCATACAAAACAAACCTCGAGCGGGGTTTTGAAATGTTCCCCCGGCTCAAGGAGCGTCGTCGCCAGAATGCCGGTACCTTGTCCGGCGGAGAGCAGCAGATGCTGGCGATTGCCCGCGCGTTGATGGGCCAGCCAGAAATCCTGCTTCTTGACGAGCCAAGCCTTGGTTTGGCGCCGCAGATCATTGAGAAAATCTTTGAGATCATCCAGCAAATCAACCGGGATGGAATGACGATCCTTCTGGTTGAGCAAAATGCGTTGCAGGCTCTTGAGATCGCGGACCACGGCATTGTCCTGGAAACAGGTCGTGTCGTGCTCCAAGGTCCTTCCCGGGAGTTGCTTGCGTCCGACGAAATTCGGAAGGCCTATCTGGGTGACTGACCAGACGCATATCTTCCTGCAACTGGTTGCGGTGTTTGGTGTGGCGTCCATCGCCGTCCTGCTTTCTCAAATGATCCGTCTGCCGTCTGTGGTGGGTTTTCTCCTGGCTGGCGTATTTCTGGGTCCTCATGGTCTTGAGCTGGTTCCAGACCTGGATGCCCTGCACATTCTCAATGAAATCGCGATTGTTTTCCTCATGTTCACGATCGGACTCGAGTTTTCGATCGGCTCAATCAAGCAGTTGAGAAAGGCTTTTTTCGGGCTGGGAACCTTGCAGGTTATTGGCACCGCGGCAGTGATAGCGATCGTGATGATCGTGTTCTTGCGGGTCAAGCCTGGAGCCGCGATTGTCGCGGGTTACATGATCGCGTTGTCGTCCACGGCGATCATCATGAAACTGCTCCATGGTTCCCATGAGATGGCCTCGCCTCAAGGCAATGCCACCCTGGGTGTACTTCTGTTCCAGGATGTTATCGCCATTCCAATGATGCTCAGCCTGCCACTGCTTGCCGGAGGGCAAGTATCGAAGTTGTTCAACAGCCAGGCTTCGATGTTGTCTTTTTTCGGGGAGCTTTTTGTCTTTGTCGTGGTCGCCGCGACCGGTGCGCGTCTCGCTGTTCCTCGTATCTTGAAGGTTGTCGCCGAGTCGCGGAGCCGTGAGCTCTTTTTCTTCGTGGTCTTGTTTATTTGTTTCGGGTTTTCTTTGCTCGCGGGTCAGGTCGGTTTCTCCATGCCACTGGGCGCGTTCGTTGCCGGGGTCATGATTGCCGGTTCGCCTTTTGGGCGGCAGGCATCGTCAGAGATCATCCCTTTGCGAGACAACTTTCTCGGGTTCTTTTTCATTTCCCTCGGCATGTTGCTCGATCTGGGTTTTTTTGGCTTCAATATCCATGGCATTCTGGCTCTTGGAGTTTTGCTTCTGCTGCTCAAGGTGATCATCACGTATCTGGCGGCGATCACGGTTCGGTATACGGAAAATGTGGCCATTTTGGTCGCGTTGACTTTGTTTCAGGTCGGTGAATTCGCTTTTGTCATTGCTCAGGAAGCGTTACGCCTCGAAGTGATCAACCGTGAGCAGTTCCAGTATTTTCTTTCCATTTCACTCTTGTCCATGATCGTCTCGCCCCTGGTTTACCAGGTGGCACCTGCATTTTCCGGGCGTTTGACCCAGGCATCCGCGACTTCAGGAAATCGTCGCAAGGCGGGGGAAAGCAGTAAATCCGGCCTTTCCGGGCACGCCATCATCATTGGATACGGGCTTGCCGGCCGGATGGCGGCAGCGGGACTGGATGCCGCGGGAATCGATTACTTTGTTGTCGATCTGAATTTCAAGGTCATCAATTCCTTGAAATCCCGTGGCCTGAACGCCGTGTATGGCGACGCGAGCAAAGATGAAATCCTCGAGGCTGTGCATGCCGACAAGGCAAGGCTTGTTATCGTGGCTGTAGCCGGTCGTCACATGGTTCCGGCGATTGTGGCGGCGCTCGATCGCCGCCACTGCAAGGCGCAGGTTATTGTGCGATCGGCATTTGACCGGGAGGCTACGGAGATCCTGGAGATACGTCCAGGTATCGATGTTGTCGTTTCCGAGGTGGAATCCGCGAAGGTCTTGGTGGAACGGGCATTAATGACCTTCGGTCATGACCCGGATGCAGTCAGGGCCATTCTTGCCCAGGTGCATGATCAGGTTTGAGCATCAAGCTTCAGTGCCAGGGCGAAGTTCACGAGAGGGTCCACCTGGGATGACATCAGGAGCACCTCCCCGGGTTTGACAGATCCGGGCAATAGCAGATCAATATCCAGCATCGCTTCAATGATGCCCGTCAAGTCGAGGCTGTCTGCAAGCAGCAATCGCCAGACATATTGCTGCATTGCCTTGTTCGCGTCGACGATGTCATCCGTTGTGATTTCACCGGCTTTTTCGAATAAAACTTTGAACTCCTCGAAATCCGGGGACTTCATCAATCTCGCCATGCGGCTGTCAGAGAGTTTGACTCGTGCTGCAAGGATTGACAGTGAACCTCCGCCGATCACGGTCTTGAGTTTCTTCAATTCGGGCATGATCTGTTTCTCTGGATTCAGTTGTAACAGCGGATGGAATTGTGTCCGCAGGGAATACAACAGGAACATCACGCGGTGGTATAGATGAGTTGGTGGTTTCCTGACAAAATACGCGTCATCGATATAGATCGCTTTTGATGGCGCGTCGTAAAAGATCTGGGGACCGAGACCAGCGAGCGAGAATAGATGCAGTCCGCGGTCCGCGAAAAGTTTCGCGTGAAAAGTAAAGCCGGCATGACCTGGAAAGCCCGTCGCCCATTCGATCCGCTCGCGCCTGGTCTGGAGCTGCTTGATGGTCATCCCCAGTGATTTCGCAAGGCCCGGCAGGGTGAAACGTTCCGGAAATGACAGGGCAAGAAATGGACTGGCTCTTAGCAGCAGTTTGAATCCCGGAGTCTTCATGATCCGCGGAGATAGCCCGGCAGGGAATCGATCCTTGCCTTGGCGGCTGTAACCATATTCGGAGGGCTTGCGCCACACCCGCCAATCCCAACGATCCAGAGAAGATGCCTCGCCGCGCATGACGGCGACGGTTTGCAGAGCCAGGTGCTTCTCGATCTTGTTGCGCATGGGTGCTTCAAGGAGCTTCTGGGTCATTCCTGGCATCAGTTTGCGGTTCCGGACAGCGGTCCTCCAATCGAATTCGATTGTTTCCGCAACAGGCGTCGGGGGTGTCTCGACGGGCACATCCGTCGTGACTACGGCAACTGGTTCGGGCTCGGGCGCGACTTCGACAACGGGTTCGAGTGCGAGTTCGGAAACAGGCTCGGGTACGGGTTCGGCAACAGGCTCGGGTGCGGGTTCGGCAACAGGCTCGGGTGCGGGTTCGGCAATTGGCTCCGTGCCCCAATTATCGAGCGCGATCGGCAGGTCATTCGCCAGTTCCGGTATCTGGAAGGTTTCAGGGGCTGGGATTTCGATTCCAATATCGAGGGCTTCGGGTTGGGTCTCCCGAGTCCATTTCGATTGTTCGGCCTCAAGAGATTCAACTGTGAATGGATATTCGGCGAGCGCTTCGGGATGCCCTTTCAACTGTGGCAATATCCGGTCCATGTGATCACGAACTTCATCCGGGGTCGCCGTTTCCATCAAGAGCAAGTAGAGAGGAATCCACAGACGTGGATCGTCCTGACCTTTGGATCGCAGCTCACTTTGGACTTCTTCCAGGACTTGACGTGCCTTCGCCCGGTTTGCCAGGTGTTTGGCGGTCAGCAGGGCCAGTGTTACCGGAATGCTTGCGACGCCGTCCGGTTCCGCGAACCATTCGAGGAGTATCTCGACGATTTCAGTCTTTTGGATCCGTTTTTCGCCCGGGCGCGGTTCCATTTGATCCAGGGTGGTAAACAGCCGGCTGGCGAATTCGGATCGTGATGCGGGCAGTGACTCCATGGTGCGCGTGAATAATTTTTTTGCCGCAGTGGAATTCCCGGCGAGCACCGCGCTGGCGATTGCTCGCACTGGATCTTCGGGTTGGATGAATCCGGCTGTTCCAAGCTGAGCGGAGATGGATTCGGCTTGTTGTGGATCGATCTCGGCCAATATGGTGACAAGTTCGGCCGCGATCTCCTCGATCTTTTCCCGTTTAGCCGGAAGCTCATCCTCAATCCTCAGTTGTTTTTTGTCCGTCAGCCTGGCCAGCCAACAGATGATGATCCGGCTGGCAAGCCCTTCATCGTTTCCGGATAAAATCGCGTGATCGAGGCAAATTTTGAACCACCCGGACGCCGTGGTAACGTCATCGCAGATGATCGCCTGGTGCATCAGGCACCTCAAGGCTTCATGGTTTGGGTTATTCCCCATCCGCTCCAGGACAAGCCTTGTCTCGATCTCCGCAAGGGGCAACGTCTGTCCATCCTTGATAGCGCTGTCTACGAGCCGGTCCATGGCAGGGATCACGTCATGCCCGGCCGGTTCCTGCGAAAGTTCCCGCAAGGCCAATTCTCGAATTCTCGAATTGAGGTTGGTTGCCGGGAAGACTTCACCCTCCGAGTCCTTTACCAGTCCCGAGAAAACCCTTGCCAGCAATTTCAGCCCGTCACCTCGCAATGAGTCATTGCTCCATGACTCCATGGTGTCGCAAATGATGTTCGCTGCTTCAGGACTGCGCCGGAGGCTTTTGATCATGACGCGCGCGGCGGCGTCCATTTCCCGCGCAAAGATCATCGATCGAATTCCTTCTGTGACAAGACTCACAAGGTCCGTAAAGGATGCCTGACCGTTTGGCGAATCGTCGAAATCTTCAGTCAGGGGAAAAGAACCAACGGTCGACTCCAGCGCGGGGTGCAACCATGAGGCGGAAGAATCGCTGTGGCTCCTCAGCGCGGTCACAAGAACCGCAGAGCTGACTTGAAGGGGCAATAGACGGAAAAAACCAGGGCCGAATGTGACGAGCCAATCATGGTTTTCGCTGTCGACGCAGAGTTGTTCCGCGAACATGGTCACGGCGTCCGAGTCCGGCAGTGAATGCGGTCCGTCCCTGCCTTGATCGGCCAACATGGCGAGTGTGGCTTCGATGATGGTTTTTCCGCCAGGTACGTCATGGGGGTTTAGGATCGCCGCGGCAATCCCGATTGCTGATTTTGACGCGTCATCATTCACAGGGATTCCGTCAATGGACACTTGTTTCGCGCCGGGAGGCGCGGATCTGGCGACAATCGTGAATGCCCTTGCGATGGATTGAACCAGTTCCCCGGAGTCATTGCGCAGCGTAAGCCAGCGCAACAAGTCCAACCATGACTCGCGCGTGTTGGCGATCATGGTTCCTTGAATAAAAGTATGATCGAGAAGTTCAACAACAAGACTTGTTTGTAATAGTGATTCGTCCGCATCGGTTGAGCTGATCTCAAGAATCCTCCTCGCGATTTCCTCCATCGCGTGTGTGGACTCAGACGAACTCCCGTTGAGCGACTGTCGTTCCGACCGTATTTGCTGGAAAAGATCGATCAAGGTGTCTTGTTCAAGGCGTTTGTTACCGGTCCTCGCGGCCAATGTGGCCAGGCCTTGGAGCGCTTGCCTGCAGGACGGATCTTCCATTCGCGCAAGCCGGAAGAGTCGTGCGGCAGCCTGCGCATCCTTGAATTCGCTCCACGCCAGATGGCCGAGCGTATTCATGACCTCGGCCCGCGCGCGGCTGGCGCGCAAGATCTGGGTTCCTGCGATCAGTTTATTGCCAAATTCCCATGCGGTGGCGAAATTGCCATTGGCCACCAATTGCTGGAAACAGGCAAAGTTCAGTTGCTCATTGTCCCCACCAAGCCTCGAGGCTTGCATCAGTAGCTGGTCAGGTGTCACCGCGCCGCCCCGGTTCCCTGTCTCGATCCGGATCTGGGCGAGACGAACCATGGATGTGGCCAGTTCTTCCCGGCGTTTTTCCCGTTGGATGATCCCGGTCAGGGCTGCTGCTTCCTCGTCGATTTGCCCGTGTTCCCTTGCGGCGAAAGCCACTTTCCGGAGGATACGCAGGCGGTTTGCCCGCATCGCGCCCGCCCGCTCCCATGCCGCCGTTGCGAGCTTGAAAGGGTCCTTGCCTTCACTCGAGCCTGGTGGTTGCGCTGCCCAGCAGTCTCCGAGGACTTCGTGGAGTATTGTGCTGGCTATCGGGGAATTCTCGATTCCGTTCCAGTCGGTGTGAATCGATCGCACAAGTCTTGAAACGACATCCAGTGCCTCCGCATGGCGTCCAGATTCAAGGCACTCCCGCGCGCGTAACGAGAGAATCAAGGATCTGAGGCCGGGAGGGTTCTCGTCCACGTGTTGCTCAGGTGACGCGATGTCCAGTGACGGTCGCGCCGCGGCCAGATCCCTGGCGAGTCGCGCCCTCAACTCCCTTGTTCTGGCATCCGCCATCAAGGTACCGGGTCCGCCAGGGTGACCTTGGTCGCGATTTTCCTCGATTTTTTCCGTTGCCATGAAAGCGTCCCCGGCGCGCGGGGAGGCCAGATGTTCCCACGTGATATTGCCGTCCTGGGTGAACGATACCCGGAGAGCGCTTGCGGTTTCGATTTCTGTTTGATCCTGTTGGTCAATCATGGAATCGTGAAGTCTCCGGTTTATGGCCGGCTCGCGATTCCCCAGCAATTCCACGGTTCTGATTTTCACGGTGAATTCATCGGGTTCAGTCTCGCCTTTTTCGTCGACTCGCGAAACGCCGGGAAGTCCGAGCGACCTGCGAATGAACCGCGGCATCTTTTGCCAAAGATCCGCGGGAAGGTAACCGAGCCCGGCAATTTTGCCCGTCCGGATTGTTGTGGTTGAGGGGCTGGCTTCGATATCAAGGTGTAGCGCCACGAAGCCAGACTGGAAGTTCCGGTGTTCGAAAAGACTGGAATAGCCGAGATTGGTATCGCGACTCGCGGGGCGCGCGAACTCGATCACGACCCATATTCCGGCGGGGTGGCCTTCAGCGCGCAGGGCGTGGATTTCCGCTCTGGTGCGTGATCCAAAAGTCTCCCTGGCAGCGTTTTGCGCGGTTCGCCCCCATTTGCGCAGGTCGATACTGATCCTGATGTGCTCTGCTTGAACCTTGGAACGCCGGAAGATCAGGGTCATCTGTTCCAGGCGAATTGCCCGGTCCCTTGAATCGTCGGGTTTCAAGAGCGCCCACCTCCGGCTTTCCGGATCGAAATTCAGGCCAGCCGCCTCGAGGTAGCGTGCCCAAACCTCGAAAGAATCGGGATTTTGCGCGACGTGAGGGTCCCTTCGCGACGCTGTTATGGGCCTGGTGGCTCCCATGGATCCGGGTTTCTCCTTGCCGTGTCGGGGCACGGGGTCTGGGCATCGGGGCCGAGCCCCGTGGCTGAACGACGGTCACCCGGAAATAATCGGCAGTGATTTTAGGAGTTTTAGTCTTTTGTGAAGGCGTTGTAATCTTAGGTGCTGGAGACTGTATTTGACCGCGTTGACTGCAATGCGGCAGGGCCGCGTGGCCGAAGCGCAGTCCGTTGTCATGCGGAGGGTTTTTGTGAGTTTTGCTCGTTTTACCAACAAGCTCGGACTGATCCAGTCGGTTTTCAACAAACCCCAGCGCCTCAGTGTCGAGCGACAAATCGCGCGGGCGTTCGAGGAGCGTCGCGCAAGTTTTTCGATTTCCCGGCCGCACGGTGAAGTTCTCCAGCTCGACATCCTTTACGCCTTGGCGCGTCACGCCCGCTGGGTAAAGGTGCCTCTTTTCAAGGACGTGCTCGTGGATTTCCTGGTCACGGAACATGAGATCCCCAGGGCTTTGTCGGAATCGATCGTGAATGATGTCCTGGAGTCCTGCGACGCCTTGCTCGGGGATGACCCGGAATTCACGGCATCTGAACTTCTTCAAGGCAAGGTTGACGAGGAATTCCTGACTTATATTTTTGTCGCGGCGGCGTCGTCGAGTCAGGAGTCCGCAGTGCGTGAACAGCTCGGACTCGGCGCGGGCCTGCTTCGATCCTTGAGGTCAGCCGCGGATTCGCTGGCAACTCAGGAACAAGGTCCTGGTGGTTCCAAAAGCAATGGCGCAAAGTCGACTCCGAAATTATTCCTTCCCGACGTTGATACCGTATTCGCCCGGATCATGATCAAATTGACGGACGCTGTTCGTGATTGTCCGTGGGTACTGGATGTTTACCGCCTCAAATACTTGTTGCTGGAGAAGCTTGACCGTCAGAGGTTTGCTGTCCTTGCTGGTCATGTTCCGGCAGTCTATGAGTTTCTGTGCGCCGCGGGACGGACGAACAACCGGGCTATGGACGAGGAAAACCTGGGTCGCCTTTGGATGCAAAGCCACGAGTCTCAAACGATACAGATCTCAACCATCATCCAACTCCTGGAAGCTTCTGGACTGATTTTTCGCACAGACGTCAGGCGACGGGGGAAGAAGCAGCTGGTTCTCTGGGACATCACTCCGGTGGCCGAACAGTTGACTGCTGAAGCCTATGTGTCAACACGTTCGTCCCGGTCCAACTTGCCCGGCCAGTCCAGCACTCTGCCGGAGGCGGATTGGTTTGAGGCGCCTGGAACATGGAGGCGTGGGTATTTGCAGCAAGCCATCGCGCAATCTCCGGTCGAAAAATTACGTCATGCTGTCGACAAGCTTTCTCCCCGAATCGACGACCCGGCGCTGGCTGAAAGTGTGATCGATGCTCTTGTAAAGTCGAACATGCTGGAAACCGCGGAAGGCGCCTTCCTTGCATGGTCACGGGAGACGGTCCAACCAACGTCCGCGACGGCGCTTTGTCGGGCCGGTGCCTTGATCAAGTCGAGGCCGGCAGTGCGGTCTCGACTCCAGTCGATTGCGGAGTCCCATGGTTCACTGGCTGTTCGAGCCGCGGCTCTGGAGGCTTTGATTTGAATCATGGGTCAATAAAGTCAGGTGATGATCTTGACGCCGCTTGCGGGACTGTGGGCTTGATTCCCGCGGTCATCCGGCGTCATGAGCGGCGGATCACATCGAGCTTGAGCGGACGGATATCAGGCGCATTCGAGATCCAGACCCCGTGCCGCCTTGAAAATGGCGGTGTCGTTTCGCTGAGTAGAATCGAAGGTAACATTCGTGATTTCATCGGGACGATGGACTCACTCCAGCCAATCGTTCCTGTGGCTTTCGTTCCTGCCGCGGGAGCAGCGAGTCGTTTCCTTGAACCACTCAAGCCATTGGCGCAGGCGTTGGCGAAGTCGTTGACCAGCGGTAACGGCGATGCCGTCATGAAGTTCGTCCGTGAAGTCATCCCGAAAGACAAACCCTGGCCGTTGCCAGGTGCGCTGGGTGATCTGATTCGCTCGCCCGCCGCGATATCTGGTTCTGGAAAAGCCCATGAAGTTCTCGAGACCTTGTCATGGCCGAAGGCCTTGTTTCCGTGCAGCCGGTCTGGAGTGACGTTTCTTGAGGCCAAGTCGCGCGAGCATGAGGCTTTCCGCGGGAATGGCGTGGCGTTTTGCGGTGAGCTCTATGTTGCGCCCGCGGGGCGAAAAGATCACTTCAAGACCAGCCTGGATGGAATCAAGTCTGGCAATGAAGGCGCGATTCCACATGAAGTTGTGGAGCAGGATGCGACCTTGAGCACGATGAGATTTCGGCGTGACGGTTCGTTTGTGTGTGGCCCTGACGGCAAGCCATCGGTCGTTCCTGCCGGGCACGGGGCTCTGGTCAATTTGTTTCCGGCAGTCAGGAAGAGCTTTCCGGCTGCAGACTATTTGCTGATCCGGAATGTGGATAATGTCTGCGGGACTTCGCCGGAAGTCTGTCGTGAGGTCGCGCGGTTCTGTGATTTCTCGTCGGCGCTGATCCGCGCGGTCAGACATGTTCGCCGGTTCGCGTCCGCCCACGACTGGGGCGCGACCGGACTCCAGGGTGCTCTGCGGTTCATGCTGTCGCTGTGTCCGGAAACGGAATCACGGAAATTTACGCCTTCACTTGACGGATGCCTGTCCGCGATGGCGCAGATCCAGCGTGAGCTTTTTCATTCGCTGCCCGGGGGCGCAGGGGGTGAGGTCTCCGGGGATGAATTGATCCAGCTTTTTTCGAGGCCGGTGAACGTTCTTGGGCAGGTACAAAATTCAGGAAAGGACGTTGGCGGAACGCCTGTTTTTGCTGTGACACCTGACGGGAAAAGGGAAAAAGTGTGTATTGAGGTGGCTCACGTGAGTCCCGCCCAGGTTGATTCTGTCCTTCGAAATCCCGCTGTGGCGACGCACTTCAATCCAGTTTTCGTGGCTTCGGAGTTGGTTGACGATTTCCCGGCGTATTCGTCCGATCACCCCTACTGGTCGTGTGTCCATAAAAAGTTTGAGGGTGAAGACGTCTTCTATCACGAGAGTTTCTTGTACGAGATCCTGGGCAGCAGTTCGCTCTCGAATGTTGTTTTTGTTGAGATTCCCAGGTCCCTTTTCAATCCCCACAAGACCCTCGACGACGCGGCTTCCGCATCGGTAACTTTTGCCCGTTGAGGGTGGAACTTCCGGCGATCTAGAATCAAATCAAGCCAGTAAATCTTCAAACGGTCGCCTGAGGACCGGCGGAAGCCGGCCTAGCCAAGAAGGAGGCAGTCATGTCTCTCCAGGTATCAAAGCGTGCTTTTGCGGAAGCCCTGAGCGAACTGGGGCACGATCCCGGGCAATACGATGGCAAACGCCTGAGCCTCGCGGGAATGGTTGACCTGTATCGCGTTGAGGAAGATGTGGTGATTTCGGCGATTCGCAACAAGGACATCGCCGCGCACTACGATTACCAGAACGACACGATCTGGATCGACGCTCTCGACGCGGCGCATTTCTACTACTGCTTGTCTTCGGCCCGCGCCCTCATCGCAGGCTGAGTCCCTCGCCTGTTGTAGTAGAAAATCTCGACGTTTCCTGTTTTCCCGGGGACTGGTGAGTCAATCCAGCGTCCTCCGGGAAAGCCGTTCTCGCGGAAGGCCTGATCGACGTTTTCCACGGCCAGCTTCCGGTGCGCGGGGTTGCTGACGACCCCGCCAGCAGGAACCAACGCGGCTTCCAGTTCAAATTGTGGTTTTACAAGAATGAGGAAGTGCTCGATCGCCGGCGCTGCCGACAGCATTTCCGGCAAGAGTCGCACGACCGAATTGAAGCTCACGTCCGCGACCATGACAGTCGCCTTGCCGAGGATGTTGGATTTACGCGCCGCTCTGGCCTCGTCAGGCAGGTGCTTGATGTGAGTCGATTCGAATAGCGTGACACGCTGGTCCTTGCGCAATTCCCAGGCCAGCTGGTTGTGGCCAACATCTACGGCAATGACGTGCTCTGCGCCTGCTTTCAGGCAGAAGTCAGTGAATCCTCCGGTCGAGGAACCGACGTCGATGATGATCGCGTCCCGGAAAATCTGTTTCAATCCGAGCTCTTCCGATGCCGCCGCGATCTTGTCTCCGCCCCGGCTCACATAATGTGCCCTCGTGTCGTTCTTGATGCGCAGCTCGGTGTCGCGTTCGATCATGTCCGATGGTTTTGAGATCCGTTGGTCCCCCGCGAGCAATTCGCCCGCCATGATGAATGCCCGCGCCTCGTCCAGTGATTGGGCCAGGCCTTGCTCCAACATCGCCTGATCCGCGCGAATTTTACCTTTTTTTGCTTTTATTCCCGGGCACATGGCTCTTTCACCTCAAATTTCCTTCAAGCGTATCTGTTTTACTCCGAAGCGCCAAGAAACCGGATTGGTGGAGGGTTGAACCCTTGGTAAAAACTGAATCTATCACGATGCTTTCCATTGATGGCAGGTCTGTCACGGCCGACCTCGACTCGGCCGGATACAAGAAGATGGGCGTCACGGTCCGTACCGCGTCGTCCTGGGACGAGGCCGAGAAGGTCCTCAATAGCGAGCCGATCGATGTCCTTGTGATAAACCTTGATTACCGCAGGGTCGATGGCACCCGAATTATCCGCCACATCCGGTCGGTTGAGCAGTTCGCGAAACTTCCGGTTGTCGTGACGAGCGTTCAGGCCGGAAGCCGGACCCGCTCGGGTGCGGTAGAGGCTGGTGCCGACTTGTTTGTCGAGCTGCCTGTCCCACGCCAGTTCTTCATCGAGAAACTCAAGTCACTTCTGTCCCAGACAACCCGCAGCGCAGCGCGAATTGGGACCGGCGGTGAGGCGCGCTTCGTTTACGAAGGCAAGAAAATCAGCTGCCCGCTGGGCGACGTCTCCAATGGCGGGGTTTTGCTGCACAGTCATGTTGAGTTGACCGTTGGTACCGAGCTCAAGGTGGAACTTTTCCTGCCGGGCGTGAAAAAACCAGTGGAAGTCTCGGGGCGCGTGGTCAGGAAGGTGAAGGGAAATATAAAGGACCCTTCCGCGATCAAGGGATTCGGCTTTCGCATAGATTCATGTCAAGGTGACGGTCGCAAACGGCTGGAGAAATTCGTGGCTCTGAACGCGGAGACCGACTCGCCGATGAGGTACTATCTCTAGTTGTTTCAGCTGGCCTTTTGTTCCCGTGCCGGGGCGGCGTCGGCTTCCCCGCTTCCTGCTGTCTCCTCGGATTCATTGATGGCAACAATGTAGCTGCCCTTCCGGGGCTTAGACTGGATCACCACCCCGATGACGTCCGCCTCGATTGGCACAATTTGTCCAGCCATGTTGACACGGCAGTTCGTTGACAACAGGTTCGAGATAAAAACCTTGGCCTTTTTGTCGTAGCTGATCTTTGCCTGCGCGACGCGCAAGTGTGCCTGGGCCTGTTCCAGCAGCGACTTCAGGTGTGTTTGCTGTTCCTGCGACTTCTTTCGCATTTCCTCGAGGCGTTCTGTCATTTGTGACGCGGATTTGGCGTTTAACTCCTTTAGGGTGCCTTTGACCTTTTCTTGTTGTGCCGTCAGCTGGTCGAGGCGTTTTTTTCGAATCCGGACCGACAGTTCCGCCTTGAAATCACCGCCACAGAATATCTCGGTGGTCGCTCCGTTCTTGAATCCAAGGTTTCCTGTCTTGATTGAATCCCGGCAGGTCAGGGCCCCGCCCGCGATGATGCCCGTGCCCTCAATCGTCTCGATGGACTTGCCCGAGATCACTTCGGAGTTCAGGATGGCCTTCTTTGCCTTGATCTCACCATCGCACTGGACGCGGGCATTCTCGATGAATTCCGCCAGTATGTTTTCCTTCGCGATCACGTATCCCTGGCCGCCCATCGTGATACTGCCTTTGACTTCGATGGAGGTCTTGCAGCGAATTTTCGCGCTCATGATGGATTGTTCGACAATGAGTGGTCCCGTGCACTCCACGACCGCGCCACTGTCAATCGATCCTTTGACTTCCACGGGGCCGTCATAACGGATGTTGCCGACGCGCATGTTGACGTCGCCATTTACAACGTATGCCTTCGCCATCGTTATATTGTTGTCCTGGATGGCGGGCACGCCGTCAAACTGGGCCTTGAAAATGCCACCTTCCAGGGCCTCGATGCCCTCGCCTGCCTTCACATCCAGGGTCTCATCCGCCAACGGCGGGATGATTTCCCCAAAAACAGTCTTGCCCTCGGCTCGCGGTTGCTTGAACCGGATCTCGGCAATGATGGCACCCGTTCGGACAATGGTGCGTTGCTGGATTTCCCGCATGTCAACCTGGCGTCCTTCATTCAATGGATTCAACGCCAGTGGGCTTTCCTTGTAGGTGAGGAACAGGAATGGCTCGCGTCCTCCCAGTGGCGCGACGCCGGTGGCGATCTCGAATCCGTCAAGGCTTTCCATTTTCGCGATCAGGTCGATCGCGGCATTCATCTGTTCCCGTGAGATCCGTGTAAGGATTCCCAGCCGCTCGCATTCCCTCTTCAACCATTCGCGGTCAGGGGTGAATGTCTCGTCTTTGTAAATGGACTCCTCGAATTTCACGAATTTCGCGTGCATCTTGTCTTCGCTGATCTCGAGGAAGAGTCGTCCCTGTCCGGGGTAACCGACCGGACGAGTGATCTCGCCGAGCTTGAACGTGCCTCCTCCGAGCAACACGAGGGGGAGATCAATTCCGATGGCCTCGATCCTGTTTCTGGCTTGTTGCAGGGTTGCCGTGATGCCTTTGCGGCGGACGCGATAATCTGTCCCGCGAGAGCGGGCGAATTTCTCCATCGCTTGCTCGAGGGCGGAGAGGATTTGTTGGTCGGCATGAGCCTTGCGCAGGAACCATGGATTGTTCACCAGGACATAGACTTCCTTGCGCGTGTGATTTGCCACGATGGCGAAATTGGATCTGTCGACTCCGTCCTCAGAGAGTCTTGGCAGCGAAGGGCGGCGTAACAAGGGCACCTTGTCCGTGCTTTCGCCGGCAGCGGCACGCAGCAAGGTGGATTCCAACTGTGCCGGATGCGGGGTGTCGTTGATCCCGACAGAGCGGAGTTTTTCGACGATGAAGGCCTCCACCCATTCCTGTCGCCACTTGGCAATATCCGTATGCGGCGCACGGATAGTCAAGTAAGCCAGGGTTTTCAATTCAGCGCCGTCCCCTTTGATCGCGGTGACGGAGATTCCGTCCATGGCAGGGATTCCCGATCCCGTGACGCAGGTCACAGAAAAGCCACTTTCCTCATCAACCATTTCGCGGAGCATTTGCCACGCGGCCCGCAGGCGGTCCTCGTGGACGATCCATGACTTGATCTCGCCGCTTTCCTTGTGAACTTCCAGGAGTCTCTGCGCTTTTTTCACCAGCTCAACGGGGAACTTGTTTTGAGACAAGCACCACTTGCGCGTGAGTACCACTTCAACCTGGTGGGTTGCTTGCTGGTAGACCAGCTTTGGCGAATTGTTCCATGGCCAAAAGCGCAAGTTCGCTCCCTGTGTTCCGGCACGGTGCCGGCTCAACTGTTCTCTTTTTCAGGATCGGAGATTCTTGCAAAAGAATTAGGCAGACCGGTCACAAGTTACCGAAGCCTTTGGGGGAAATGGACGCCGTTCGGTTACCTGCCGGGCACAGATATTCCTTAAGAGCCTGTTTTGATTGATTTATCGGGCGGTTGCCCAAGCGGTTTCCGTGACCAACTGACCACAGGCGGCCGCGATATCCTGTCCTTTGCTGTACCGGACCATGACCCGGATTCCAGCGCCGTGCAGGTGGTCGCGGAATGATTCTACGGCAGCCGCCGCGGGGCCGCGGAACCTCGACGGGTCGATCTCGTTCAGCGGAATCAGGTTCACTTTCACATTCAACCCATTTGTGACCCGGACAAGTTCTTCCGCGTGGCGCAGCGAATCGTTCACACCGTCAATCATGGTGTACTGGATGAGAACGCCATGCTGGTTCTGCGTCGGGGCCTCACGGAGGGCGCGCAGGACATCTCCAAGGGGCCATTTACGGTTGATCGGCATGATCTTCGAACGCTCGGCTTCGAACGGCGAATGAAGGCTGATGGCGAGCCTGACGTCAGGATGGATCGCGAGGAGTTTCGCCATTCCCTCAAGGTGACCGGCGGTGGAGACAGAGATCCGGCGCAAGGCCAGTCCCAGGCCCAGCGGATCGGTCATGATGGTGATGGCCCCGGCCACGGAGTCCACGTTGTCGAGTGGTTCGCCCATGCCCATGAAAACGATGTTTGTGATTCTTTGGAAAGACGGCAGATTGAGATCCTCGAGCCAGCCGGGATTGGCGGCAATCCAGCGGTTGGCGGCGACGACCTGACCAACGACTTCGCCGGCGTCAAGATTTCGAAGGAGTCCCATCCGGCCCGTATGACAGAAGGTACAGGCCTGCCGGCACCCGACTTGACTGGAAACACAGAGGGTGACTCGACGCCGTTCCGGCATCAGGACCGACTCGATCATCGAACCATCTTCCAGGCGGAACAGGAATTTGACCGACCGGTCGTACCGGGAGACCAGGACCCTTGCCGGTTCAGGCAGGATTGTCTCAAGATCCAGGCCAACGGCCGGACGCATGGCGACGGGCAGGTTGGACGCGGTCCATGGATCGTCCAAAAGGGATTTATAGGCAGCCCGGAAAACCGTGGACGCATGCACGCCGGGCATGCCCGCGCCCAGGCAGCGCTGCTCCAGCTCGATTCTCGGAATGGAATAGAAGTTTCTCACAATGAAATCACTGATATGATTGAGGTCGGTGTCCGGAATTTGGCCCGTCGCGGGTGGGAATAGTTCATGAACCACAGGTTTACAATCGAAAATCTGGGCAAACCCGCCGTGCAGAGCCCGATTGCGGCCATCGATCCAAGGCATTTCCTTGGCGATGGTGAACGAATCGTCATGGATCCGAGGGCCCAGGAGATCGATCGCTGCCTCAAGGCCGGCACGCTGCCAGAGAGCTTTGAAGTCGCGGGTCCAAGAAATCCCGTCTTTTTCGATCCCGGGAAGGTCACAGCGGCAATTGTCACGTGCGGCGGTCTTTGCCCCGGACTGAACGCGGTGATCCGCTCCATCGTCCTCCAACTTCAACACCGGTATGGCGTGCGCAAGATCCTGGGAATCCGTTACGGCTACCAGGGCTTGGCCAGAAATGCGCACGAGACTCCACTCAGCCTGTCGGCAGAGGTCGTCGAGGACATCCACGTGCGTGGTGGTTCCATCCTCGGGTCATCTCGCGGGGCTCCCGCGGCCTCTGAAATGCTGGACTCCCTGGTCCGGATGGGTGTGGACATGCTGTTCACCATCGGCGGTGACGGGACCATGCGCGGTGCCCTGGCAATCCATGATGAGATCAAGCGTCGCAAATTACCGATCGCAGTCGTGGGAATTCCCAAGACCATCGACAACGACATTCCATTCGTGCGCCGTTCGTTCGGTTTTGAAACCGCGGTTCATATCGCGTGCGAGGCCGTTCATGCGGCATACACGGAAGCCGTCGGAGTCGAGAACGGAATTGGTCTCGTGAAACTGATGGGGCGCGAGAGCGGATACATCGCGGCCAACGCGGCTTTGGCGACGGGACACGTGGACTTTTGCCTCGTGCCGGAAGTCGGTTTCAAGATCGAAGGACCGGATGGACTTTACGAGTTGTTGAGAGAGCGTCTGCGGCGCAGGAAACACGCCCTGATCCTTGCCGCTGAAGGAGCTGGCCAGGACTATTTCGCCAGAGCCGAGAGGCCCAGGGACGCGTCCGGGAACGTGAAGCTCGGGGACATCGGCACCCTTCTGAAGGAACGGCTGCCGCACCTGTTTCAGCAGGATTCGATTCCGGTATCGATCAAATATATCGACCCCAGCTATATCATCCGCGCGGCGGCCGCGAATCCGGCGGACCAGGTGTTCTGCAACCGGATGGCGCAGTACGCGGTGCATGCGGCGATGGCGGGTAAAACGGGCCTTCTTGTGGGTTACTGGCATGGCCGGATGACCCACGTCCCACTGCGTGCCCTCGGCAGCGAAAAGCAGCGGATCAATCCAGATGGCGAGCTGTGGCAAAACGTGCTGGAAACCACGGGCCAGCCGCCCGCGATCGGATAACCCTCTATTTGCCTTTATGTTCCCGGGCCAATTCCTTGTGGTGTTCTTTGTGCGCTTCCTTCGGGTTGCGTCCGTGACGGCGTTCGAGGACCTCTGCCATCTCGTTGAGTCGACTGACCAGGTTGTGGAGCTCGTCCCGTTCCCGGATGCGGACGCGCTGGCCGTAGTGGCCGCGCTTGATTTCATCGATGAACCGCTCGATTGAGACGAGCGGGCCGTAATAGCGGTGAGTCAGCTTGAAGACCACGGTGAACAGGACGACCAGGTAAAGGGCGAACAGGGCCCCGATACGGATGGCATTGGTGGTGAAAACGTCGTTGGTCACCAAAGCCCACTGCATGTTTTCGTCCACCACATTGAAAAGGCCCATGACATGTTCATACTGGGCCCGGAACGCCTGGACGAAAAGCAGCCCGCAGAGCAGGATGAACACGACGGAAACCGCGAAGACGTAAAGTCCGAATTTTATTTGCTTGAATGGCTCAATCAGGAGCGATTTCTTCTGGCGCCTTGGTCGACTTGCGGTCATGACACACCCCTTGTTCGATAAACCCTCTTCGGCCGGCGGATTTCCAGCTTGAAATTTTCGGACAGCCCAAGTAACCATCGGGGTCTGTAATTTTTAAAGATTCTAGTGGTTACTGGAGATTTTTGTGCACGGATCAAGGCATCGCCGCAAACACCCAAAAGGTCGTCGTAAAGTTGGTCGCAAGAAGCGTCGCATGATGAAGAAGCGTCGCGCGCTCCGGACAGTCTAATCCTTTAGACGTTCCTTGAATTATGGAACATAAACGAACCCCCCGGCGGGCTGCCAATAGCCCGATCCGGCCGGGGTTCTTTTTATTTTTAATAAATGTTTTGCAATCTTTCCGGCGACTTAGTAAGCTTGGTTCAAATTGCCAGTGAAATCAGGTTGCCAGTGTTTCAGCCCGCAAGGGCGCTACCAGGGACGGTAGGACCACGGAGATACGGTCTGCACAGGGAGGATTGTGCGATGCTGGATTTTATTTTCGCATTGGAACGCTTCATCCAGAAGTGGCCGGCAGCCACTCAGTTCACGATCTTCCAGATCGCCGAGCTGACCAAGACCCAGATCGCGGTAGCGGTCGATGCCTTGGCGGTGGCCCTTAGCCGTGAACTCGACGTCCAGGACGTCATCACCCTTGAGGACGCCCGCAAGGCTTTGGCAGACCTCGAGGACAGGATGCAGGTCCAGTTGGCCGCACGGCGCAAGCGCATCGAGCAGAAGCGTGACCAGGCCGTCAATGCCTACGATTCGACCATGGACAAAGTCCGGGTCCTGCAAATGGACAAGAACTGGCGCAATGCCTACAAGACCCTTGGTTATTTCGCCGGGCGTTGCGAGGCCGATTTGCCGGCAGAAATTCTCATGGCCATTTTCGGTGACTGTATTCGCCTTGGCGTCAAGGCAGGTGTGAACCTGCAAGAGCTCGGTGTTTGGTTCCAGAAAGGGCTGGATTTGTCGGTCACGAGCATGTCCCGTGACAGCATTGCCGAGGCCATCGATTTCATCGACGCCTATGGTGACATGCTGGTCCAGAACGGGTCGGGCGGTTCCGGCCAGCGCCTTGTGAGCTCCGCGTTGCAGTCCCTGGCGATGCCGGCGACGGAGTTCGAGCTGGCCGATGAATGGCGCGGCGTGGCCGCAGGATTCAACGTTGGTACGGTGGTTCTGACCTGATATGGCCAAACGCCAGGCACAGAAGAAGCCGGCCGGCAAATCCAAGTTGCCGGCTGGTTTGGCAGCAGCCCAGGTCTACGTGACCTGTCCTGAGACAGCCTTCAAGTTCAACAGCACCAAGACCGTCGAGACGACGCACGAGTTCATCGCCCAGTCGCGGGCGGTCCGTGCGATTCAAATGGGACTCGGGATCCGCAAACCTGGCTACAACATCTACGTGGCGGGTATCCAGGGAACCGGCAAGACAAGTGTCATAAAGACTTTTCTGGAAAAGTGGTCCGCTGACGCGCCGCGTCCCAAAGACTGGATCTACGTTTACGACTTCAGCCAGTCAGAGCAGCCACGCGCCATCAGTATGGGCCCCGGAGAGGGCCGGCGACTCAAAAAGGCGATGGAGCACCTCGTCAAGTCGCTCAGGAGTGACATTACCTCGGCGCTCCAGAGTGAGGATTATGAGAACGCGGTAAACGCGTACCTTTCGGCGTCGAACGAGCGGAAGTCGAAGTTATTCAGCGATCTCGAGAAACGCGCGAAGGCCCTGGATTTCGCCATCAAGTCAACGCGCATGGGAATCGAGACGATTCCGGTCTTCGAGGGCCGCCCCCTTACCGAAAAGGAATACTCAAAACTCTCGGACGCCCAGAGGGACTCGATCGAGGATCGCCGGTCCCAGTTGGAACCAGAGGTTCTTGATTTCGCGCGAAAGGTCCGTGCCATCGAACAGGAAACCAAGGACTATGTGGAACACTTGCGGAACGAGATCGGATCGCAAGTGGTTACCTCGCAACTTGATCCCGTCCGCAATGAGTTTTCCGACAATGAGGCGGTGACCGGGTTCCTGAAGAACGTCGAGACGGACATCCTTGAGAATCTTCTCGATTTCGTAGAGACCGAGGAGTCCCAGCCGGAACAACCGCATGAGATGTTCCTGCCGCCCGAGGAGCGTGACCGGTTCCGCAGATACAAGATCAACGTCTTCGTTGACAACACGACCGCCAAGGGTGCCCCGGTCATCATTGAGACCAATCCGACGTATTACAACCTGTTTGGCCGGATCGAGAAAAATGTCGAGCACGGCATGTACCTGACTGACTTCACCATGATCAAGGCCGGCGCGGTCCACAAGGCCAACGGCGGTTACCTCGTCCTGAACGCACTTGATATCTTCAAGCAAGGTTCCATCTGGGATACCTTGAAACGAGTCCTCAAAAACCGGCTCGGATATATTGAGGACATGGGAGAGCAGTATTCTTTGCTGCCGACCTCCGGATTGCGCCCGGAGCCAATTCCGTTGGACTTGAAGGTGATCCTGATCGGTAACGATGACATTTATCACATCCTTTACGACGCGGATGAGGACTTCCACAAGATATTCAAGATCAAGGCCGATTTCGACCACAAGATGGAGAGGAACGAGGAGAACATTGCCTCCTACGCTTCGTTTGTCGCCACGCGGTCCAAGATCGAGAGCCTTCTGCCGTTTGACCGTTCAGCGATCGCGACCGTCGTTGAATATGGCTCGCGGCTGGTCGAGGATCAGCGTTTCCTCTCCACGCAATTTGGCGCGTTGAAAGACCTGACCATTGAATCCGATTTCATCGCCCGCGAGCAGGGCGCGAAGATGGTCGGGCGAAAGCATGTCGAGCAGGCCTTGTCCGAGAAATATTTCCGGGTCAACTTGATCGAGGAAAACCTGTTCAACATGGTCAAGAATGAGGACATCCTCCTGACGGTCCACGGTGAGCAGACGGGACAAGTCAACGGTCTCGCCGTTTACGACATGGGGGACTACTCGTTCGGCAAGCTTGGCCGCATTACTTGCACGACAACGATCAGCCACGACGGTGTCATCAATATTGAGCGCGCCAGCAAGTTGTCCGGGAAGATCCATGACAAGGGAGTCTTCATCCTGACCGGTCTGCTCAACTCCGTCCTCGGCAAGCATCGTCCGCTTGGCCTCGCGGCGAGCATTTGCTTTGAGCAGTCTTACGGGATGATTGATGGCGATAGCGCGACATTGGCCGAGTTTGTCGCCATTCTGAGCGCCATTTCTGGCGTACCCGTTTTGCAAGGTGTCGCGATGACGGGGAGCTTGAACCAGTTTGGCGAGGTCCAGCCGGTTGGCGGAGTCAACGAGAAGGTCGAGGGATTCTGGCGGACTTGCAAGATCCTCGGGCCGCGAAATGGCACATTCTCATGCCTCATCCCGCGCCAGAACGCGGACAATCTCATGCTGGAACGTGACGCCCGGGAAGCTGTCGAATCCGGCAAGCTCAAGATCATTCCCGTGGCAACTGTCATTGAGGCATTTGAGATTGCTACGGGCGTACCGCTGGGCGTGACAGATATCAAAACGCTGAGAGAGGCGCCTTTCATCCGTGGATCGGCCCTCCAGATGGCCGCTGACCGTCTTGAGAAATTGCACCGCGAACGGCTCAAGGACCGTACCAGGGACAAATCGAAGTAAGAATTTCCGATGAATCATTCAACGAGCCGTCGTTTCAATCGCCCTCTGTCAGAGGTGTTTGCCCTGCGCGCGACGTTGCGTCGCGCGGTCAGGGATTTTTTCGACTCACGTGGATTTCTTGAGATTGAGACTCCATGCCTCGTCCGGACGCCCGGGACCGAGGTCTACCTGAACTATTTCGAGACCGCGTGGGAGTCGCTCGGCGGCGACCGCGAGAGGCTCTATTTACGTTCCAGCCCGGAACTTCACATGAAGCAGGCGTTGGCGGCAGGATGCCACAGGATCTACCAGATCGGGCCATGCTTCCGGAACCGGGGAGAACTCGGTTCGTGGCATCATCCTGAGTTCAGCATGCTTGAGTGGTATCGCTGCGGAACCGATTACGAGGCCTTCATGGTCGAGACGGCGGACCTCATCCGCCACTGCGTCCAGGGGATGCGGAAGTCGGGGTGCGATGCCTTGCGTGTGCCTGATACGGTTCCCCGGTTCACTGTAGCCCGGGCGTTCCAGGAATTCGCGGGCATTGATCTGGTGGACATGGACCATGGACTGGCCGGCCGTGCCCGCAAGGCTGGTGTTGTATCGGTGCGTGAGGACGATGATTTTGACACGGCCTTCTTCAAGGTCCTTCTGGAGAAGGTGGAGCCCGCGCTCGCGCGCCATACCGTCGCGATACTCTGCGATTACCCGGCGTCACAGGCAGCGCTTGCGATTGTATCTGACGGCGTGGCAAAGCGTTTCGAGTTTTTTATCCACGGCGTTGAATTGAGTAATGCCTTTCTGGAACTTCCGGGACGGGCCGCGAACGAGGCTCGCATCAAAGAGAGTTCAATACGGCGTTCCGCTGCCGGATTGTCGGCGGTCCCTGAGGATCCGGATTTCCTCGATGCCATGTCGGTCGCGCTGCCGCCTTGCGCCGGCAATGCCCTGGGTATTGACCGGCTGCTCGCAGTGCTCGCGGGTGATCCAGGGATATCGGGCTTGATCCCGTTCCGACAGGCATCCGTCTGGCGTGGCCACCTGCCCTGACATTTGAATTCACTTCATGACATGCGGATCCATGCGTAAACCTGCCCGACGGAGGGATACGCATGGGCACTCAATCGCTTGTTTCATGGTCTTTTATCTGTGGTCTGTCCTTTTTGGTCTGTTTGTCTCACCAGAAACTGTCGCGGGACATGGGTGTCCATCTTCAAGCCGTGGCGGAACAAGAACAGTCGGCTGTTGAGGCCGCGCGCGTCAAGCACCTGCAGGGCGACCAACAGCGGGTTTCCCGTACGGCCTCGCGCCGGGCGGGAATTGAGGTTGTTTTCCGGCGGCCACGCACGGAGGAGTGAACATGGAATTCCCGGCAGCGTTGGTTATTTCCTGGCTCGTATTCAAGGTTTGGGTGGCGGACTGGGGGATTTTTGTGGTGCGGATGGAGTCGACGATGAATGGACTGGCAGCCGGGTCGGCCCTTCGTGACGCGCCGCGAGGGGATCATCAAGATGTTCCGTGAACTTGCGCGACGAATTGCGGAATACCGGGTCGATATCCTGATGGTGTCGCTGGCGACACACTTTTCGGCGATGATCCTCGGTATTTCGGCATCAGCGATCCTTCAAGGTGACAATTGGCCAGCGGCCGCGAGGGTGCTGACGTCTCCCTCGGTCGTGTTCGCGTTTCCGCCCACGGCATTATCTGGATTTACGGAAATGCCAGGGGACTCTGTTCAACTGGTCCGTACCGGGAGCGAGCCATGCAGTCTCCATCACGGCATGATGAAGCTTCTTGCCACAGAGCCAGCTGTCCTGCTTTCCAGAGAACTCTCGCGTGACTCTTTTGAGGATGTCAGGGCTGTTGCAAGGTCCGTCATCGGGCGGGATCCAATGACGATTTCGCGTGCCAGACCGGCACGGAAATGCCGTGAGCCGTCATTGACGCATGTCGTTATTGAACGGGAACCGGAGGAAAACCAGTGAAGTTCGACCGGAAAAGGGTCTCGTCATGGGTACTTTTGATTGCGGCGCAGGTGGGCTGGTCCGGCGGGGCATATGCCGGGGTATCGGAATTTCCCAAAAAGAGGCGTATTCCCCTTGGTGAGACGATCAGGATCCAGTTGCCTGGCGTGAAGCGTTTGCGGTTGAGTCGTGAAGGGGTTTTGATCGCGCGCCCGGGCAAGGGGGACGATTGGATGCTCACGGGAACGGCGAGAGGCGTTGTGCTTGTGCATCCGGAATCCAGCGATACCGGCAGTCCAGCCGAAGCCGGTGACATTGTGGTCGAGGTATTCACGGCACCGGTCCGGACTGCGTCTGCGCATCCCGCGATGACTCGCAGTGAGTTGCCAGAGTGTGATGGAATGATGGCCTCCACGGGGGCTTTCGATTTTCAAGTTTCCATGAATTCGCGACGCAAGGCGCGCGAGGCCGGGTTGCCATTGCACGTCGAGGCCAACGCCCAATGGTTGAACGCGACGGGAAAAGGCGTTTCAGCGGGTTCACGCCTCGGATTTGGCATTTCCGGTGCTGACATGGCAGCTTCCGTGGACTCAAAAGTATTGGCAAATCCACGCTTGGTGATATTTCCCGGAAGTGAGGCCATCGCTCGCAGCGGTGGCGAATTCCGTGTGGAGGCACCCGTGCTTCAATATGGAGGCGGAAATCAGCAAACCTCCGGGGGAAACCCTAACGGACTGTTCCCCGGCCGGATCGATGTCTGGAAGGAATACGGACTCGCTCTCAAGGCAAAGTGGGTGGGCTGTGTCAGGGATGCCGCCGTGATTGAATATGAGGTTGCTGTAACTCAGCGAATATCAGGGAGCGAGCAGCATTTGCTTGCTGGACGCATCGCGGGGAAGCGACTGGTCGAACCTGGAATCCGGCACTTCGGTGGCGCGGTCGAGTTCGCAAGCGGCGCCAAGTCCATCCAGGGATCATGGATTCTCGAGCGCATTCCCTTGTTGGGGCCGTTGTTCGCGCGAAGGGGGGATGAGGATGGCGACGCGACGATGTCGCTTTGGATCCAGTCCGGGTCAGAATTCGAATCTGGTTCCTACCGTAGCGACGGAGCGTTTGAAGGAGGTGGCGCTTGAGCCGGATGATGATGAAGTGATCTGGCGCGCGTCGACGTCCAGGGATGTCACCGGGCTCAAGTTTGCCTTGAAGGTGATCCCGAACAGGAATTTTGACTGCGTGAGCGGGAGCCCGGTCGCCAGTGAGTCGGCCTGGCTGATATCTCGCGTGATGGATTCGGTGCCGCCAATCAGGGACATGGCCGCGTTCTCAAGGACCTTGCGTGATATGACCAGCGTGGGCCGCAAGATGGTCACGGGGCCCGTTCCCGTGGGATCATTCTGGCGCGTGGCATGGACGCGTTCTGACTCAATCGCGACTTGTGAAGTGCCTTTAGGTTCGCCCGTCAGAGAGTTCGGGCCCATCGGGACAAGTCTCAGGGAGATCCTCGTGATTTTGCCGGTGTCGTCCGCTGACTTGGACGGTTCACCTGTCAGGTATTCAATCCTGTGCTCGAGCTCCGGTTGAGGATCCACGACCCTGCCCTGCCTGTATCCAAGGTCCAGCCCCAGCATCCATGGCAAGGAAAGTGTAATTCCACCTCCGCCCTCATCGTGGACACGCTGGCTGCCGACGCCTCCCGTAAGAACATAGGCGTGCATTCCAATATCCATGGCAGGCTCGGCGCCGCTGGCCGCGTCCCGCTCCGGTTTTTTCGCGGCTCTCGTATAAAATATACCGAGGTCACCGGTGTAGGTACTCAAGGCGTAGTTCGTCGCTCCTGAGTCAAAATAGCCTCCCCGGTCGACATTCACGTTGAACGCCAGGCCGAACCGGTTCTGGTCATCTTGAGGGAGTTCGTCCAAGGCGGAACTGCGTGACTGAAATCCACCTGAGAGCCTCCACAGGCCAGTCTGGTTTTTGGAGATTCCCTCGGGCAGCGAAGATTTGTCGCCGGGTTTCGCGAGGCCAAAGATGTTTGAATTGTAGCCGACCGTCAGTCCCGCAAACCGCGTATATCCAGGCAGCCGGTCCAACTTCTTCATCAGCAGGCGTGCCTCTTCGCGGGCCGCCGGCGTTGGGCCTTCCTTGGCAGCCCGCGGCAGCAACCTCTTGGCGCAAGATCTTTGTTCGCCCAGGGCGCATGATTTGCCCGCGAAATAAGCCCGTTCACCTCCGAGTTTCGGGTCCCGCAGCCAGGAGTCCATGTTGGCGGAATTGAAGAACGTGGCGGCATTGAACCATGCGCGACGCTTGTAACTCAGCACCCCGAGCATGATCCGGGCGTCGTTCACCGCGCCATCATTGTTGGCGGCCTCGAGGGATTTCTGGAGCCACTGTTCTCCCTCCGGCAAAAGCATCATTTCAACATAGCTACGACCGGTCAGGTAAGACGCTTCGGAATTTTTCGCTGCTTCGTCCAGCCGGAAGAGGAGTGGCTCGATCGCGACCCAGGGGTCGTCGTTGTCGAGTGCTGTCCTGGCAATCTTGTTCGCCTCATCGAGGCTCGAGGGCTTCCTGTTCCGGATGAAGATGGAATTCGCCGGATCAGCATTGTCCCGCCTGGTTAGATATTGGGGCGTCGTGGCCCTGACGATCGCGGCTACGGAATCCTGTTCCGCAGGGGATCCCGCGGGATCCGGGCGGGAGGGGTCCTGGCTGGCGGAGGCATTGGTTACCTTCAGGCGGATCATGGATCCCTGTGAGATCTTGAAGAATGTCTCTTCGTCCGCCGCTCCCTTGAACGTAGCCTCCGTGTGGATCCGGAAAGTGCCGCGCAGCGCGGTGACAATGATCTCATCTCCCGGCAGACGTTGCACAACGATGTCGCGCCTCGCGTCTCCACGGAATACATAGCCACCTGCGGCGACGTCCCAACCAGGGTCAATGTTATTGAGAGCGCGTGAGCGGATGGTCCCCCGCTCCAGCCGCGCGACCGCGCGCGAACCGGGTTTGCCGCGGAGCTTCACCATGGAACCTTCCATCAGCCATGACTCGTCCGCGCCAGGGAGGGCGAATCGCAGCATCCCCGGGGATCCGGTTCGCAATGTGTCGGCGCCTTCGCATTTTTCTCCTGACTGGCCAATCACGTTTACGACCGACCGGCTATGGGCGTATGTCCTTCCCTGGATTGGCACGACATCGTGCTTCGCGAAAAATCGGCTGGCTTCAGTTGCCGGCTGGTCTTCCTCGCGGCGCTCCGCGGTGACGGGCTCGGGGACAACCTTGACGATCGTCGAAGTCCTGCCCTTTTGCGGTTCATCGATCCTCAGGTCGAACTTGACGCTGTCAGATCCTGACTCGTCGAAAACGATAACGTATACCGCGTGGCTGCCTGGACGAATTGCCGAGGTTCGCAGGGTGCATTCCGCGTCCCGGCAAACAAGTGATTGCGAGCGCAGGACCCATTTGACTTGCTGAACGAGATTCTTGTTGGCTTTGAATTTGACCGAGAGTTTCAGGACATCGCCGCGCGTGGCATCCACGTTTTTCGGGGGCGCTGCCGTGATGACCGGAATGACCGGTTTCGGCTTCGCTCGCGCGACAACCGGCATGGCCAGCCAGAAAATGGCAAGCCATGGGATTCCGTTCAACAGGCAACGCAGACCGGTCATCGCGACACCGCTATTGATGAGGCATCAGCAAGGTTTCCGAACAGTCAAACTTTGCGATTTCTTTCGGCAATCCGGCGGGCAACTGTAGGGGGAACCAGGGATGAGACATCGCCACCCCACGTCGCGACTTCCTTGACCAGGGTTGATGAAATGTGACCGTAGGCCTGTGATGTGGGAATGAAGATGGTCTCAAGGTCGCTGGAAAGACTGCGATTCATCAGAGCCATTTGCATTTCGTAAACGAAATCCATCTCGGTCCGGAGGCCCCGGACGAGCGCGATCGCGCCACGCTGTGTGGCAAATGACACAGCGAGCCCTGAGAAACTGTCCACTTCAACGTTGGGCATGTCCTTGCAGAGGTCGCGCATCATTTCCATGCGTTCCGCGACGGTGAACATTGGCGGCTTGGCCTGGTTGATGCCGACGGCGACAACCAATCGATCCAGGATCTTCGCCGCGCGCCGGATTACATCAAGATGACCGTAAGTCACGGGATCAAAGCTGCCGGCGTAAATCCCGATACGCGGCTCAGGCTTCTTTTTCCCAGGTTGTGATGAACGTGCTGCCATATTTCTTTTCCGCTTTCAGTCGCAGTCCTGGCGAGACAGCGGGCGCTTGCGCCACGGTCGCGCCCGATTCGAGCATCAATATCCCGCCAGGAGCCAGCGTCGCATCGGCAAACGCCATGAGATCTGGAAGGATCTCATCGACCATGGTGTACGGTGGATCCGCCCAGATGATGTCAAATCGATGGTCATTCCGGATATTTAGCTGTTTGGAAGCGGTATCCCGCGCGGCAACCAGGAATTTGCGAATGTCCCCTGGCGACACCCGGAAAACGGGGGGTGACGCGCCTTGGGCGAGAGATCTTCGTTCGCACTCGAGCAGGTTCCGGTTGAGGGCGGCGAGAGCCTGCGGCGCGGATTCAATGAATTCACAGCTGGTCGCGCCCCGGCTTACGGCCTCGATTCCGACGGCGCCGGATCCCGCGAACAGGTCGCAGAACCTCGCGCCAGCGAGACGGGTTTGCAGGGAATTCAGGGCTGCGGCGCGAGTTTTTGAGCTGGTCGGCCGGGTGCCCTGACCGGGTGGCGTCGCCAGTTTCATCCCTTTGAAAAGGCCGGTTGAAATCACGGGGGCTGAGGGTGCGTCTTTTGGGTTTTTCCGGTTCATTTTTTTTTTATTGTAATTTTGAGCGAATGTCCTAGTTGTAGCCCTATCCAGAGAGGACCGCGACATGAACATTCGGCAGATTCAGGAAGCACGTGAATTGTACGGCATCGATGATTGGGGTGCCGGCTACTTCAGCATCAACGACGAGGGGCTCGTCGTTTGTCATCCGACGGGCGAAGAGCACGTCTCCATAGCGCTGCCGGAGGTTGTCGCGGAATGCAAGTCGCGGGGGCACAACGCTCCGTTGATCATTCGCTTTCCGCAGGTCATCGAGCGCCAGCTTGAACGCATGCACAAGTCCTTCAGGACGGCCATTACAGACTCCGGATTCAAGGGCCGCCACATGGGCGTGTTCCCGTTCAAGGTCAACCAGCGCCGCGAATTTATCGACTCCATCGTGTCCGCTGGCCAGGCCATGGATTATGGCCTCGAGGTGGGCAGCAAGACCGAGTTTATCGCCGCGCTGAGTTATACCCTCCCTGAGAAGTCCTTGATGATCTGCAACGGTTTCAAGGACGCGGAATTCATCGAGCTGGGATTTGCCGCCTGCGCGATGGGCAAGAACGTCGTCATGGTCGTGGAGGGACCGGATGAGCTTCAGCTGATCCTGGATCTGGCGGAGAAGAACCGTCACTGTCCCGAAATTGGCCTTCGCGTCCGTCTGTACAGCAAGGGCGCCGGAAAATGGGAAAAATCCTCCGGTGAGTCATCCAAGTTCGGACTGACGACCACGGAGGTGATGCGCTGTCTGCAGATGATCCAGGCGGCCAATCTGGGGCCGAAGCTCTCCATGCTGCATTTTCACATCGGATCACAGATTACCGAGATCAAACGCTTCAAGAACGCTTTGAAGGAAGCGTCCCGGGTTTACGCGAAGGTCGTCAAGATGGGGTTCGCGCCGAAGTACCTGAACATCGGCGGGGGCGTGGGTGTGGATTATGACGGCAGCAAGACTTCGTTCCACTCATCGGCGAATTACAGCCTGCAGGAATTCGCGAACGACGCGGTGTATGTTCTCGGCGAGGTTTGCACCAACGAGAATGTCCCCCATCCGACTATTGTCACGGAGTCGGGGCGGGTCATTGCCGCCTACCATTCAGTTGTTGTCACGGACATCCGTGAAGTCCAGGGCGCAGACAGCCTTGAGCCGACCAACGAAGGCCAGTTGGAGCCAGCGGAAAACCTCACCCACAAAGGTTTGAAGGAGCTCCGGTACATTCTCGACAACATGAATCGTAAAAATTACAACGAGTACTACCACGATGCCATCGAGTATCAGGAAGAACTGTTCACGCTGTTCAACCTTGGATACCTGCAGCTCGCGGAACGTGCCTTGTCTGAGGAACTTTTCTACCGGATTTGCCGCAAGGCCCTGTATTTCGCGTCATTCCACAGGCATCAGTCGGAGGAGTTCGACAACCTCCAGAAGCTCATGGTCAGCAAGTACCTGGCGAACTTTTCCATTTTCCAGTCGATCCCCGACTCCTGGGCGATCGATCAGCTGTTCCCGGTCATGCCGTTATCCCGGCACGAGGAGAAGCCTACGCACAAGGCGACGATCGTCGACATCACTTGTGACTCTGACGGATGCCTGACGACATTCATCGATCGCGCCGACGTCAAGACGACCCTTGACCTGCACGCGCCAAGCGATCTTCCTTATTACATCGGCTTCTTCCTTACCGGTGCGTACCAGGAATCGCTGGCCAACGAGCACAATCTTTTCGGTGCCATCCACGAGGCTGAGGTTCGTCTCAACGATGACGGTGGCTGGGAGATCACCAAGCTGACCAGCGGTGATCCGATCGCCGAACTCCTTGAGAGCCGGAACTACAGCATGAACGAGATTTACGAGAAATATCAGATGCAACTCGGCCGGGCCGTCTCATCCGGACGCCTTTCGGCTGACGAATCCAGCGAGATTCTCGAAAACCTCGTTAAATTCTCCAAGGGTTATCCCTACCTGCGTAGCTAAGGGCAACCCGTCGTCCTGACTAAAGAATCCCTTGATTCCGGGGGCTTGTGGCCCCCGGACTAAAGGTGCGGCGATTTTGTCCGAACCCTCCCGTAGATACAGGAGGGTGGTCCCATGGCTCTGGTTTTCCAATTCGAGGCGTCTGGCGAGTGGCAGCGTTGCTGGCTGGCGGGCGTGATCAACGAAGACTCCGAAGTCACTTTGGGCACATTGCTGACCCAGCTTCCCCCAAAGGTCGTCTTCAATTTCCGCCGCGTTGACTCAATCAACTCATGCGGTGTGCGTGCCTGGATCAGTTTCATCCGCCAGGCGTCAGCCGGAAGGGAGTGCGCTTACGAGGAGTGCACGCCGGAGGTCGTTTCCCAGATCAACATGATTCCGAACTTCCGTGGCAGTGCCAGGGTCCTGTCCGTATATGCCAGCTACACTTGCGGGCAGTGCAATCACCATCGCAACGAGCTTTTTCAAGAGGGTAGCAACCTTCCAAAGGAACTCGGCACCCAGCTTGCTCCCGTCAAATGCGACAAGTGCGGTGGCGCGATGGAGATGGACGAGATTGAGGACGAGTTCTTCGCTTGGGTGGCTGCCTGATGCGTGACAATTCAGCCCTTCTTCAGCACTTCAAGATCTTCGAGGACTTTGCCAAGGGCACGGTTCTCGACGCGTTCATGGTCCTTGATGTTGACGGAAAGGTGGTCAAAGCCAACCAGCAAGCGTCCGCGATGTTGAAGGTTGGCACGAAGCAAATGATGAAGGCGGGATCCCTTGAGGAAATGATCAAGTTTGATATTGACGGTTTACCCCTGCCTCTCAAGGATTTGTTGAACCTGGAGACTTTCCGTCGCGAGGACCTGATCAACGGCGTATCGGCCATCGGCACAAACAAGTTTGTGATGCTCGCTTATCCGTTCCACGAGGCCGGGCAGGTTATCGGGACTTTCCTCATCCTGCGCGAGATCACCGGGGAGACGTCTCAGGGATCAAAACTCACGGCTTCGACGACAAAGGCCAAGACGGACATGCTTTCGGGTTTGTTCAACCGGAACGGCCTTGAGGAGCACCTGAAAGAACGGAAGCAAGCGATCGAGGCACTGCCTGAAGGTGATTCCAACCGGATACACTCGGTCCTGATCATGGACATAGACTTCTTCAAGAAGGTCAATGACACATACGGACATCCCGCCGGTGACTATGTCATCAAGACTGTCGCGCAGGTTATAAAGTCCCAGTGTCGCCATTCTGATACGGCTTTCCGGATCGGCGGCGAGGAATTTGTTATCGTATTCAATGCGACGCCTCTGGAAGGCGCGCTGGTGGCAGCGGAAAAAGTGCGCAACGCCGTTCAGAAGTACCGCTTTGAGTTTGAGGGAACCCATATCCCGGTGACGATCAGTCTTGGCGTGGCAAGCCTTGATGTCCTTGGGGCGGATCCCCACACTGATATCACCCGCTCAGACGCTGCCCTTTATCATTCAAAGCAGAACGGCAGGAACCGGGTTAGCTTCCATGACGGGATCGGATTGCAGCCGTATCACTGGGAACTTTCGACTGGCGCGACTCCGGCCGGCCAGGCGGCACCGAAACCAGCCGTCGCTTGAAGGTCAAGGCTGACCGGCGAGAAGGTCGTCAGCCATCTTTTCCAGCTTCAAGTTGCGAATCTGTCCCCGCAGCTGAAGTTTCTGACCCTCAACAGACTCGTATTCCTGCCAGTCGACAGGCAAGAAAACTTCGCCGTCGTTGACCAGGTATTCCTGGAAGTAGTTGTCCATCACGTCAAGAAGGACGCCGGTGGCGGCTTTCTGGCTGAGGCCTTCCTCGCGCCATGCGATCCGTCCCTCGACCGGATAGAAGAACGTTTCGTCATCACTTTTGAGCGTCAGGGTCAATGAGATCGAATGGACATCGACTTCGCATTCCAGGGTGAACATCCTGTTGCCGGTCAACGCGGCGTACTTGCGCTGCAACGCGTTTGTAATTTCGGTATTTTCTGCCGGGGTAATCGGTGATCGTGCCTGGTTTCCAGTCATCTTTGCATCTTCCAGCAAGTTTGGTGTTACATAAACGCGCTGTGCGCGTGATTGCAGGTTTAATGTACCATCGGGGCCAGATGGCGGAGTTGCCGCATCCAGCGAACAAGTCCCGCCAACGTTGCCAGGTCATAAACCGGCTTGAACGTCATGCGCTCCCCGGCATTCTCTCCCACGGCAACCGCCGGGCAGAGCGGGAATCGATTGAACATCCCCTTGAGGACTTCTGTGGCCTCAAACCCGGCAACCGGAAGGATCTTGAAATCCAGCAGGTTCATGATGAGCCCGAATTTGCGAGCGAAGACAAGGCGGCGTGCTTGCTGGGCGGTTTCGGCGTCCATGACGCCACCTTGTTCAAGTGAATCGATCATCCGGCGGCGCAGTTCATCCATGATCGCGATGGACACCTTGAACAGCACCGATGGATGCTCTGTGGTTACGATGCGCATGGCCTTTTCAAAATCCAATTTCAGCGTGGTCTCACGAGTGACTTCCGACGCCAGCAATTCGAGTCCGAGATTGCAGTAGCCCTTGGTATGTGCCAGCACGAGGCGAAGTCCTTGACGGTTGTCACCATCGACTCCTGCCGCGACCGCGACGGTATTTGCGAGGCGCGAAAGACTGGCGGCAACACCGGCAGCGGATTCATGGTTTCCTGCCGCGAGGGCTTTCTCGATGGTCATGCCACCAAGGGACAAGAACCCTTCACTGGAATCCGCTCGCGCGAGGATATTTTCGGCGAGAGCTCCGACACTGGCGCCCGTCCAGCGCAAGATAGCCTCTTCACCGGTGCCTGCGAGGAACAGTCGCGCGGAGTCCCCGGTCGACACGAAACCTTCCTCTTCCAGGCGCGCGTTGCGGAAACGAAGCGCGAGTGATTCCTGCTCGTTCGGGGGCAGGTAGCTGGCGTGAGCCAGCATCGAATACGCGTACTCGATGTCTTTTGCGAGTGCTTGCGTGACCAGCTCCTCGATGAACTGGCGCAGTTCGGGGTCCTCAGACTTGATCTTGTAAAAGACTTCGCCGCAGGGGAGTCTCAAAAGGGCATCTTGCTCTTCCTGGCCCATTTTCTCGAAGGCTTCCAGGTCATGGGTCTCGATGACCGGTCCGAGGATCGCCATCTGGAACTCTTCCTCGAATTCACGGAAGCGTCCAAAAAGTTCCTCGGGTTTGGCCTGTTTGTGCAGTTGCAGCCAGCGGGCGGCACCGGCGAGGCTGACCTGTCCTGTTGCGTCCCAACCTTCGAAATCCATGATGTGCGTCAATTGATCGCGGTTCAGGAGGGGCAAAATCTCAAGGTGGTCTTCGACGCCGGCCGTCAACACAACATGACGGATGAACGATGGCTCCAGGGCGCTTAACTCGGCAGCCGGGTTTTCAGAGGCGAGAATTCCATCGAGGAAGGCCCGTGCGTTACGCTCTTCTTCAAGCGGCGTGGGAAGGTTGTCGGCTTGCCATGCGAAGCTCGTCAGTCCGTGGTCGGACGCCGGAGTTGAATCGGAGGACAATCGGCTTGCCATGTGGGGGACCTCCCGGTATGACACAGTGGTCACGGCTCTTCAGCCGGGCTATTGGACGCGTGGTCTTATCACTTGCTCAAAAAATGAGCAAGTTGGGAGTCCGGTTTTTTGGAAGTGCTCGCAACCATTAGGGAAATTTCGACAAAGGCCGCCAGGGAACTGGTCGCTTCGGCCAAGGATTTCAGTCTCGATCGGGCGCTGACTCCCGTCGCCGCGGACCTTGAAGATCTGAACCGTAACATTTCCGGATTTTTGCCATCGGAATCAGTCACATCGCGCCAGGTGATCGACCATGTCGTCGCCTCTGGTGGCAAGCGCATCCGCCCGGCCTTGTATTTCTTTGTCTGCCGCATGCTCGGTTACCGGGGCGAGCACCTGATTCCAATCGCCGCGGTCACCGAATTCGTCCATGCCGCAAGCCTCCTTCACGACGATGTGGTCGACAACTCCACACTGCGTCGCAACAAGCCGACGCCTAACTCGATCTGGGGGGACCAGGCGGCGGTTCTGTCAGGGGATCTGGTGTACGCGCGCGCCAGCGAGATGATGGCCGACACCGGTAGCCTCGAGATCGTCAAGCTTTTCGCGCGCGCGATCCGTTTGATGAGCGAGGGCGAGTTGCTCCAGCTGGAGAACGTATTCAACCCGCGCGTCAGTCCTGAAACTTATCTCCGGATCCTGAATTGCAAGACAGCCGTACTGATTGCGGCGGCATGTCGTTCCGCGGGCGTCCTTGGCGGGGCCACAGTTGAGCAGCGTGAGGCCCTTGCCAGGTTTGGCGAATTGACGGGTGTGGCATTCCAGCTGATCGATGACGCGCTGGATTACCTGAGTTCCTCGGCGCGTTTTGGCAAGCCGACCCTTGCCGACCTGAAAGAGGGAAAAGTGACGATGCCGGTCATCCTCCTGCGCGATCTCGCCACGGGCGCGGAACAGACAAGGATTTCAGAGACGCTCGCGCGAGAAACCCTGGAAGACGCGGACATTGAGTGGATCGCCAGACTCGTCGAGAAACACGGCACTGCGTTGAGGACCATTGAGATCGCGACGGAATATACGCTGGAGGCCGTGAGGTGTTTGTCGGTATTCCCGGAATCTTCGGAGCGCGCTGATCTCGAGACGCTTGCAATGAAGCTCGTTCGCCGTTTCAACTGAAATCCCAGTCGACGAAAGAGCATCCTTGATCCCGCAATCATTCAAAGCATTTGACACACGGGTTTCGGTGAGGCGCCTTGCGAACGGGATGGCCTTTGTCCACGTGCCTGCTTCTGGCCTGGATGACCGTTTTTTCCTGAGTTGTTTGATCCGGGCAGGTTCCCGGTCTGAAATGGAGTCCCATTCCGGGATCGCCCATTTCCTGGAGCACATGATGTTCCGGGGGTCTAAACGTTTCCCTTCTTTCGGCGGGCTGGCAGAGGCTTTTGAGGCGCTTGGCGGTGAGTGGAACGCGGCGACCGGCCAGGAATACACCGAGTATATTTATTCAGGCGTCCAACGTCACGCGGTGGAAGCCATCGACTTGTTCCTGGAATTCATGGCCCAGCCAGTGTTCCGCGACATCGACGTCGAGCGCCAGATCATCCTGCGCGAGCTGCATGGAGAGACCAACGAATTCGGCGTCTCTACGGATGTGGCGCATCACATCAGCACACTGGTGTGGCCAGGTCACGCACTGGCGAGGCCGATCATCGGGATCCCTGAGACGCTTGCCGCGATTGACGAGAATGCCCTCCACGCATTTCGTTCGCGCTGGTACCAGCCTGAAAACATGGCTCTGTGTGTCGTTGGTGGAACCGCCGCGACAGCCGACGCGGCAGCTGTAAAGTTTGAGTCTTACCGCCCGGCCGCGGAATTCACGCCGGCCGCAACAGACGCGGCCGCGGCGGCTCCTGCCTCGTCCAACCTGCCCATCGCGAGAGTGATCGAGAATTCGGACAACGAATACCAGGTCCAGGTTTCATTCAAGTGTAAAGGCCAATGGGACGAGGAGGCAGCGGTTTACGAGGTGCTTGTTCGCTTGCTATCGGACGGATTCAGCGCGCGGCTGCCGCGGCGCATCCGTGAGCAGCTCGGACTGGTGTATGACATCGCCGCTGACGCGACGCTGCTCACTGATTGTGGTTTGTTGAATATCACGGCGGCCGTTGATCATGAGAACATGGCCAGGTTCACTTCTGAACTGGGGGCAATCCTGGTGCAGTTGACTCAGACGCCCCCTTCCGCCGTGGAACTTGAGCGTTACCAGCGGCGCGCCTTGGTGGACCTGGAAATGGCACTGTCCGAGCCGGCGTCGATGGCTTTCCGGCTCGGTTGGAATGAGATCAACGGCAAACGTCGACGGATCGCCGATTATGCCGGCCGGGTCATGGCAGTGACACCCGGGATGATCCGTGACTGCGCCGCCATGTTGTTCCAACCCTCGAACCGCGCGGCTATCGCGCTTGGCCCCAAGAAGGGAACTGGCAGTCAGACGCCGGGTGAGCCAGCCTTGTCGGATGCCGACTTTGCCCGGATGATTGGTGGGCTGGATTCGCCGGCGGTCAAGCCTGACTGATCACGAGCAAGATCGACGCAGGCAGCAGCGCTATCATTTCATAAACGATAATCAGCCTTTCGGCGCGAGTGAGCGACTTGGTCACGAGGACCATCCGGTCGTGGCATTCGTCGCGAATGAACTGCTGGTGTTCCTCGTCGAATGCGACCCCGGTTCTCGTCCATGACTGGTTTTTTCCAGGGGATCCGATGCTGTCGATCCACATGTTGGCAGTCTTTCCTTGGCTGAAGTCCAGGAGTTCCATGGCCCTTCTGATCTGATGCAATGGTGGAAGGCACCCGCAGGTCGCGATGCAACCAGCCGCTCCTGCTCCCAGCCAAATCGTCCGCGTGTCCGCCGCCGGGGATTCCTGAACGAGCCGCATCAAGAGGCAAATTGCCCCGGTAAAGATGAGCGCAAGTGTCGTTCTGGCGGAGATTCCCGCGAGCTGATGCACGGTCCGCTGCAAGTGGTCCCTGGTCAAGTCGAGAAGTTTCTCAATGGTGGCGATTGTTGGCAGGGGATTTTCTCCGCGACGGCATGCCCTTTCGATGGTTTCACGCAGGTGAGACACGAACCTTGAATGGATCGTAGACGGCACATGCTCCCTCCCGCCGTTCGGCTGAGGCGGGGCTCCTATTGCCCTGGAAATCCTGACCCGCTGCTCCCGCAGCATCTGGGAAGTCCGGTGTACCGGGATTTGACGGAGTTGCAGCCCGGTTGCGACGAGCAGGAGTCCAGGAGGGGTAAAGGAAAGGACACTCGCAACCGTCTGCAGCCATAAGTTGGGGGCGCTGGCCATGGGTGGAACCTCCGCAAATCCCGGTTTTACCGGTCATCACGCTGGATACCTGGTCCGACCCCGTGTCGTGAAAGGAAACCTCATGTCATCCGGTGGCAATAACCAGATGAAAAAAAGGCCTCCTTGCGGAGGCCTTTTGTTTGGGTTCGTCATGCGCCTTAATCGTGCGTCAGTTTCTTGTACCGGATACGATGCGGAGTATCGGCATCGTGGCCAAGGCGTCTTTTGCGGTCAGCCTCGTAGTCCTGGTAGTTGCCCTCGAACCAGACGACCTTGCTGTCGCCCTCGAACGCGAGGATGTGCGTCGCGATCCGGTCAAGGAACCAGCGGTCGTGGCTGATGACCACGGCGCATCCCGCGTAGTTGAGGAGCGCGTCCTCAAGCGCGCGCAACGTATCGACATCGAGGTCGTTGGTCGGTTCGTCCAGCAACAGCACGTTTGAGCCACTCTTCAGGAGTTTGGCCAGGTTCACGCGGTTGCGTTCTCCGCCGGAAAGGTCTTTCACTTTCTTTTGCTGGTCGGAGCCCTTGAAATTGAAGCTGGCGACGTAGGCGCGCGAAGCGACTTTCTGTTTGCCAAATTCCAGGTCTTCCTTGCCGCCAGAGATCTCGTCCCAGACGGTCTTGTTGCCCTCGAGCGTGTCACGCCCCTGGTCGACATAGGCCATCTGGACCGTCTCACCAAGGCGCAACGAACCGCCATCTGGTTTTTCCAGGCCAGCCATCATGCGGAACAGGGTCGTCTTGCCCGCGCCATTGGGGCCGATGATACCGACAATCCCGCCGCGCGGCAGGTTGAACGTGAGATCGTCAAACAGGAGCTTGTCGCCGAAGGATTTCTTGATTCCCTTGGCCTCGATCACGAGCTCGCCAAGGCGCGGGGCCGGCGGGATCCGGATTTCCTGCACCGTGGACTGGGATTCGTAAGTCTGGTTGGCCATTTCCTCATAGGCCGTGATGCGGGCCTTGCTCTTGGCCTGACGCGCGCGGGCCGACATGCGGACCCACTCCAGTTCCTTGGCCAGCGCCTTGCGACGCGCCGACTCGGTTTTTTCCTCTTGGGCGAGGCGCAGCTGCTTCTGGTCCAGCCAGCTGGAGTAATTTCCTTTCCAGGGGATTCCTTCGCCGCGGTCGAGTTCGAGGATCCATCCGGCAACGTTATCGAGGAAGTAGCGATCGTGGGTGACGGCAACGACCGTGCCCGGATAGTCGTGCAGGAAGCGCTCGAGCCACGCGACACTCTCGGCATCGAGATGGTTGGTCGGTTCATCGAGGATCAGCATGTCTGGTTTTTCGATCAACAGGCGGCAAAGCGCCACGCGGCGTTTTTCGCCACCGGACAGTTTTGTCACATCGGCCTCGCCCGCGGGCAGGCGTAACGCGTCCATCGCGATGTCCAGCATGCGATCGAGTTCCCACGCGTTGCACGCGTCGATCTCGGACTGGACTTTCGATTGCTCGTCGATGACCTTCATCATCTCGTCGCCGTCGAGTGGCTCACCGAGTTTGATCGAGAGTTCCTCGAACTTCCGGAGCAAGTCTCGCTGCTTCTTGACCCCGAGTTCCACGTTGCCGCGGACGTCCAGGGACGCCTCAAGTTGCGGTTCCTGGGCAAGGTATCCGATATTGATTCCCTCGGCCGGGAAAGCCTCGCCCTGGAAGTTCTTCTCCACGCCAGCCATGATTTTCAGCAGCGTACTCTTCCCCGCGCCGTTCAGTCCGAGGACGCCGATTTTCGCGCCCGGGATGAAGCTCAGGTAGATGCCTTTCAAGACCTCGCGGTTGGGTGGATAGACCTTCCGGAGGTTGACCATGTTGTAGATGTACTGGGTCATGCTTCGCCTTTGTTTCGCCGTTCTTCCTTGAGAGAGGCCCGACGGGCCTTCTCGATCATGTCAGCGAGTTCTGTGGACGAAACTAGATAGCGGAGAAGTTGCTCCTTTAAAACCTCTTTTTGACCGAACGGAGCCACCGTATAGATTCCAAGTGACTGAAAATACTGGAGAACAACGATCTCTACCCGCTCAGGAGGAAGGGGCCACGTGTTCATGATGGCGCGCGCCTGGGGCGACGCCATCTGCATCGACACAAACTCTTCTATTGGAAGCGATTCTGTGGACAGCATTTTCCGGACCTCCTGCCGGAAATGCTATCACATCAGCCGATCTTACATCAGCTCGCGGAGGTCCTTTGGCAGGGTCTTGCGCAGGCGTTCCATCGTGCCGTCGCCCAGGTGGCGCTTGACTGTGTGAAGGACCGCGCGGGCCATAAGTTCCGAATCGTCGACATTCAAGGCCGGGCCGCGGCGCATCTCGCGGCGGATCTTCGCGAGGAACTGGTCCTTGCGGCGTTCCCGGGTGGGCTTGCCGTGGGGTTTCCATCCCTCGAAGTAAAATCCACGTACCAGCATGGGCAATTGCGCGCCGAGGGCCGAAGCGTGTTCCACGGTCAGGCGGTCGCGAAGGGCATGGAGGACGCTGCGCAGGGCCGAGTAGGCCAGATGGCGGTCGTCTTTTCCGAGCTCAAGCATCAAGTCATTGAGCCATTCGTTGGTGACCTGTACCGTATTGTCAAAGGTTGGCAGACCAGTTTGTGTCATGGTTGGACTCCCTTTTTGTTGTCCCGACCGATCCTGTTCACGCGGACCTTCCCAATTTTGTTCACTGCAAGGCAGGGACCATTTTTTTTGAAAATTGTTTTCCAAAACGAGCATTTTGTCGTGATCGACAAGCCGCATGGGATGTTGACCGTTCCCGCCCGGACCGGTGACGCCGATCCCCGCGCATGCGCGGGTCGCCTTCTTGAAACGATGACGGGAGGCCAGATCTTTCCAGTGCACCGCCTCGATTTCGAGGTGGGTGGCCTTGTCATTTTCGCGCGGAACGCGACTTCGCATCGCGAGGCCTCGCGGTGGTTCGAGAAACATCTCGTCCAGAAAACTTACGAGGCCGTCGCGACCAGGCAGAATGGGGCAACTTTTGTTGAAACAGTGACTGCCCCGGATCGGCCACTGATCTGGGAGGCTAAACTTGTCCGCGGAAAGAAGCGCGCCTTCGAGGCCGCACACGGCAAGGAATCACTCACCCGTGCCTGGTTCGTGGAGAACCTCGTATTATCGGGGACGGAGGCGGAATTGTGGCGCCTCGAACCAGTCACCGGCCGTTCGCACCAGCTGCGCTGGGAGATGCAGCGCCACGGCCGCCCGATCCTCGGCGATATCCTCTATGGCGGCAATCCCCTGCCCCGTCAAAACACCATCGCCTTGAGAGCTGTCCAGATTTTATTCAGTCCGGATGTCGATTTTGTCCGGTTCGGCTTGCCTGCCGATGGTTTTGCCTGCGAATCTGTTGTCGAGTGGATCGACAGTTCACAAACCTGAAATTGATTCGCGGAGTATCGTCTTGAGAACACGCGTCCCTTTGTCCATTTTTCTCATGGTCGCGTTTGCGTCAATGGCCGCTGTGTTTGCCGCGCCCTGCCCCATGGCGCTCGCGGAGGAGCCTGAAAAGGTCGCGACGGCGCAGCAGCCGGCCGGATCAACCGTGAAAGTCACGGTACGGTTCCGGAAAAAAGGCAGTGGCGACAGCATCACGCGGGTCGAGACAACGATAGGCGCCCAAAAGTTCCAGGCCGCCCCGGATGGCACCGTAACTGTTGAGGCAGCCGAATCCGCGGTACTCCGGTTTTCACGTTTTGGTTACAAGGCCCTTGAGGTCAAAGTATCCGAACTGCTCGATCGCGCGCGGAACCAACTGCAGGCAGAGCCTCAGGATTCACAGGCGCAATTCCAGGTTCAATTGAAGGTGGATATCTTCCTTCAGCCGGCTCTGGGGGACGACGATACCGTCGTCGTTACCGGTAAAAAACGCCCCGGTGTCTCAAAGCAGATCATTTCCGTCGAGGAGGCTCGCCGCGTGGCTCCAGGCGGGGACCCCGGGCAAGTCACGAAATTGATGCCCGGCGTCCAGCAATCCACCTTTGGAAGTCAGGTGGTGATCCGCGGGTCTGCGCCGAACGACAGCAAGTACTACATCGACGACCTTGAAGTGCCTTTCGTTTACCACGGGGTCGGACAGTACACGGTATTGCCGACGCCGTTGATCGAGGAAGTCGAGTTCTCAGCCGGTGGATTCGGGGCGGAATATGGGGTACGGTGAACTTCCCGATCTTCTCCAGCGCGTATCACGAGCGCCCGGTCGGAACGGACGCTTCGCTGAGCCTCTCGGTGCGTCGCAGTTACCTCGATCTCATCCTGCCCAAAGTCCTGCCCAAGGACCTCGGGTTGACGATCGTCCCCTACTTCTCGGACTACGTTGTTCTTTACAACAAGGAGTTCACGGACGGGAAAGGCCGCCTGATCTCCATCGCGTCCACGGATGGTCTGAAGGCGGTCTTCCCCGGGGATTTCTCGCAGAGCGAGGCAGGGACCGCGGAGTTCAATTCGTACTCCTATTACGGGATTCTGGGGTACGAGCGAACCAAGCGCCTTGACGGGGACTGGTCACTGACGACCACTCCGCAAGTGCAATTCCTGAAACTCAAGTTTGAACTGATCGACAACAAGTTCAAGTTGCGCAACTGGTCTACACGGATTCCCGTGGAGCTGACGTGGAGGCCCAACAAGGACGACAAGGTCTACTTTGGCCTGGACCCCCGCGCGGACGAGGCATCGGTTTACGTCGACGCGATCCAGTTCAACCCGGATGATCCCTTCTTTGACCCCGAGGAAGCTCCCAGGATCGAGACGTCGCAGAACGTCACGGCGTCAAAGGTTGCTGGCTGGGTGTCGTGGGAAAAGAAGCTCGGTGATTTTCTTCTGATTCCTGGCCTTCGGGGATATTACAGCGATTTGATCCGGCAAGGTTCGTTGGATCCCAGATTCAGTGCCAGGTGGGAATTTGACGCGAAACATACCGCAAAATTCGCGACGGGTCTTTACAGCAAAGAACCGGAGCCTGGTGAGGCGTCGAAGGACTTTGGCAACCCTGACTTGAACTACGCGCGGTCCCGTCATCTGGTGGCTGGCGTGGAATCCCGTTGGAGCGAGCGCTGGAGTTCCGATTTGCAGGCATTCTGGAAGAATTCGTACGATCTTGTCCGTAACGATGCCGAAAAAAACTACGCCAACAAAGGGCAACTCCAGAGTTACGGTGCCGAGATCCTGGTGCGCCGGAACCTGACGGAGAGGCTTTTTGGATGGTTGTCGTACACATGGTCCAAGAACCGTGAGCGGGATTCGGGCAGTGATCCCTGGCACAACTCCCAGTATGACCAGACGCATGTGGCCAATCTCGCGGGCAATTACAAACTCACGGAGTTGTGGGAACTCGGTGGACGGTTCAATTACCACACCGGTGACACATTCACGCAAAAGGGCAACGCGGTATACAACGCGAACCTGGACAAGTACCAGGCGCGGCAGGGGGATTTCGAGTTTTACGCGAAGCGGCTTCCAAATTACAACGAACTGAGCATTTTCGCGGGTCGTGACTTCCTGTGGGATACGTGGAAAATGAACGCGCGGTTTGGAATCGAGTACCTCTGGTTCAAACGCGCGACCATGGGCGTGGACTACAACTACGATTTTACCAAGGAAAAATACGTTGAGGGCGTTCCGCCGATTCCGTACCTCGAGGTCCAGGCGACGCTTTGAGATCCTTCCCCTTCGCTGCGCTCAGGGTCAAGGTGGCCGGAAGAGAGGATCCTTCCCCTTCGCTGCGCTCAGGGTCAGGATGACGGGAAGAGAGGATCCTTCCCCTTCGCTGCGCTCAGGGTCAGGATGACGAGCTGGCTCAGGATGACGCGGGCTTGTGCCCGTCATTCTGAGGCCCCGAGCGAAGCGAGGGGCCGAAGAATCCTCTCTTACTTCCTCTCAAGTTCGCCAAAGTCATCCAAGGTGACCTTGCTGAGGTTGATCCGGTTCGCGAAGGAAGCATAGGCAAGGTACGCCGCGAGGCATTCACGGTTTGACAGCCATTCCGGCATGTAAAGTGGTCCCTTGATCCATCCTGACTCGATGAACGGCTCGAGATTGACGATGTCCCCGAGTGTCAAGCGCCCGACAAACATCCACGTCGGGTAGTGGACCTTGTTTGCCTGGATTGCCTTCCGCAAGAAGGTGTGCACGAAGATCAGCCCCTCAAGGTATACGCCGTCCTTCGTGAACGCCACCCCGCCGCGCGGGTCGCCACCGCGGAAGACCCGGGCGGACGAGGCAAAACTTTCTTTCTCAGACTGTCCCTCGGACAGGAAAAATTTGAACAAGTCGATGAAGTTGGCACCGTTCAAGGCCAAGTCCACGGCCTTGATCCGCAGCGCGATGCGTTTAAGGCGCCAGACATCCATCGCGTCCGTGATGAATTCAGCGAAAGTCGCGATGCCTTCCTGGGTCAACGTGGTCCGCGGGGAGCCGAGCCCGAGGCTCTTGAAGTGTGGTTGCTCGCGCCCGTTCAGCATGGTGGCCGCGTGGACGAGTCCTTCGTGCTCGGCGAGTTGCTTGACATCCAGACGCGTAAACTTCGTGTTGCCGCGGATCCTGACACGGCGCGCGCTGGCAGCCGCCTTTGAGGCCAGGTCAGGGTCGATGACGATGTCGACCGGGTGATCCTTGAATACCGGGCCAAAACGGTCCTTGAGCGCGGTGGCAAGTTGCTCTGACGTGATGTCGGCATCCGGCTCCGGAGTTTTGAGGATATGGCTGTAATCATCGATGGATTTGATAAAGTGCTCTGCCGCGGCGACATTGGTCACCTCAGTCCTGCCGATCGGTTCGCCCGGCCGGCCGTAGAGTTCAATCGACAGCTTTGTGAATTCCGGCTGACCGATGCATTCGAGCATGCGGCCCGCGCGGATGTAGCTGAGCGCGGTCTGGCTGATGTAATGCCCGACTGGATGTTCGTCGCCGGCGGCCTTCATGATTCCTTCAAGCCGCTTCAAATGGTCTGGATATGCGTGTTTCTTGTATGCCGGTTGTGGAAGTTCCGGCTTGCCGGATTGCCATGACGCGAGGAATTTGTGGCCGAGCTCCTCGGGCCAGGCAAGGTTGCTGAGAACCTTGATTTCCTTCGCGCAGTCAACGAGTTGCTGGTCAAGTTGCGCGAAATATGTGAGATCTTTCTCCATGGACTCAATTGTACCCCATCACTGCCCGGGATTGGCATGATCCAGTGGTTCAACCATCCGAAAGACGAATTGCTGCGTGATTTGGCGCTGCCCGCGACCGGTACGCCTGTTTCGTCCGTCGCTGCGCAGAACCTGAGCCTCGCCGTGGCCCTTCGCGGAACCGGCCGGGTATCGCCAAATCCCCTGGTCGGCGCTGTCCTCGTCGACGGCAGCCACCGTTTTATCGCGGCGGCTGCGCATGAAAAGGTTGGTGAGCCTCATGCCGAGGCGAACATCCTGCGCGAATTGAGGGATTCGGGAAAGCTGGACGCGTTGAGAGGGGGCAGGATGTATGTCACCCTGGAGCCATGCGCGCATGAGGGGCGCACACCTGCCTGTGCCAGGTCTCTCGCAGGACTTGGGTTGAAAGAAGTCATATACGGGATGACCGACCCGAATCCGTTGGTCAGCGGCAAAGGCGCGGGTATTCTTGCCGGCGCCGGCGTGCATGCCGTGAATGCCTCGACGTCACCGGAATACCTGTCATGGAGCGCCGCGTGCGCGGACCTGGCCTCGGTTTTTTTGCACAACATTTCCACAGGCCGGCTGTTCACCGGGCTGAAAATCGCGTCCAGTCTGGACGGTGTGGTGGCTTTTCAAGGCGACCGGCGGGTTTGGATCACGAACGAGCGTGCCCGGGCATACGGACACTGGTTACGCATGGTCTACGACGCTGTTGCTGTGGGAGCCGGTACGGTTTTGGCGGACCATCCGCGTTTGAACGTGCGTCATCCGTTCATCGCCGACCCGGTGATGACTCGCACGCCGCGAAGGGTGGTGTTTGATCCGGACGCGAGAGCCCTGGAATACGCTTTGGGCTCGAAATCAATGCCACTGGTCACGGAAGAGCCAGAAAAGACGATTTGGCTGGTCGCGGACCGCAAGTGGATTGAGCCCGCTGAGGCCCGCGGCATCAAGGTCGTTGTCGTACCCGTGCGGGATTTGCCAGAGGCGGGGGCAAGAAGCCGTGCCTTCATCTGGGATGAGGTGGACGGGGTCTTGCAGGGTCTTGGTGTGCGCAGTTTGCTCCTTGAGGGTGGCCCGGGAGTGTATTCCATGGCTCTTGGGAATCCGGATCCCCGGACCCGCCCTCAGTTGAACCGTTTGCACCTGTTCCAGGCTCCGGTAATCCTTGGCGGATTGTCACCGGCCGGCGCCAAAGCCCTGCGTTGGAATTCGGCTGCCAGCACCCAACAGATGATTCGACAAGATCGCGTGCAACTGTTTCAATTGGACGGGGATTGGGGGGTCGAGATCCCCTTTCGTGATCCGCTTTCGTGATTGCGTCATGAATTGAATTCGCAAGGGGAGTTGGAGGAGAGCCTATGGAAGCACTTGAGGCGGTAAGGACAAAGGTTCAGCGGCCTGGATTCCCGGAGATCTACCTCTCTTTGGCCTTCGCCCTCGCCGAGCGCTCGACTTGTAAACGCCTGAAGGTTGGTACCGTCATCACAACGACGGATTACCGTAAGGTTCTGGCCGTCGGATACAATGGTAACGCTTCCGGTTTGCCCAACTGCTGTGACCGCGACGAAGCAGGCCGGTGCGGCTGCCTGCACTCCGAGGAAAACGCCGTCATCAACTGCGACAGTCCCCGGCACATTGACAAGGTCGTGTTTGTGACGCACCTGCCCTGCGTCATGTGCGCGAAACGCTTGA
>RGVZ01000002.1 GCA_010029825.1 bacterium | reverse complement strand
CCAGGCCTGGAGAACCGGTCATGGCAATTTCGTATTTAGTGCCGAATTTCATCCTCGCGGATTCGACTTCGAGATGGCAGAACATGCGGCCGATGTCTTGCAAGTTTTCCAAAACCATATTGGTGTTGGACATCGTGCGGCAGGCTTCGGAGGATTTTTTCCCAACGAGGTTCATGCCGGCGCTGCCATCAGCGAGAGCCAGACTGGCTGCGGTTCCGCCGGATGCTGAGGCCAAGGTGTCGGGAATCGTGATGTTGAGTGCGCCCGAAAGTCCCAGCTCAGCGACGGAGGAGGCTGATGCCGTGCCGCTCTTGTCGGACGAGGTGCCGCAGGACATGTTGAGTCCGCCTGATAAGATTGAAGCGCCCAGAAGCATTGGGAATTTTGGATTTCTCATGGATGGTCCCCGGTCTTGGTTGGAGAAAAATTTCTTTGAGCAGGAAGTCGGCACCGACTTTGAATACTTTAATTTGCTCTCAACTTTTCTGCCTGATGCCGGCACTGCTGCCGTTTATCGAGTCAACTAGCGGGTTTACGGAAAGCCCTGGTTTGCCCAACTACTCAACGTGTCTTTTGTGGCTTGAGAGCGTGCCGGGCGGCCATTGGGCATGCTTCCCAATTCGATCCGGGACATGAGGTTGAATGAAACACCCCCGGTCTCAGGCGAGGCCGGGGGTTGTTTTTTTACGCGAACAGCGACGGTTTGCCTGTGCGCATGCTGAGTCTCACCGCGAAAATCGATGTCAGAAGCGGCAGGAAAAAGCCGTTATATTCCGTCAGGGAAAATATCCAGGCGCCGGCGATGGCACCGCATACGAATGCCAGGATCAGGCCAAGGCGCCGGAGGGTCACGGTGACTTCGCGCTGGCGGATAGCCGAGGCGCGCGGCTGGATGGTGGCACGGATGATGCCGATGCCGAGGTCGGTCGCGGTCCCGGTCAGGTGCGTCGGGCGGATGGAGGAGGACGTCGCGGATGTCGCAGCGGCGTTTTGGATGCCGCAGGCAAAGCTGAGCAGGGCCAGCATGAAATAGTCTTGCATGATGTCCTCAGTGACGCCGAAGGGGCCGAGGGATCCGAGGCGTCCGAGGACGATCGTGGCGGCCATGATGGCGGCGACGATGGCAAGAGCCGGGGTGAGGCTGCGTGGAGCTGAGTCGCCGGGGCGCGGTTCGGTGAACCAGGCGCTGGTCATGGCACCGAGGGTGAAAAAGGGCGCTGAGTCCTTCGCGCCAGGAATGTTGCACGAAATCGACGCCGGACAGTGTCACGAATCCCGTGACATGGGACACGAATCGCCGGCAGGCGAGGAACCCGCCGGAATTGATCATTCCGGCAGTGAATGCAAGGTTGTACCAGGCCAGCTGGGCGCGGAACGGGACGGCATCGGTGATCTTTTGACGGCGCACGAGGAAGGTCCTTCCGGGGATAATGATCGAGACTTTCTGGCGTCGAATGTAGTTGATAAGTAACTGAAATTTAATGTTTTTTGTAGTTTTCTCGACTGGGATGTCCGTCCCGGCAGAAAATTCCCTCTCAACGTGACTCATACCCTGCCGAAACCGGATATGGCAGTCAGGTTTAACGTCAGTTGGTTCAGGGGACCGTATGATGCCGGTCAGTGAAAAAAGCAAGAAGACTCCGGAGCCGCCGTATTCGCTCCAGAATCTTGGCTTTTATTTTGACGCGGTGGAACAGGATCGCCTGGACAAGGGACTGTTGTCGCGCAAGTCAGGGCAGATTCTTTCTTTGCGTGAGAAATTGTTGGCGTTGCCTGAGCCGGAATTTGAGACGACCGTGAAGACCATCGCCAAATTCGTCGACACCATCCTGCCGTCGGCGATCGAGAATCAGAAAGCGAAGGCCCCGTTGCCGAATCAAGTCCGCAAGGAAGCCCTGCAAATCTTCGAGCGTGCCACGGAAGCGAGCAAGCGAACGGTGGTAACGGCGGAGAAGGTCGCTCGCGTTTCGTGAGCCAATCCTCCAACTAGTACCTTCAGGTCGCAGATGTCCCTTGCGGATCACTTGTGCCTTCGCCGATCTACAAGATGGCGAAACACAGGGGGCCAAGATGGATCTACGAAATATTCCTGACCATGAATTACTTACCAACGCGAGCGCGCTGGCCCAGTCGGAGCGCATGACCGTGACCAAAATCTTGCACCATCTCCATGAGATAGAGCGGCGCAAGTTGTATTGCGATTTGGGTTGCGGGAGTTTGTTCGAGTACGCGGTCAAGCACTTGCATTACAGCGAGGGGCAGGCCGGACGGCGGATTCAGGCCATGCGCGTGTTGGCGGAGCTGCCGGAAATCGAGGACAAGGTGTCATCGGGTGCCCTGAGCCTTAGCAATTTAGCGCAGGCGCAGGGCTTCTTCCGGGAATCGGCCTTGTTTAGATCGGTAGGTGGACGGCCCGTGATCGTGTCGCGGGAGGAGAAGCTTGATGTACTCAGGCGATTGGAGCACAAGACGGCGCGCGATGGGATGCGTGAATTGGTCAGTCTGGGCGGTGCCGCGGCCATGCCGCGAGAGCGGGAGAGGGTCATTGACGGGGGACATTCCGAGGTCAGTTTTGTGATGAGCGACGGACTGAGGGGCAAGTTGGAGGAGGTGCGCTCGTTATTGGGACCGAAAGGGACTGGGATGGGAATCGCGGAGTTGATCGAGGAGCTGGCAGATATTGGTGCTGTGGCTTTGCGGGCAAAGAGATTCGGGAAACGCCGTGAAACCCCTACTCCGACGCCGGAGTCACGGGTGTCGGAGAAGATGGAGAAGCCTGCGGAGTCCGGGCGCTACAAATGGGCTCATCGGGAGAGCGTACGGCGGGCGCCCAATCCCAGATATGTGCCACCGGCGCTAAAGCATGCTGTTTGGCATCGTGATGGTGGCACTTGTTGTAACTGTGGTAGCCGACGAGGTTTGAATTTCGATCACATAATCCCCGTTGCAAGGGGTGGAAAAGCGACCTTGGACAATTTGAGATTGCTGTGTTTTGCGTGCAACCAGAGGGCCGGGATCAAGGCTGGGCTGGTTCCGTCGCGAAATTGGGGGCAAGCTGTCGAAGTTGGGCGGCAAATCCGGGGGCGAGGACAGGTGTTGCCTGAAAGCTGATGATGTCATCCTCGTTCAAGGTGGGGGTTCCTGACCGGTGGATGCCGATCAGCTCCCCGCGATCATTAAACCACGGGCCGCCTGAGTCGCCCGGGGATGTTGCTTGGCCGTTTCGCGCGGGGACGCCGGCGATTTCGAGGGTGTCGATTTCGACGCGGGACAGCGCGCCCGATCCTTTGCGCAGTTTGCCGCTGCCGGTCTGGCGGATCTTGTCACCATAACCGTAGCCCATAAAGACTACCCTGTCGTTCGGTGAAGCGGGCGTCATTGACACGGGAGCGTACCTGTTTACGCCAATGGCGGATGCGTCGACGTCTGTGCGGCAGATCAGCCAATCCCTGATTCCCCCGCCTACTTGTTCATCGGTTGCTTCCGCGCCAGAGAGGCAACGGTCGAGGTTCAGGCTGCGGGAGTCATCCCAGGAAAGCACCTGGCGGCCATCGCAATGGCCGGCGGTGACGAAAACCCGGGGTCCGAGGAAAGTCCCGGAACAGTTGAGCGTGACTTTCCGGACCGGGCCGATCGGATCGTTCACCAGGACGCCGTTGTGAACCTTGAGGTCGGCAATGGATTCCGGTCTGCCGCATGCGCTCAGGCAAAAGGCAAGAATCGCTGTCATTACGGGGGCCTGTAAGACGACGTTGTGTGCGCGACGAGGAGTTGGCATTATGACTCCATGAAAGATCCGCGATCTACCAAAAATTTCAACCGCAGGCAATTCTTGCAATTCCTTGGGGCCAGTGCATTTGGTGCCGCCTTTGCTGGATCCGGCGGGGGTAGCGCCCTTGGAATGGCTCTTTTGGGTGCCGGCAAGAAGCGTTCCTTCGAGCCTTTGCCTGCAATGGCAGACGACGCTGTTGTCACTGTCGCCGGTGTCGACGTGGATATTCTCATTGGCTACGGCGATATCATCAACGACGCGGGCGAGAAGTTCGGGTTCAACAACGACTTCATCGCATTCTTTCCCCTTGTTCGCGGGCGAGTCGTCCCAGTCAATAGTGTCGAGGCGCTCGAGGCGCGCGAGGCTCTATTGTGGGTCAATCATGAGACGCCTTTGGGCATTCTGATGCACGGTAACCCGGGGCCATTGCGGGGTGGGCCGCCGAAGACCGCGGATCAGGTTCGCGAAGAACAGCTGGCTGTGGGTGGGTCGATCATCCGTATCGTGCGGAGCACCCGGGACAATCGCTGGAGATTTGGCGGAAGACACGTGCTTAACCGCAGGATTTCCGCGCTGACAGAAATCCCGTTCGCCGGGGATGTCGCCATCGCGGGCAGCAAGACGGCAACAGGTACATTCGGGAACTGTGCCGGGGGCGTAACTCCATGGGGTACCGTGTTGACGTGCGAGGAAAATTATCGCGAGTTTTACGGTGACCTGGACGCGGGCTATGATTTCAAGCCGGGATCCGACTGGCGCAAGCATGTGAGACTGCCCGAGTGGGAGCATAGTTGGACGCCCCACGTGTTTCATCATCCCTGGCATTACGGGTGGGTTGTAGAGGTTGACCCGTTGACGGGGCGAAGCCGGAAACTCGTCGCCATGGGGCGCGCCGATCGTGAGTGCGCGACAGTGACAACGGCACGTGACGGGCGCGCGGTTGTGTACAGCGGCGATGACCACCGTGGCGGATGCATCTTCAAGTTCATCTCTAGAATACCCGGAGACCTAAGCGAAGGGGATTTGTACGCGGCCGATGTGGATCGGGGGCGTTGGATATTGCTGTCATGGGAAAAGAATCCGGCCCTGCGCAGAAATTTCCGCGATCAGACGCATCTCCTTCTCAATGCGCGGGCGGCAGGGCTCGCAGCTGGCGCGACGGCAATGGACCGCCCTGAGGATGTCGAGCTGCACCCGTTGACTGGCGCTGTGTTCATTGCCCTTACGAACAACCCCGATCGCGATAATCATCACGGGTCTTTGCTGAAAATCGAGGAGGCAGGCGGTGACCCGCTTGCCATGGAATTTACAGCGAGCACATGGATCGCCGGTGGCAAGGAAACGGGATTCACATGTCCCGATAACCTTGTATTTGACCGGACCGGGAACTTGTTTTTCACGACGGATGTCGCCAAGGACAAGTTGCATCATGGTCCCTACCAGGGGCTCGGGAACAATGGCCTGTTTGTTGTTCCCGCGACTGGACGGGAGGCTGGAAGGGCCCTGCGCCTTGCAAGTGCGCCGGTTGAGGCGGAGTTCACGGGCCCTTGTTTTTCCCCTGACGAAAAGACACTTTTCCTTTCGGTTCAGCACCCTGGCGAATACTCACAATTTGTTGATGGCAAGCCGCGCTTCTCTTCGTCGTGGCCGAATAATGGACGCGATACTGGGGCGGACGGAAAACCCTGCCCGGCTCTCGTTGCCCTGCAGAATCTGCCTCTCGTTGGATCCCTGTCGCATAGCTAGAATCCAAAGTGTGGTCCTTGGGTCCACTGCTTTGTTCGCATGAGTTGCGCTACGCGCCGGGATTGTGGTCTGGTACGCGCTCGCTCGCCGTTCAGGCCGTCAGGGCAGCCGCTTCAGCGCAGGCGATCCGCAAGGCGAAAGCCTCGCCGGTTAACCCGCAGAACGCGGTCCTGCATTCGCCCTTGATGATGTCGCAGCGAGTTGTCGCGATCTTGTGTGATGTGATGGTTTGCGGCTCGGCAGCTTTATTCGCGCTGGTTTGTGCCGGCTTTTTCGCGGCATGTCTTGATCATGTGCCCGCGAGCGGTCCGGAGATCATCGGGATTGTCACGTCGTTCTCATGGCTGCGACAGTCAATGCAGATTGTCATCGCGGTGACGAACCTGGCAGCATCCATGCCGTGGTTGCCTGTTGCCGGATTTGTGACTTTCTTCCTGTCCTACCGCCTCGTGGTGTCCCTGGTCTCGGGGGCTTCGCCTGGTGAGAACCTTGTCCGATGGTTGTCCAGGGTTTGAGCGTCCCGCCTAAGGCCGCGAAAGCACAAGAGGTTGAAGCCGTCTTGATGGGAATCAGGGTGGCATCCTTGACTTTGCAAATTCCCGCTGGGTATCATCAAAAGTAAGCCAGACATTCAAGTATTTTTTCGAGACTCGGTCGCAAGAATCACAGCGGACTCAGGGCAGAAGTGTCTTTGATGTTCCGGTCGAGGAGGGGCGATGAAGCGCGCGGCGTCGGCAAAATTTCCCAATTCTGTGCAGTTGTTCAAGTTCTGCCTGAAAGTGATGGGGCAGCAGCGCAACGGCAAGATCAACGACCAGGAAGTCGGCCACATCCTTGATTTCAATCCCTCGGACTGCAGCCACTGGAAGCGGGGGGAGAAGAATGTGAAGTCGGTTTTCGCTTTGGCCAAGCTTGCTGAGGCCTTGCGAGTTGACCAGGGGATTCTTCATGACCTCGCCAGCGGGGCCAGCGGTCTTGATGAAGCCTTCTTTGAGTACAACGAAGGCCTCGCTATCCGTGAAGCCGTGCTGGCTTGTTCACAGCTCACCCAGGCCGAAGTCGAATCCGCCCGCCGCCGGATCGCTGACTTCGTTTCCCAGCTGCACGCCCAGTCCGAGTTTACTACGCCGCCTCTGTACCTCCCAGAAGTGCTGCGATTCTTTTCCTTCGTTACCACTCAGCCAGTCGAGATGGTTGACCGTTTGAGCCGCGTTCTTCGCACGAAGCCGGGCTACTACAGCATCCAGTTCCGTAAGGGTGAACTCAAGTCCCAGACGCGCATGAGCGTCGCCCGCGACTTGGCGCGAATCATCCTTGACAGCGAACGCGCCCGATTCCCCGAACTTGGCGACTTGAACCCGCAGTTGCTCGCCTTCGAGCAGATCGTGTTCGCTGCCAACTTGCTGGCCCCGAAGAGCCTCATGCAAGTTGAGTTGAACCGCCTCGACGTGCGCCGCAACGTGGTTGCGGAGCTTGCTTCGCTCTTCTGGGCACCCAAGGCCCTGATTGGTTTCCAGATCCAGGAAATCCTGCGCATGACCCACGAAGACGCGGCAGGCATCCTGCCCGTGCGTGACAGTGTGCACGGCGAAGCCGGGCTGCAGGCTGGAGTGCATGAGATCCAGCAAGCCGGTTGATTGAGGTCCTCCTTCCCGCTTCGCGACTCAGGAGCGGTTTGATCAGGAGCCCTTCCAGGTGGCATACTTGGAAGGGCTCTTTTTTTAAAAAAATCCGTCATTTTAAAGCTGTTTTGACGCGGGTGCATGATGGCTCAGCTTGAGTTGGAAAGAGTGTCAAAGAAGTTCGGTTCGACGACAATCCTCCAATCCATGGACCTGACGGTGGACCCCGGGGAATTCCTCGTGGTGGTTGGTCCCTCGGGTTGTGGGAAGAGTACCTTGTTGCGCCTTGTTGCCGGGCTGGAGCCGTTGACATCCGGCGAGGTCAGGATTGATGGACGTTGCGTAAACAAGCTGAGCCCCAAAGCGCGCGGGGTCGCCATGGTTTTTCAAAATTACGCGCTTTACCCTCACATGACCGTGCGCGACAACATGGCTTTCGGCCTGAAACTCGCAAAACTTCCCGAGAACGAGATCGCGCGCCGGGTAACGGAAGCCGGCAAGATACTTCAGTTGGGCGACCTTCTGGATCGCAAGCCTCACCAGCTCTCTGGTGGGCAGAAGCAGCGCGTCGCGATGGGGCGCGCGATGGTTCGCCAGCCCTCCATTTTCCTCTTTGACGAGCCCCTCTCAAATCTCGATGCCCAACTTCGCGTCCAGATGCGCGCGGAAATCGCGGCGCTCCATCGTCGCCTGAAGTCAACGGTCGTGTATGTGACTCATGACCAGACGGAAGCCATGACTTTGGCAAACCGGATTGTCGTGATGCGCGGCGGCGCCATCGAGCAGGTTGACGCTCCCATGGAATTGTACCGTAATCCGGCGACTCGTTTTGTCGCATCATTCATCGGGTCGCCATCCATGAATTTTCTGCCGGTTTCTGCCTTTCCCGCGGGAACCGGAGGTTTTCAAGCGGAGACGATCGGGTTCCGGCCGGAACATTCCGAGTTTGTACCAACTGGTAGTTTGCGCAGGGCGCCTTTGGTATCCGGCAGCGATGAAGCCATCATCCTTGGAACGGCCGCGGTCAGGCTGTCAGAGCCTCTCGGCGCCGCAACGCTGGTCCACTGTGAGCTGGCCCCCGGTCTCGAAGTTGTTTGTGAGTATCGCGGAGCAGACATTCCCGTGCCCGGCGAGGAAGGGTTCCTGAAAATCGACGTGGGTCAGTTGCGGTTCTTTGATGGCGAGGGGAAACGTGTCAGGAAGTAATCTCCCGCGCGAAACGAGCATGCCGGCATGGTTGTTCCTCGCGCCGGCTATCGGCCTGCTCTGTGTCTTCACCATAGGGCCGGCGTTGTTTTCCCTGTACTTGAGCTTTCATGACTTCCGGCCTTTTTCTTTTGACCTTGTTCGTGTCGGTATCGACCAGTACGTCGAACTCTTTGAAAGCGATGACTACCGGGCGTCACTGGTTGCGACGATGAAATTCGCGGGCATGGTCGTGCCGCTTTCTGTTCTGGGTAGCCTGTGGATTGCGGTTCTTCTGGATCAGGCCCCATTTTTCCGTGCAGGCTTCCGGTCGATTTTCTTGCTTCCTGTGGGCATATCGCCGGCGATGGCAGCGATGCTCTGGATTTTCCTTTTCAACCCGACCGCGGGGTTTTTCAACTACCTCCTTTCGCTGGCCGGGATTCACGGCCCGGCGTGGTTGACTGATCCTGTATGGGCGCCGGTGGCCGTATCCTTGACCACGGTCTGGAAAGAAATCGGATTCAACATTATTTTTCTGATGGCGGCCCTCGCGCAGGTTCCGGTTGAATTACAGGAAGCAGCCTGGATGGATGGAGCGAACGCACTACGCCGGTTCTGGCACATCACCCTGCCCTCGATCGCCCCGGCCTTGTTTTTTATCACGATTGTCACGGTGATTCATGCATTCGAGAGTTTCGGCCAGATTCATATCTTGACGCGCGGTGGACCGGCCGGGTCGACGAACGTACTCGTCTACCAGCTGTTCCGGGACGGGTTTGAGAATTCGCGCCTGGGGCTGGCCGCTGCGGAGGCGGTCATCCTGTTTCTGATCATCGGTGGCATCACGCTGACCCAGTTTCTGCTGGTTCATATCTCGGGCTCGTCAAAAAAGGGAGATGCCACATGATGAAGGGCTCTGACGGCCTGCCCGTGTGGCACACGCGATGGCTCGCGACTGTTCTGCTCTTGTTACCGGCCATGGTCCACGCATTTCCCGTCGTGTACATGCTTTCTGTTTCCTTCAAGGACGCAGCGGAGGCATATCGCTTTCCGCCCACTCTTTTTCCCGGCGTGCCGGTATACGAAAACTATTCTAATGCCTTGAAGGCTGCCCCTTTGGGGACTTTCATCGTGAACTCCCTGATCGCGGCGCTTGGAATCACGGCGATGCAGATGATCACTTCGATTCTTGCGGCCTATGCGCTGGCACGCATGGAGTTTACCGGACGAAAATTCATCCTTGGTGTTGTCGTCGCGCTGATGATGATCCCGTCCGAGATCACCATTGTCCCGAATTACCTCTTGATGGTACGTGGCGGCATGCTTGATACGCATTTCGCGCTGATTGCCCCGTATTCGGCATCGTCGTTCGGCATATTTCTCCTGTATCAGTTCTTTCGCGGCGTTCCCCGCGAGCTCGAGGAAGCCGCCATTGTTGATGGGGCCTCGCGTCTGCGCTTTCTTTTCCAGGTGCTTGTTCCCGTTTCGATGCCTGCCATTGTCGCTTTTGGCGTGTTCGCCTTCGTTTCGGCATGGAACCAGTATCTTTGGCCCCTGGTCGTAACCCAGTCAGCCGCGATGCGGACAGTGCAGGTTGGTGTGGGAATGTTCCGGTCTGAGCAAGAAGCAACAAGTTGGGGCATGGTCATGGCCGCGACCTCGATGCTGGTCCTGCCGTCCATTGCCTTGTTCGTCGCGACGCAAAAGCAATTTGTCCGTGGCTTGACCATGTCGGGGGTCAAGGGATGAGTCGCAATCTGGTACAGGGACTTGTGAGTCTGATGCTTGCGGCCTTGTGGCTCCAGGGTTGCGAGCTCGCCCGGATCTTCGGTCCAAGGAAGCCACAAAAGGCGAAAGCGATAGAATTCTGGCACAGCATGACTGGCGACAAAAGCCAGGTCCTGACAGCAATCGTCGATGAATACAACGGCAAGGCCGCCGACTCCGGCAACTTGCCCGTGAAGCTTCAATTCACCGGTACTTATGCGGACGGCATCAATAAATTGCGCCTCGCGGTCATGGCGAAAAGACCGCCTCATCTCGCCCAAATATACGAGATCGGCACGCAGCAACTTGTGGATTCCGGTGGAGTGATTCCACTGGCTGACCTCATCGGAGACGACACTTCGTTTGGCCTTGACCAGATGTTGCCGCAGGTTACGGGTTATTACAGGATCAATGGGCGCCTTTACAGCCTTCCATTCGCTACGTCGAATCCGGTCATTTACGCCAACGGTGACGCGCTGGCGGCGGCTGGATTGAGCGCGCCTCCCGCGACGTTCGACGAACTTGAGTCTGTTTGCGCGCGTCTCGCCGACCCGGCCGCGGGACGCTCTTGCCTCGCCATGCCCCTGACCAGCTGGATCTTTGAGCAAGCTCTGGCGCGCCAAGGGGCTCTTTTCCTCGATCATGACAACGGTCGTTCAGCGGTCGCGACAGCTGCCGTATACGATGGAATCGCGGGGCAATTCTTTTTGGACTGGTTGGGACGCCTCTCGCGGGCAGGCTTGTTCTCGAACACGGGGCGCTCATGGGATCCGCCGGTCGAGAACTTCATGGCTGGCAGGTCGGCGCTGTTGATCACTTCAACAAGTGATGTATTTGTGCTCGGGCAGCGCGCGAAATTTCCTGTGATTGTCGGCCCGTTCCCGGCGCCTTCCGCGGCGGTATCAGATCCAGCTTCTGCGGCCCCGAATGGCGGAACAGTGCTGGGAGGGAATTCCATCTGGGCTTTGCGGGGGCGGCCACAGGCTGAGATGCGCCAGGCGTACGAATTTCTCAAGTATCTTGCGTCCGCCGGGGTCCAGCGGCGCTGGCACGTGAATACCGGCTATTTCCCCATCCGCCGGGATGTCATCGACGCGTTGGATCAGGAAGGATTTTATAGCGAGCACCCGAACGCGCGCGTGGCTGTGGATCAGCTTCTTGCCGCGCCGGATACGGCGGCGGCGCGCGGGGCCATCTCTGGCGTCTTTCCTGAATTGCGGGAGCACGTGGAAAACGCCATGGAGGAGACGCTCTCTGGCAATGGAACATCCATCGCTGCACTGCGTCGTGCCCGCGACAAATCCACCCGGGCGCTTCAACGGTACAAAAAACTGCTGTAGAATCGCGTGCGGACAGGAATTCTCAAGCCCGGAGCCAAGAGATGCGTTTTATCAAATCGTTTGTCGCGGGGATCGCGATGCTTGCAGCCGGTTGTGTCACCAACGGCAAGTATTTCGCGTCAGAAACCAGTTGGATCAAACCGAACAAGACGCGCCAGGAAGAAGTCCGCGGCCTTCTTGGAGACCCTTTCATGGTGGGCAATTCCGGGGGGTCCCCGACTTGGACCTATGGTTATTATCGTTACAAGTTGATCGGGGAGAGCTTTACCAAGGAACTCAAGTTCTACTGGAACGGTGACCGGACTGTGCAGAGCTTCTCGTTCAATTCGAGTTTTCCGGATGACGTCAGCGGGGCAGGGGGGCGCAGTGAACGTCCCGCTTCGCCGCCGTCCACGGATCGCCCGGGCAATGATCCAGGTGACGTCCGCCGCTGAATCCTTAACTAGCTGAATTTATTTATTAAAAACCAAGAATAGCCCCCTTTGGGACCGTTCGGGGCTGCTTTATTTTATTAAAATGTTGATTTTATTTTAATAAAATGTATAAAAAAACATAGAATCCGCGGAAGTGGATTCGCCCCCCCCAAGGGCTGTTGTTGCTGTTGTTGCTGTTGTTGCTGTTGTTGAGGCTGTGTCATGCGAAAGTTAAGTCAGGCGTTACGTGAGTTCGCCACCGAATTTGCCTCCCTCGCTGTTCCCCTTCTCTTGCTTGCCTGCATGTTGCCGGTGCCTGAGGCCTTCGCCGATGCCGACAAGTGCGAGGCCTGGCACCGCCCTGATGGTTACGACGAATCCTGGATTCCAGTATCTTTCAGGGTGATCTGCGTCGAGCACACCAGGTGTTATGAACAAGCTGATGCCAGCTGGTCGGCCTGCAACTCAAGCATGTATGCTTCCCTCCGAAAGTCCTGCGAAAGCATGTATCCGCATGCCGCGCTTTCTGCCGCTGGCGGAGCTGGTGCCAGAGGCGGTGACGACGAGGCATCCGGTGAGGTATCGCTCATGTCCTGCCTCCAGGTCGCGGACGAATTTTATTCGAAAGTGCAATCCCCGGCGGCTTTGAAGCATTTCCAGGCGTTGCAGGAAAAATCCAGCCAGAGAGTCTCTGCGTTGTGAGGCGAACCCTGAAGCGATATCATTGAATCTGGCTTTTCGAGAAATCCGGCACAAGGACGTGACCAGATGGAAACCATTGCCAGCATTCCGGACTTGATTCGCGGTCACCGTGAATTTTTCGCCTCTGGCGCGACTCGCGATATCGAGTGGCGCAAATCCCAGCTCAGGACCCTGAAAGCAGTCATCAAGTCAAAGGAAGCCAGGATCTCGGAGGCCCTTCGCGCGGATCTCGGCAAGTCCGACTTTGAGGCGTTCACGAGCGAAATCGGTTTCCTTTACGAGGAGATCAATGTTGCCGTTCGCGAACTGGATGACTGGGCCGCCCCGCGGCACGTACCAACGCCTATTTTTATCGCGCCAGCGCGCAGCTATGTCCGCCATGAACCCCTCGGAGTGGTCCTGGTCATTGCCCCGTGGAACTATCCTTTTCATCTTGCGATCGCGCCTCTCGTTGCCGCGATTGCCGCCGGCAACTGCGCTGTTGTCAAGCCCTCCGAATTGGCGGTGAGGACCTCTGATATCGTGGCCGAGGTCATTCGTGATGCGTTCATGCCCGGCTTTGTCTCCGCCGTCACGGGTGGCGTTGAGATTTCCACGGCGTTGTTGAAAGAACGCTTCGACCACATTTTCTTCACAGGTGGAACGGCGATCGGGCGCGTCGTCATGCGCGCGGCGGCGGAACATTTGACTCCAGTGACGCTGGAACTCGGCGGTAAAAGCCCATGTATTGTAGACGCCTCGACGGACCTGAAGGTTGCCGCCCGACGCATCGTGTGGGGAAAATTCTTCAATGCCGGGCAGACCTGCGTGGCACCGGATTACTTGCTGGTCGAAAACCGCGCCGTGCAGACTCTTGTGCGGCACATGCGCACGGCCATACGCGACTTTTTCGGTGATGACCCGTCAAAGAGTCCGGATTACGGTCGCATCATCAACCACCGCCACTTTGAAAGACTGGAAGGTTACCTCACCGACGCGCAGATCCTGCTGGGTGGTGATAGGAACAAGGATTCCCTTTACTTCGCCCCGACATTGCTCGACGCGCCATCGAATGACAGTCTGGTGATGCAAGATGAGATCTTCGGGCCGCTGCTCCCGGTCAAGACATGGACGAGGCCAGAAGAGGCAAAGGCCGAAATAGAGAGTCGTTCGCGTCCGCTCGCATTTTACTGTTTCACGCGTGACGAAGATGTACGTGACTATTTCATCGATGGAATCAGTTTCGGTGGTGGTTGCGTGAACAACACCCTGGTGCATCTCGCCAATCCGAGCCTGCCATTTGGCGGAGTCGGCGACAGTGGCATGGGGCGTTATCACGGACGAGACGGTTTCCTGACATTTTCCCATCAGAAGGCAATCGTGGACTCGGCCCTGCGGCCGGATATCCCTTTGAAATATCCACCTTACAAGGGGCGCCTGAAATGGCTCAAGGCACTCATCCGCTAGGGCTCATCATCGCCGTTTTGTGTCTTTGCGAGGGGATTGCCGCGTGCAAGAAGGTCTCACCAGTGGGCGGTACCCGCGGCGAGGGAATTGGTGCTGCCCGGAGCGAGCTTTTTGCCGACAGCCGGCGCGAGATCAACAGTTCGTCCAACTTTTTCTTCGCCGTATGGGATGACACTTTTACCGCGAGGCTGGGTGAACTTCCTGCCTCGGGTGGAGCTCCGGAGGAACGCATTCCATATTCCGGACACTGGTATCCGGAAGTCAACGGCGGAACCAACGTCTTCGGTGCGGTGACGAAATATGACCGCGCATTCAACGGTGGCCGGCCTCTCGCCGCCAACTGGGAAAGCGCGAATCACTCGTTGCGCCGCACGGACCCGGGTGCCAACTGGGCGGGACACTGCAATGGTTTCTCCGCCGCGTCCAGTCGCCACAAGGAGCCTGCCCGTGCGGTCGTGCGCAACGGCATCGTGTTCGAGGCTCACGACATCAAGGCACTCCTCGCGGAAGTGTACATGAGCGCGAAGTATTATTTTCTCGGCGGAAATCGCTGCGAGCAGGATCGCGTCCGGCGACCCGGAGAACGTAGCGACCCGACAACCATGAATGAATGTGATGACGTCAATCCCGGGACCTTTCACGTGGCCATCGCGAACTGGATCGGGCGCAAGGGTTATCCAGTGGTAACGGACATGACGGTGACCAGCCAGGTGTGGAATTACCCTGCCTATAAATATTCCGCGCAAGTGCAGCGCATCACGCGCCAGACCGCGTTACAATATTTAGGGGTCGGAGGCGGGAATTATGTTTTCAACCCCGCCGCCGAGCAATTCGCGTTTGTGAACATGACGTTGAATTACGCGAAGGCGCTGCCCAGCGAACCCCAAGGCAACGTGGCTCCTACGCGCGAAGAGGGCACCAAGCACCTTCAGTATGTCCTTGAGCTGAACGGTTCTGATGAAGTGATCGGAGGCGAGTGGATCGGCCAGAGCCAGACGGATCATCCAGACTTCATCTGGTTGGCCCTTGAGGCCATGCAAGGGAGTGGCACCAAGTATTTCGGAAACCCGAACATCGACGTCAATGCCATCGTCAGCATGTGGGCCGAGTCCGTTGGGCTGGACCCGTCGAATCCCCCGCCGGGTTTGCGTGAGCCAGCCTGGATCAAGGACTGGGGCAAATTCCCGACATTTGAGGTTGTGCTTGATGACAATCAGACCGGCGCGGTTTTCATGGGGCGCGAAGTGAATCTGGCATTCAAGAGGCGTGGCCCTCTGCGGGGCGAGGTTGAGCTTGAAGTATCCGTCAACGGTTCCCAGGCCCTGAACTTGAAGCCAACCGGTAACGACGATGTCTCGATGCGGATCAGGCCCGTCCCCGGTGCGAACCGGATAGACGTTGTCTGGCGCAAGGGTGGCCTGTCGTTCGAGGAACGGTCGCTTCGTTTTCACGCGATGAATTGAGACTCCTGCCATGACGTCTGGATTGCATCCCGGAATCCTCGCGACGGTGGCCGCCGGGTGCGCGGCTGGCGGGATTGTCAGGCACTTGCTTCAACACATTGGTGGCCAGATGATTCCGGGCTATGCCGCCGGTACCATCGTCGCCAACCTTGCGGGTTCATTCATCGCCGGTTTTCTTCTGTCGCGACTTCATGGTTTTTCACCGGAGACGAGGGCGTTTCTGCTGACTGGATTTCTGGGCGGGTTGACGACCATGTCCAGTTTCGCGCTGGACATGGTCGTTTTTATCGATGCGAGGCGCTTTTCCTTCGCTGCGATATACTGGCTGACCGGCGCCACGGGTTGCGTCCTTGCTTGCCTGGCAGGAGTCCGGGTCAGCCGCTTCTTTACCTGTTAGTGTGCCCGCGGGCTGCGCCAGCGTGACTGAACTTTCTTGCGACCGACAGGGGCAAGTTGAAGTTCCGCCGAGCGGACGTAGTGGCCGTCTGATGTCTTGACCCATTCGCCTTCGGACGTGGCCAGAACATAATCGCCCCGCGCCATGTGTCCGGTTTCCTTCCCGTTGGGCGCGTCATAAATCGTCGCGCGCGCGCCAGCGTACACAACAGCCTTCGTTCCGGCCGCGATCCCGGGGCCTGCCGCTGCAGTCGACGCAGGAGCCGCGGGAGCACCAGTTGCTGCCGTTGTTTCCGGAGCCGCTGCCGCGGGTTCAGTTGCCGCTGCTGCGGCATTCGGGGCCGCGCCAGCATCGACCGGGGGAAGGGATTCTGGAGCCATCGCGTTCGCGCCGCCCGGACCTGCTGCGTTGCTTGCCGTCGCATCCGCGGTTACTGGTGCCTCCTCTGCGACCGCGCCGCCGTCTGCCGCGGCCTTATCGCCCCCGTCCTCAGCCACCGCTGCTTCGTTGTTACTCCCGTCCTCTTCGACGACTTCCTCATCTACTTCTTCTTCTCCCGTCGACATGCAGGCAACGGTCCCATTGGCCAGAATCGCGGCGAGGCCCGCGTTGGCGAGAATACGGCCGATGCGAGGCCATCCCTCGACAATGATTCCTGACATGCCCCTCAATTTTCGTGCACGGATCATTTTTCATCTCCCTTGAAAAGCGCCGGTTCAAAAGTTCAAGAAAAGTCCCTCAAACCTGCCAGGGGTTTCGGCTGGATCCGGCAACGCTTTAGCGAAATCTCAAATTTTATTTTGGAAAAAATCGCGCGAACACCTCTCGCTTTGTTCAAGCGGGCGCAATCATTGGGTTTTGAAAATATTCTTCAAGTTTTCGGAAAGGCGGGCGAAGACTCTGCCGCGTTTGGTCATGCGCTTTTGGAGGAAGCATGATGCTCAGAACCAACCTTTTAGCCCTTTACGCTGTGACGTCCATGTCTGCTGCGCTTTCCGCATGCGGCTCGGAAAGATTCGGGGCCGGCCAGTCGCCTGTTTTTACCACTGGCGACGCGAGACGCCAGGAAGGTTCCTACGACCCGACCGTCCATGGCGCCTACCTGACCTGGTTTCTGCCCTGTGATGACGCGAATCCCGGTCAGCCGGTAACCCAGGAGGGAAAGCCGGTTCTTTTCACCGGCAGCGGTGATCATCATGTATCGAAATCCGACGTCGCGAATCATCCGATCTCACTCAGTGGACGTGTCTGTGCTGCCCCGGATTCAAAGCGCGATATCGTCCTCGTCGTTGACGTCTCGGGATCCATGAAGGACAACGATCCGCGGCGCGGCAATTCATGCGCCCGGCTGCGGGCGCTGGACCAGGTGCTTCAGGTGGCCGCGAAAGGAACGGGCAATCAATTCGCTGTCGCGACCTTCAGTTCCAGGGTTGAGTACGCGTCCTCCGGATTTTTCAGCAATGGCAGGGACCTGTACCAGGACCTGGCTGCCGGCGGAAACATCGCTGACGTGATCTGCGCGGCGACTGACGGCACAAATTACGAGGCAGGATTGCAGGAGGCGATGAACCTGTTGTCACTCGGACGCGGTGACGCCCTCAAGGAATTGTTTTTTCTCTCGGACGGTGCCCCGGATCGCGGCAAGGAAGGCGTCGATATCGCCGATCAGTTGAAGGCGGGAGCCATTTCAATCGACGGCAAGAGGATCAAAACCACCATTGCCACCGTGATGGTCGGCGGTGCCAACGACGACATCCTCAAAAACAAGATCGCCAGCCTGGCTCCGGACGGGACGGTCTTGCACGCTCGCGCCGACGCTGGAAACCTGGCCGAAATCCTTGGCCAACTGGCACAGAACGGAATCCAGAGTGGTTACCTGGGTTATCGCTCCTTGACTCATGAGGGCGAAGGAAAATGGCAGCGCGTTGATTTACGTCCCTACTTGCGCGATGGCGGTTTCATGCTGCCTTCGATGGCGGTGAATCCAGCGACGGTGACGGTTGGTGTTGAAATCAGGATAGAATATTACGACCGGACCGGTAAGAAGTTCCTGGTCACCGGACGATTGCTCTGGGATTGATGGTTGGGCGTCATGAATGGAGTCGCGGCAGGCATCATGAAGTTCGGATTCGGGAAATTGAGATCCGCGTGTTTGATCACGACGACTGCCTCGGCTCTTTCCGTCGTTACGATCGTCGCGCCATGCATCGGGTTGGCGGCGCCTTCGCTGCCTGCGGCCAAGCCCGGCGCGCCGCGCAAGAGTGAACTGGAAAAGGCATACACGGCCGTCCGTGAGCGTGACTGGAAAAAAGCGATCAAGGAGTTCCAGGCGGCCAAAGTCGAGAAGCCCCTCGACTACCGGGCGTTGTTCGCGATGGCCTTTTCTTATCGGCAACTGGAAGAATGTTCCAAGGCCATCCCGGTCCTTGTGGAAATCCAGCAACGGGCAAACCGGAAAAAACTGACTCCGCGCGAGGCACGGATTGTGCGCAATGGATTGTTTCTCCAGGCGCGGTGCTACGCCAAGGAACAGGACGCCGGACGCGCGCTGTACATCCTGAACGGGTATTTATTGGACCCGCGCAAATATGCCAGCGAATTGCGCCAGTCGCTGAGCATGGTCGATTTTGGCGGAATCCGCACCCAGAGCGACTTCGCGGACTACGAGAAGGCCGCTAGAAAGGCCCTGGCCAAGGTCGGGGCCGGCGCGGAAAAGACTTCATCGGACGGATTCGACGGTGGATCAGGCGCCCCGGGCTGGAACGAGGCGCCGTCGACTTACACGCCTGGTGCCGGGACTGGTTTTTGATGAAGCCCCGCGTGACGCTTTTCAAAGGAATTTAGCCAGGAATTTTCCGACCGCGGATGCGCGGTGTGAGATCATGTTCTTTTCGGCGTCGGGTAATTCTGCCATGGTGCATCCGCGCCCGGGGACCAGAAAAACGGGATCGTAACCGAATCCGCCTTTCCCGGAGGGCGCCGTAGCGATCCGTCCCTCGCAACTTCCCTCGATGGCTGTCTCCTTTCCCCCCTCGTCGATGAACAGCAAGCAGCAAATGAAGCGCGCGGTCCTTTGGGCGTCGGGAATCCCCTCAAGCGCGGCAAGAAGTTTGCGCGTGTTCGCGGCATCGGCATCCTTTCGCGGGGTTCCATGCGGTGTTCCCGCGTAACGGCTCGAATAGATGCCTGGAGCGCCACCCAGGGCGTCGACAACCAGGCCGGAGTCGTCAGCAAGCACGGCGGCCCGAGTCAAACGGCGGAGGGTCCGAGCCTTGATCCTGGCATTGGCCTCAAAGGTCTCCCCTGTCTCATCCCAGGAAATTTTCTCACCGGATTCGGCCTCGAGCCGGGCGGTGGACCGTACATCCCATTCCGGGCCTAACATGTCCTGAAATTCCTCGACCTTGTGCTCGTTCTGGGTTGCCAGGTAAAGAACCCGGGGTTCTCTGTTGAAATTTGATGCGTGTTTCGGGGTTGCCATCTGGCCTTTTCCTGATGTTACTTATCAGCCTCGGATCGCATACAGTTTTACCCGGTTTTCGCCTTGGAGTCTGCCCCATGATGAATGCAACCCAGATTGAACAGCGCCTTCTTGAGGCCTTTCCAGATGCCAAGATCAAGGCCACGGACATGACTGGCGGGGGTGACCATTGGCAAGTGACCATTCAAACGGGCGCTTTCAAGGGGCTCAGTCTGGTCGAGCAGCACCAAGCCGTCTACAAGGCCCTCGGGTCCTGGATGCGCCGTGAAATCCACGCGTTGGCCCTGACCACGAAAGCTCTTGATTGACTAAATCCCCCTGACACGCCATATTCAGGGTCCGTTTGCTCTTGCCTCCAACGCCGCTGTAGCTCAGTCGGTAGAGCAGCTGATTCGTAATCAGCAGGTCACCAGTTCAAGTCTGGTCAGCGGCTCCAGTTTTTTCCTCATTTCCCGTCTGTTCAGTCCCGCGTGTACAGAGTCCCGACCCGGCTGGGCATGATGCGTAATCGCGATAATGTGCCGCGGATCGCCGGCGGAAATTTGTCCATCTTGTCCGGGTGAACGACCCAGACATAGCGGATGTCCATCTTGCGCAGGAACTCCATGCCGTCGCCATTGTCGGGATCGACGCCTGCCTGGCGCATTTGCCAGGCGGTGACGACATCCCCCGAGATCCAGAACGCCGACGGGCCGTAGAAATTGAATGGAAAATCACTGAACAATGTCGCCCGGGTGAAAGGACTCCCGGGGAATCTTTCCGCGCGGTCTTTCGCGATTTCCAGCAAATCAGGAACTTTTTCCATGGGGCCTCTGGGGCCGGTCGCGTAATCGTGCCACGGCATGACAAGGCTCCGTCCGATGCGCGGAACCGTCACTTCCAGTTGCGCGTTTGCCGCGACGGGGATCATCAGGCAACCCGCAACGACCGCGTGAAATCGTGAAGGCACGGAACGGATCGTCCACCACGTCAGCAGCAACGGAAACGTGAATGCCGGCGCGACAAACCGGTTGAAGATCGATGCCTTGTAAAAGACTCCCCAGGCCGTCACGTAAACCGCGAGGCACGCGGCGAACGCGATCCAGCCCACGCGGGAGATTCGCTCGCGGTCCGCCGCGCCCCGATTCCCGGGCTCACTCCGGCGCGTGATCAGCAAAATCACCAGAAGTGTGAGCGCGATCATGCCCCACCGTTCCGGAAGCCTCCTGATCACATCCAGACCATTCACGAGGAATTCCCGGAGTCCGGATGGTTTGGATGCCACCGTTCGCCAGTATGAATCAAAGGACTCGTCCCACATGGAACTCTTCCACAGTGGGGATTGGGCGGGATGCAATGGATTTGCAAAAAATTGCCAGTTTTTCAATGCCCACGGAAGGACACAAGGGAAGGCGACTACGGCGCCAATGAACAGCAGCCGGACATGACGGGTTCGCGACGCCGCATTGCCCGTCTCATGGACGAGGCAGCGCCACACGATGACCGGCGCGCACGCGGCGAAGTGAAGCCACGTGATCTTGAATCCCGTTCCCGCGGTCAGAAGAAAGCCGACGAGGAAAGGATTCACAAGGCGGGGACCGCCCAAAGCAAACCCGAGGATCATCATCGATGCCATCATCAGCACATAGTCGGGCTTGCTGTTGATCAAGGCCTCGTGATCGCCGCTGTTGAAGATGATCAGCAGGGCGTAACCCATCACGACGGCGCCAATCGGATCCGGTCGTCGCGGAGTGACACTCCCGCGCGCGGATGGTTCGACCGCCAGGAACATCATCATGGACGGTACGGCGACCAGAAGAAGGCTAAGGCTGTTCTGGAAACCCTGCTGGAAAGTGTCGCTGGATGACACGGCGCGCGCCAGCAGTCCAAGAAACTCGTAGTTCCCCGTAAAGAAAATGTGGTCGTATGTCACTGGTGGCGTGAGGATACCTTGAAGACTGATCCATTTCGCGACGAGCAAGTGATAAGTCCACTGGTCGTAGCGGTACAGCGGCAGCGCCGCGTAGAGTAAATCAACAGCCATGACCGCCGCGGCAGCCCACGCGAGCCAGTGCCATTTGCCCGGTCTTGCCCGGGGCAGATAACCAAGGAAAGCCCTCATGCCCGGGACCAGTCCGGCGAGGATGGTCCATTCGATCCACGGCGCGTTGAACCACGTACGAAGTGCCAGCAAGGCGCACGTGATCATCAGGGTTACGTAAGTCAGGGCGACGTGGTCAAGTTGCCCGCGCGAACCGGTCCATTTTGCGACCCAGCGGCCACCCAGGACGCCGTAACCACTCAAGCCAGCCGTGACGGCTAATGCCATCAACGCCGCCATGAATTGCGTGGCCATGAGTGGCATCTGGAGAGACCAGTCGAGTGACAAGGTTTCGCGCTCCGCGTTCCGGTGTCGATATGACGTCAGTGACGTCTTTTTCAGTTACCACCGAAAGCGAAAACAGTCGACTGCGGGTTCAGCTTGGTGATGGATTCGCCGCAGTACCTGCAGGGGCGTGGCTCGAGTCCCAACGACGACTCGATGGTCGGCCGGATGTCGAGGTGCGTCACCAGGTCCGTATCAGGGGACAGGCGGGGGGCCTGCGCGCTGAAAGGGCATCCGAGGTACATCCAGATCCGGGCCGCCAGGGGCTGGCCGTTGCTATGGCGTGTCCAGTTGCGACCTGATCCGCGTCCATGGTCCGTGGTCATGATGATGCAGGTATTCTTGCCGTAATCACCAGTCTCGGCCAGGGTATCAACCAGTTCCCGCAAACGGTGGTCATTGGTGCGGAGTGCCTTGGCGTAGTTGTCGAATTCGCCGCGGTGCCCGTATTCATCCGTATCGTTCAAGGAGATGTGCATGAACCGTGGTTTGTGTTTCTTCAACCAGTGAAGCGCGATCTGGTGCGTGAATTTGTCGTATCTCGCGTTCGCCCATGGCGTTTTTTCAAGGGCTTGCTGCTCGTTGATCCGTGACAAGACGGGGTCATCGTCAGAATCGGCGACGGGCGTATTCCCGGCGTTGACAAATCCACTGCCCGAACTGGAAGTCGCGGCAGACCCGATGAGTGACCACGAGGCAATGGTCGCGACTTTTCTTGGGGGCACTCCCTCTTGAAAAACCAGGCGGTCACTGATGGTTTGATCGGTGACGCCACCACACTCGTTGCTGAAGCACCATTGGGCTTGTCCCGTCAGGATGGACTGGTACGCCGGGAGGCTCATGACGACGCTGTTGGCGATGGTCGTGATTTGCGCTCCGTCACCGAGCACAATCCCCCGCGGCGCGAGTTGCGTCCAGAAATAAGGCAGCAGCGTACGACCCGCGTGCCCGTTGAAAAACTCCTGGGGCCGCACGCCGTCCCACGTCAGCAGGATGATGTTGGTTGAAGTCTTGTCGATTGCCGGGATGTCGATCGCGGCTTGGCCATTGATGGCTGCGCCCACTTTTTTCTGGACAATCCAGTTTGTACGTTGGAGGGGTTTCCAGGACCGGTTGAGCACGGCGTCGAGAAAGCGACTCTTGCCGGCTGTGTCGCGACCGTGGGTTTGCCATCGCGACCATCCCGTGATCCGCAGCGCCCCGTCGTCTCTGGCCTTGATCGCCGCCAAGTCGGCCTCGCGACTGACGAGGACAATCGCGCCGCGCTGGATGGCCGCGTCGATTTCCGCCGGGCTCCTGACCGCGCGGACATCGTGCCCGACAAGACCATTGAGCAGTCCCCACTCCGACCATGTATGGCGGACGGAGTCGACGTAACGGACCTCCACAGTTGCGGGGCTGCCGGGAGTACGATCGAGGTACTGGCGGATATCGAGGATATCAGCTTTGCCAAGGGCGCTCATCACCATGCTGATCGTTAAAAATACCGCTGCGGCGCCGGAGATTCGTCCTGCCAGCATCCAATGAGTGCTTTGATTTCTGCCGCGACCGGCGCGGACCATCAACGTCACGCCGGTCACCGCGGACACCGTCGCGACGACGAGTTTACCGGTCGGCATCCAACGGGGATCTGACGGCATCCACCACAGGAGAGCGAGGACGGCGAAGACCGCCGCGGCCAACAGTAAAGTTTCCGCCATCAGCAATGCCCTGGCCAGGCGGTCTCGCGCGCTGTCCCGGTCAAGGAACGTGTTGGTTGCCCATATGTAAACCGCAGGGATGACCGGCAAGTAATAGATGTGGCTGCGGAATGGAAAGGTCGCGAAAAAGATGACCGTCGGCAGGATCATCGCGGCGCAGGGCGCGCCAATGCCCGGTTGGCGCGGAAATCCGCGGCGTGCCAGTTTGGCCAGGGACCGGGCAACGGAGCTGGCGACGACGCCCCAGAACGGAAACAGGAAAATGGTCGCGAGAGGCACCAGGGATTCCAGCCACGAATGCTCGTTGCCGCCCTTGGCAAGGTTTTCGCGCTGGATGAATGTCTTCAGGAAGACTTTCCAGTCGAGGGCGATCGCGGGAACGTAACCGGCGACGCCAACAGCGATTCCCGTCGCGATGGCGACCCAAGAATGAAGGCTTCGGACCTTCCTGGCCAGTTGCCCGCTCATGGTCCACCAGACAAGGATCGAAGTCCCCGTGAGGACACTGTAGACGGGAGATTTGAACCATCCGGCGATGCCGGCCATGATCCACAGCCAGTAGTCGTAGCGAACGTCCGTTTGCCACCGGTACGGGTGAGATTCCATCGATTTCGCCGCGCCCACCATGATCGCCGTCATGACCGCGTAGATGGCAATCAGTTCGGCTTCCATCTGGCTGGCGTGAGCATGGGAGAACAGTCCCGTGTTCAGCGACATCATCGCGCAAGCAAGACTTCCCGCGAACAGGGCGTCCGGAAGGTTCCTTTCGCGCCAGCGATAAACCGCGTACCCGACGGCAGACGCCGAGGCCAGGACCGCGATCGCGTTCATGAACACGAACGCCAGCGGGCTTGTCGATCCGAAAAGGAAAAAGCCGGCGCGCAAAAGGATGTAGTGAGCCGGTCCCTTGTAGTAACTCGGCACCTGGCCGAGGGTCTGCTTGAACCAGGTTCCTGCAGATGCCATCTCAATGGCTTGCGCGATGTACACTTTTTCGTCGCCGGTAGTTCGCAGCATGGGCTGCGTCATGAAGGGCAGGTAAATCAGGAAAACCACGGCAGCCCCGAGTCCCGCCATGAACAAGGCAGCGTGCCTTGGTGGCGCGTGACGGATGGATCTGGCCAGTCGGAGTGACATCATGGGGTTGTCCGGATTCTGGTTAACCGGGGGATATTAGGCTGTTACTCCTGAATTTTGATTAAAGAGTGCGTTAAGAAGTCGTTTAGAGCATGCGTGTCCGGGCGGCCTCCATCCGTGATACGATTTCATGGGTTTTTCAGCCACGCGGTCGTCGGGGGTTTCCGGAATTGCTGCTTGATGTTCAAAACCTGACCAAGTCTTATGTGACCTACCACAAGGACCCTGGACTGCGAGGCGCGATAAAGGCCCTGTTTCACCGGGTTCCAGTGGCAGTCGAGGCGGTGAAACCGGTGACTTTTCAGGTCGCTCGTGGTGAGTTTGTCGGCCTGCTCGGGCCGAACGGCGCCGGAAAAACCACCATCCTGAAAATGCTGACTGGCTTGATCGCCCCGTCCGCTGGCCGCGCCATCGCCTTCAATGAATACAACGTGTCCAACCGGCCGGTCCGTTATCTCGAGCGGATCGGAATGGTGATGGGGCAGCGCAACCAGCTCAATCCTGATCTACCGGCCATCGATTCCTTCCGCCTCGCGCAGGCCATCTATGGTGTCCCCGACAACGAATTCCAGCAGCGCCTCGACCAGATGCTGGGCCTTTTCGAGGCTCACGAACTGATCCGGAAACCCGTACGTAAACTCTCGCTCGGCGAACGCATGCAAATGGAGATGACGCTATCGCTGCTGCACGGGCCGGAGTTGTTGTTTCTCGATGAACCGACGATCGGCCTCGATTTCGTGGCCGCCCGCAGGATCCGTAATTTCCTGAAGGCGATCAACGCTTCGCTTGGCGTCACGGTGATCCTGACTTCGCACTACACCAAGGACATCGAGGAACTTTGCCGGCGCGTGATCCTGATCAACAAGGGTACGTGTGTGTATGACGGCCTCCTTAGTCAGGTCGATGAGCGGATTCACGGCCAGAGGGAAGTTGAAATCCTGTGCGCCGGCGAGACCGTGGCAATGCATGTCGCCGCGGCCGTCAAGGCACACGGCTCTGCGTCACCCGTTGTGGCGTCAAAAGATGATGGAACCTGCTCTGTCCAGTTTTTCGTGACGCCGCGCTCCGTCGCGCAATGGATCAAGGTTGTCACCGGTACTGTCGAGGCGAGTGGGATTGTCGACATCAAGATCAGTGAGGCGGAACTCGAGACCGTTTTCGGGGAACTCTATGCCCGCGGTGTTTAAGGCCGGATTGTTGATGCTCGCGCAGCAGCTCTCAGTCCAGCTCGGGTACCGGCTGGCCTTCGCACAGGTTGCGCTGTTTGAGGCCCTTGGCCTCGCGGGGACTCTTTTTTATTGGCGTGCCGCCGCGTCCAGTGGAAACAGCGCTGGAACCCTCGGGGGCTATTCAACCGCCAGTATCGTGGTTTATTTCATCGTTGCCTCAAGTCACATGACCCTTGAGGAATCCGGGTTGTCCAGGACGCTCAGCATGGACATCCGGACCGGAAAGCTCGCGGCGTCCCTCGTCCGGCCCTTTCCGTTTCTCATTCAACCGGTTGCGCAAGGACTTGCCTATAGCCTGTCCCGTTTGTTGATGATCGGACCCGTATTGCTGTTGATCTTCGCGGGCATTCCACAGTTGCGGGATTTTTTCGTCGGCGTGGCGCAACGTGAAGGCGCGCTCGCCTGGACCGGGGCTTATGCCCTGTCGCTGATGCTTGGTCTGGCCTGCAACCTTGTCGTCCGGTTGATTCTTGGAGTTCTGGCTTTTGACATGACCCAGACGTGGGGGCCCGAGCTCCTTTTCATGTCCATTTTTTTCGCGTTCAGTGGCGCCGTTTATCCCATCGACCTCCTGCCTGCCAGTCTCGTCGAGGCATTGAGCTGGACGCCGCTGTTCTACATGCAGGGTTTGCCAAATCTTGTCGCCATCGGGCGGATCACTGGAGATCCCTTGTCGGCCTATCTCATCCGGGGCGTGATGGTTCTGATTGCCACGACACTGGTGCTGGTCCTGTTGTGGCGCAGGGGCATCCGCAAATTTGAGGCGATCGGTATATGAGCTCCGGAACCGTGAATTCCACCAGATCGGGTTCCACGGATGCCCGGCCGCCGCGTGAGAGAAATTTCTGGCGGGCGTATCGTCGCGCCCTGACCAACAGCACGGGAGTCATGCTGGCTTATCGCAGCAATCTGCTGTTCTTTTTCCTGTTCGAGACTTTTTTCCTGATTTCATCGTTCCTTGGGGCCGGTCTCGGGGTCAGTCTGGCTGGCGGGAGCATCAATGGCTGGACGCGAGACCAGATTTTCGCGCTGACCGCCATCAATGGCGTGAGCCATCAGTTCTTCATCTGCTTTTTCATATCGCCTCTTTTCAACATGCCTGAATACATCTGGAATGGCCGCATGGACTATGTCCTGCAAAAACCCTTGCATCCACTACTGGGCCTGATGGTCACGAGCGAGATCGTGATCTCGAACCTCCCGAATTTGTTTATCAACGTCGGCATCGCCGCGTGGTTCATTGCTTCGACGGCTCCGGCGTCTGCCGCGCACGCGTCCAGCGCGCCGGTCTGGCTTTTGTTTGCCGCACTGACCGTGCTCGGGGTCGCGGTTCGTTACGCGCTCGCGCTCTTTTGCATGACGCCATCTTTTTACGCCGAACGCATGATCCAGGGCGAAGATGGCTTCTGGTCGATCGTCGGAACGGGGCGTTTTCCGACAACCGTTTTTCCGCGTGTGGTGGAGCGGATCCTTCTCTACGTCATTCCGCTGTCCATGATGGCGGCCGTGCCCGCCGGATACTTGTTTGAACGCCTTGACGCGACACAGGCCGCGCTGGCTGGAGTGTCCTCGCTCGGTTTTCTTGGCGTGTCGCTGCTGTTCTTCAATCGCGCGCTGAAGAGTTACCAGTCTGTCAATTCGGGGATGTAACCCGCGCAGGCAAGAAATAGACAGCGACGGCTGCCGCCACGAAGAAACCCGAAGCGGTGACCAGTGGCGCGGTGAATCCATGACGCTCGGCCATCGCTCCGATGAGCCATGGCGCGCTGGCACTGACGCCGCGACCAGTGTTGTAAATGACGCTCTGCGCCGTAGCCCGGATTCGTACTGGAAACAGATCCGACAGCATCGGCGAAAGGCCGCTGAAGTGTCCGTGTCCGAACAGACCGACCAGCGGGCCGATGAGGATCAGGTTCCCGCCGGACTTGGCGACGCTGACGTAAACCGGAGCCAGCGCGGCGGCGACCAGCACGTAGAAGGCATAGGCCCTTTTGCGTCCCAGCCAGTCCGCGACCCATCCGAAAGATACGTACCCGATGAAGGCGCCGGTCTGGAGGGCAATGGTCCAATTCACGGATTTGAGGAAAGTCAGGCCGGCGCCGCCCCTCTCAACCGGCGTCGCGAGAAACGATGGCAACCAGGTAAAAAACCCCCATACGCCGAACATGACGCAGGCGACCATGACGGTCGCGACGATGAAAGCGCGCCGCCAACGTGGATCAAACAAGTCCGCAATTTGACGGGTAACGGAATCAAAAAACGCAAGGCCGTGCGTGGGTTGGTGGGCAATGTGGCGCGAATGATGGGCTTTCCACTCGTCCGGCTCGTCGATCCGCGCGCGGATCCAGAAGGTGACCAGGGCCGGAAGGGCCCCGAAACAGAACAGCGTTCGCCAGCCCCATTCCGGCAGGACGTGTTGCGACAACAGGGCCGACGCGATGAAACCGAGAGCCCAGCCAGATTGCATCAAGGCGAGTGCCTTGTTGCGTTTCTCCGGGGGCCATGTCTCAGCGACCAGCGTGGCTCCAGTCGCCCATTCTCCTCCCATTCCCAGCCCGAGCAAACACCTCCAGACCAGAAGTTGCCACTGGTCTTGCGCCGTCGCGCTGCCAAGTGACGCGACCGAGTAGACAAGGATCGTCAAGTTCAGCATCTTCGCCCGGCCATGCTTGTCCGCGAGAACACCAAAAACAAGGCCGCCGAGCGCGGAGCAAACCAGTGTGCATGTCAGGATGAAACCAGCGAATCCAGTTCCAAAGTGGAACGAATCAGTCAGCTGGGGAATCGCGAAAAGGAACAAAGTGAAATCGAAAGCGTCAAGGCCCCACCCGAGGGTCGCCGCCGCGAGTGTCAGGTGCGGCCTGCCGCGGTTCAACGGATCATGCTCTTGGCGACGATTTGCCGGTGAAGATCACTGCGGTATTTTTGCTCAACTTGATCCCTGACATCCTCGAACTTCACTGGCTTCGGTGGGATGTCACCCGTGACAAGAATCGCGTGCCAGCCAAACTCAGTCTTGACTGGTTCAGGATACACCTGTCCGACATTGGTCGAGAATACGGCATCTTCAAGTGGCTTCAGCATTTGTCCGCGCGAGAAGGTCCCGAGGTCGCCGCTCTTCGCGCCTTCCGGTTCTGAAGGGGCGAATTCCTCGACGAGGGTTTCCAGGTTCACGCCAGGTTCCCGCAGGGCGCTGATCGCGGCGCGCGCCGCGGATTCTTCCTTGGTGACGATGTGGAACGCGCTGCGCTGGTGCTTCGCGAACGCCGCGCGGTTGTTCTTGAAATACTTGCGCAGGGCAGCCTCTGTCGTCTTTGATTTCAAAACAGAGTCGACATACATGGTCGCGAGGAGATGCTCGCGCTGGGCTTCCAGTCGCTGCGTGAACACAAGATCCTTGTCGACACCGGCCTTGACGGCTTCGATTGCGAGGGCGCGTGTGCGTCGCAGATCCTCAATGAACGCCTTGCGCTGGTTCGCGTTGTTCTTCATGGCAAGGCCCTGCGGGCCCATGTCGTCGAGGCGCGCCATGGCGTCACGCTCAAGCACCGCCGGTGCTAGCGGATCCTCGATCACGGGCACCGCGGCGGGTGACATCTTGACCGGGCCGGCGACGACGTTCTTGCTTTCTGTTGTCACGCAAGCGGCGAGCAGCGTGACAGACGCGAGGATGGAACAGAAGGGCAGGGAGAGGATCCTTCGGCTGCGCCTAAGGATGACGGGAGAGAAAGGATCCTTCGCTCCGCTCAGGATGACGGGAGAGAAAGGATCCTTCGCTCCGCTCAGGATGACGGAGGCCAGGATGACGCGATGGTTCATCTTTGCTTTGCCTCCAGTTGTTGGCCAAGCCATGCGACCAGCGCCGTGACTTCCTGCTCGACCTCATTGTCCGTCAAGGTCCTGTCGGCTGACTGGAAGTCGAAGGTGTAAGCCATGCTTTTCATGCCGGCCGGCATGTTGGCACCTTCGTAAACGTCGAACAAACGGAAGCGTTTCAGGTTTTTCCGTTTCGGAAACGCGGCGAATGCCCGCGCGAAATCCCCGTGGGTCACACTCGACTTGACGAGAAGCGCCAAATCCCGGGAAGACGGCGGGAACTTGTACAAGATCTTGTTGGTTGATTTGGCCATGTTGCCCGCGGCGGCCTCGGCAGCCACGAAAACCGCGTCGAAGTCGAACTCAAACGCCACTGGCGCCTGGTCGGCCTCGAAGTCAAACGCGACAGCCGTCTCCGGATGCACTTCGCCCGCATAGCCAAGTTGGATGATGTGTCCGGAGGAGTCCTTGCCAGTGATGACGCAACTGGCGCGGGGATGCATGTATGGCAGTGCCGAGGCAGTTTGCGCGTCAAACGGATGCGCTGTGAGGTCCTTGATTCCAAGGGCCGAGAGCCACTGCGACGCGACGCGCTTCGCCTCGAAGAACCCGGCGTGACGTTCCTCACCCGACCATGATTTTCGCGTCATGGGTTGCGTCAAGATCCCGGCGACAACAGGTTTCTCGACCGGGCGGCCACCTTCGCCGGCGGCGCGCGCGGTCAAATGGCGCGTCGTCAGTGCCCCTTGAACGTGTTTACGCGACAGGTATGCCCGGCCCATCTCGAACAACTTGACCCCGTGGCGCCCGTGGCGCGCGTTTTCGGCGGCGGCTTTGAGCAGTCCAGCCACGAGCGTCGTCTGTAGCAACGAGAATTCCTCGCTAAGGGGATTGACAATCCTTACCGCGGGCGCGAGGTCATGCCCTTCGGGGATCCTTAATTTGCTGAATTCCTCTTTCGAAAGGAACGGGAAGCTGATGGTCTCGCGCAGGCCGGCCTGTGCCATCAGGACCCGCGCGTCCTCGGCGAAATCGATTCCCGGATCTTCCGGTGTCGTATCGAGTGACATCACCGGGAGTTCGTACGGGATCGTGTCGAATCCGATCATCCGCGCGATTTCCTCGACGAGGTCGGCCTCCCGTTCCATGTCGTGACGCCACGATGGAACGCTGAAAATCATTTCATTCTGGTGTTGCTCGACCAGTTTCAAGCCGAGCGCCGCAAAGGTCTTCTCAATGAAACCGGCCTCGATGTCCGGCCGCGCGAGCGTCTGCCGCGCGCGATCAAGACGGAGTGCCACCGTCCGCGGCGGCGCCGGGTGCGGATGAAAGTCAACGAGAGGCCCGGTGATCTTCGCGCCCGGGCAGATTTCGCACAGCAGTCCAGCGACACGCCATGCCACGTCCCCGAGGCACTGGACATCGACGCCACGCTCGAACCGGTGAGATGCTTCCGAACGCAACCCGAGGCGCTTTGAAGTGACGCGAATCGCGTCCGGGTTAAAGTGAGCCACCTCAATCAAGACAGCCGTTGTGTCGGGTTTCACTTCGGAATTTGCGCCACCCATGACGCCGGCCAGTCCGACAATGTGCATGTCGTCACAAATCACGAGGTCGCCGGCCTGGAGTTTCCGCTCCTGGCCGTCCAGGGTTTTGAGGGATTCCCCCGCGCGCGCGTGGCGCGCGGTCAGGGATTTTCCGCCGATGTCACGTTCGTCATAAGCATGGACGGGTTGGCCGAACTCGAGCATGACGTAATTTGTAACATCAACGATGGCATTGATCGGACGCATGCCTGCCGCGGCGAGGCGTTTTTGCAGCCACGCCGGCGACTCAACGGTCTTGACGCCCTCGACGCGCAGGCCGCAGAATCGCTGGCCGACACTGGCGTTTTCAATGGATGTCTTCAGTGGGCCCGCGCCGGCCGGTTTTTTGCTGTCTCCGGGCAGCGCCGGGAAGTTGACCGGACGATGGAGTTTTGCCGACAAGTCACGCGCGACTCCGAGGTAGCTCAAGCAGTCCGCGCGGTTTGGCGTGACATTGAGCGTCATGACCATGTCGTCCGCGCCCAGCGCCGTGCCGACAGGTGTACCAAGCGCGGGTTCGCCCGCGAGCTCGATGATCCTGTCGTGGTCGTCGGAGATCCCGAGTTCCTTCTCGCTGCACATCATGCCAAATGATTTCTCGCCGCGGATCTTGGCTTCCTTGATCTTGAAGTTGCCTGGCAACTCGGCCCCGACCATCGCCACGGCGACACGGACGCCCTCGCGCGCGTTGGGCGCGCCGCAGACGATTTGCAGGTTGCTGCCATTTCCCGCGGGTCCAACGTCCACCTGGCACAGGCGAAGGCTGTCGGCGTTCGGGTGTTGCGCCGCCTCGACGATTCGCCCGACGACGACTCCGGGTGGCACGGCCGACACGCGTTCCACGTGCTCGACTTCAAGTCCGATGCTGGTCAGTGCCGAACAGAGCGCCTTGTCGTCCACTCCGGTCAGGTCGATGTATTGCTCAAGCCATTCGCGCGAAATTCTCACAGTTTGTCCTTTGTTCAAGCGTGGACTGGAAACTGGCCAAGGAAGTCGTGGTCGCCCTCGAAAAGTTGCCGCAAGTCTGGCAACGCGTATTTCAGCATCGCCATGCGATCGATACCGAATCCGAAGGCGAAACCGCTGTACTCCTCGCTGTCGTACCCGACGGCCTCGAAGACTTTCGGGTGAATCATCCCGCAGCCACCGACTTCCAGCCACCCGGTGTTCTTGCAAACGCGGCAACCCGCGCCAGAACAGATCGTGCACTGGACGTCGAACTCGGCGCCTGGCTCGACAAACGGGAAGAAGCTCGGGCGGAAGCGCGTCTTGAGTTCGCGGCCATAGATGGCTTTCAGGAACGTGTCGATCGTCGCCTTCAAGTTGGCAAATGTGACGCCCTTGTCGACTACGAATCCCTCAATCTGGTGGAACATGGGCGTGTGCGTGATGTCTGAATCGCAACGGAACACGCGACCCGGCGCGATCACGCGCAAGGGCGGTTTCTCTGCCAGCATCGCGTGGATCTGGATGTTGGAAGTCTGTGTACGCAGCAGCATTTTCTGGCCATCAAACGCGCCGCCGGTCGCCGGCGCGACATAAAACGTATCTTGCATGTCGCGGGCCGGGTGCGATTCCGGGATGTTCAACGCGGAGAAATTGTAGAAGTCGAAATCGATTTCCGGGCCGTCATAGATCGTGAACCCGAGCCTGCGGAACTCACGGATCAGGACGCGGCGCATGAGAGAAACCGGATGCAGCGCGCCAGCCGGCGTGGAGTCATCGACCGGCAGGCTGACGTCAACCTGCGGGATGTTCAGGCGCTCGTTCAGGATCCATGCCTTGGCTCTCTCCTGAAGGGCGGTCACGGCGCCGTCGACGTCCTGGCGGACGGAGTTGACGATCTTGCCGGCCTCGGGGCGTTGTTCCTTCGCGACGTTACGAAGTCCCTCGATCAGGTCCTGCACCCGCCCCTTCCGGCCAAGGAACGCAAGGCGCAATTCCTCGACGGCCTTCGGAGACGGGTTGGCTGCCACGCGGGCGTGGTCCGCGGCAAATTGAGTGCGGACGGCTTCGGCAGCTTCGCTCATGTTCAGCGGGGCCGGCTTTTGGGATCCTGTCGGGGTCTCTGGATGATTCATGTCGTTCTCTCGCTGTAGTTCAAGGCCGGCGCAGGAACGCTTTGACGCGCTCCAGTCCAGCAAGCAAATCCTGTTCGCCCAGGGTGTAGCTGATGCGGATGAATCCTGGCAGCCCGAACGCCTCGCCCGGCACCACCGCGACACCTTCTTCTTCCAGCAACGCTCCTGATACGAACATCGACGAGCGCCCGTCACAGAACGGACGCACGTCGAGAAACACATAGAAAGCGCCATCGGGTCGCACAAACTGGAATCCGTCGAGAGCGTTGACCGTCGCCTTGCGGCGGGCATCCAGTGTCGCGATGGCTGGCGCCATCAACGTGCGTCCCTGCCCGAGCGCGAATGTCGCGGCGTCCTCGATGAATCCGGGAATGCATGTTGACGAGTGGCTCTCAAGGTTTTTGACGAGGGCCATGATGTCTTTCGGGCCCGCCGCGTATCCGACCCGCCAGCCGGTCATGGCAAACCCTTTCGACAGGCCGTTGACCAGGATGAATCGCGAACGCAGTCCGGGCTGGATCTTGAGCGGGGAAATGTGTTCGCGGCTGAAGGCCATGTACTCGTAGATTTCGTCCGATATCACCCACAGGTTGTGTTTGATGGCGAATGCGGCCAGGCGCTCCAGTTCGGCGGCGCCCAGGACATAACCCGACGGATTGTTCGGTGAGTTGATCACGATGGCGCGCGTGCGCGCTGTCACGGCCCTCTCGATCGCGTTGAAGTCAAGCGCGTCGCCGCCCTGGCTGGTGATGCTGGCGGGCGGCATGACTGGAACCGGAATCGCGCCGGCGGCGCGGATCTGGTCGGTGTAACTGACCCAGAAAGGCGCCGGCAAAAGCACTTCGTCGCCGTCGTTCAGCAGCGCCAGGAAAACATGAAACAGGATTTCTTTTGCCCCGATTCCGCAGACGATCTCATCGATCGCGAAATCAAGGCCGTTGTCGCGACGCAGCTTTTCCGCGATGGCTTCGCGCAGTGGCCTGCCGCCGCCGCTTGTCCCGTAACGTGTCCGGCCACGGCGGAGGCTGTCGATGGCAACCTCGACCACAGCCTGCGGTGTCGGGAAGTCAGGCTCGCCAACGGCGAAATTGAAAATCTTCTTCCCGCCGGCGGCCAGCTCGGCAGCCTTGCTGTTGAGCGCCAGGGTGGGCGACGGGGAGAGGCTGCTGATGCGTTTTGAGAATTTTCGTTCCATGTCACCTGCTTGGCAAGTCGTCTCGCTGATTTAGCCTGTGAATTTGCTATGTTGCAATCATAAAAAGAGCGACAGCCGATTCGCAGTCCGTCCTTGATCATTTCTTTAAAAAGATCAATAAAATGCTTGAATTCTGACCTTCCGGATGAGGTGGTCAACTTGGAACACCCGGGCTACATCAATTTCAAGTCGCCGGTCGCGGCGATGTTTCTGGCTCTTTCATCAGCCCTTTCAGCGGCACTGATCGCCGCGCCGCCGGCGCGGGCTGAACTGGTGATCGAGCACGGTCCGGTTTCGTTCGCGGCGACCTGGTCGGGAGGCGCCTTCCAGCTTGCCCGTTGTCTGGGCAAACCGGGTGTCATATTCGCCCAGCTCCGGTCGCGGTGCCCTCGCCGCGGCGAGTTTCCCGATTTTTCCACGCGGGAATTCGAGTCGGAAATGGTTCGCGCCTGGGGACTGATGAATCCGGAAACCGAACTGGATCCGGAACGGCTCGCGCGCGTCCTCGACACGATTCGCCGTCCCCGTGTCGTGCGCGTCCATGTCGAGACCACGATGCACCCGCACACTCGTGACTTGATCCGTGCCATCGTTCCCGTTTTCCGGGGCAGCCTGCCTGGCCGGGGCGATCGCCTCGGGGTGATTGACGAGGGAGTCACCCATTACCTGACGCTGTTGACGTACCAGAACCAGAACAACGATCCGGCGCACGCGCATACGCTCGTTTCGATCGCGACGTTGCGCCGTTCGGGTGCTGATATTTCCCTCGAGGATGAATTCACGATCAGCTGGTTGCCGGCATCACGTGAAGGATCCGTCGACCTTCTGGCAGATCCGGAACTGGGAAAGAACTACTCGCTGGCTGAAAGCTTGCGCATGGCGCGGCTGAAAAACCGGCTCCCGCTTCGTTGGGGGCCGTTTCCGGTCAGTGACACCCTGCGCGACAAGCTGCTGCGCCAAAAACAGTACCTCGATCACTGGGCGGAGTTCGCCCGTTCGCGTTTGCCGCCCGGACAGGTTCACACACCAGTGGGCGAGCCAGGGCGGACATTTTACCCCGGCGTGTTCTACAAGGCGCTCGACCGGGGCGTGCGCGAAGGCAGTCACCGCAGTGGCTTCCGCAGGGGTATCCCGTCCGGCGCGGTCAATTGTTTCCACGCGATCTCGGATGCGTTTGCCGCGTCACCGGCGGACATGCTCACCAACTTCGACGCGCGGGGCTATCTGGCTTCATGGGAAGTGCTGGATTACATCACGTCCAAGGCCGGAGACGGGTTCGCTGGATTTCCAGAAGGTCCCGAATGGTCCGCTGAGTACATGATGTTGCTCCATCCCGTCGCAGAGATGACCGGGGTCGCGGACATTCCGCACGCGATTGGCGTTCCGGATTGCGAGCGGTGCCGGCAATGAAACTGTTTGTGGCGCTGGGTTTGATCGGGTTGGGGTGTCCACGGAACGGCCGCCGAGGCTAGGGGAACCCACCAAGTTAAGGTGGGTGCCATCGACTTCTCCTTCAGGCTTCCCCCTAACGCGCGAAGCGGGGGGCTTGCACACCGGCGAAGGGTCTGGCTCCCTATGTGTCTTTATCGGTTCTCCTGCACATCGACAGCCGCATCCGTGGACGCTTTCATCATAACAAAAAACCTGCCCGAAGGCAGGTTAAAAAAGAGGCCGCGAACTCAGAACTGGCCCATTTGCTGGCTGCCGCTGACCAGTTCGATCAACTGCAGCGGCATGTCGTGCTGGCCGCCTTGCTCGCCGGCTTCTTGACCGCCTTCCTGACCTGATTCGTGACCTGATTCCTGGCCAGCGCTCTGGACCGCTTCGGCTGCCATCTTCACCATGGATGAGATCAGCCGGTCACCGACGCGAGCATGGGATGCGATGTGCTCGACGGCGAATTCCCGGCCTTCCTCAAGTCCCTTGAACATATGGACAATCTCAGGCTTGAGCGCGTCGTACTTCATGGTCGCCAGGCGCTTTGACGCGTCGAGCTTGACCGAGCTGGACTCCGGGTCCAGTACCATCTCGAGATGCTTGATCTTGCATCCCGGGTGACGCGAGGGAGCGTAATCAGCCGAGAGCGTGAATCCCTCTCCACGTTCCTCGACCTTGATGGATTCCAGGTAGTGCAGTTTGCGACGTGCCTTGTCCAGAATCTTGGCTCCTTCTTGACGCAGCATGGCGCTCTGCACGCTCTCGATCGCCGGTTGTGATTGCGCCGCGAACGCCTCAAGGTCTTCACGCTCGCCCTTCACATGCCCTTTGACGAGCCCGGCAACTTCCGCCAGCGTCGTCGCTTTCAGGATGTCCGCGGCGAGTCCGCATTCGTGCTTCTGGAAAATGCCCTTCACGCCGGTCTCCGCGCGTTCCTGGCACCGCTTCACTTTCTTGTGCTGCATGAATTTCAACAACGCCATCGTGTCGCTTTTGAGCGACAGGTCGAACTTTGATTCGATCTTGCCTTTTTCCGGGTTCTCGTTGCGCTTCATCATGGCCGTCATGGACAGGTTCGCCTCGACCGGCTTTGCTGACCACGGAGCCTTCTTGAGGACCATCGACTTGTTGATCTTGTATGTGTCCTTGTCGAAGTCGGTAACCGAACCGTCGATGGTGACGACCGCGCTCTCGATGACGGAGCTGCCCCGGACGACCGGATCGATGGCGCTGGCGATGCTCGCGTTGATGCGTCCGTAATCAAGACTCGACTCATGGCCTGCCGCGACGAGGGCGCTGCCTGAAGCGATCGCGATCACCGTCGCGCCGCTTTTCATCCAGAATGACTTGTTGTGGTTGGACATTCGCATCTTTGGTTCCTTTCCTGATGTTTTTTGCCCGCGGACTTCCGCGTCTGGCCCCAGTTTGCAAAGCGCGAGCCAGATGCTAGCCTCAAGCCGTACCCGTTGATCGTAATGACGGATCGTTGCGTTGCCGGAGGGATCATGAAAAAAAATTCACCGCCAGACACGGCCTCGCCTGCGCGCGGTCCCGTCGTGTTCGTGGTCGCGACGCCGATCGGAAATCTCTCTGACTTGAGCGAGCGCGCGATCCGGACGCTGGCCTCGGCTGATGTCATTGCCGCGGAAGACACGCGCCAGACCCGCAAGTTGTTGACGCATTTGCAGCAGACGCAGGGCACGCGCGGGATCGCGATGGGATCCCCCGACCTTGTTGCCTGTCACGACCACAACGAGGAACAGCAGGCCACGCGATTGATCGGACGGATTGTTGAGCGTGGCGAGGTCCTCGCGCTGGTTTCCGACGCCGGGACTCCATGCATCTCGGATCCAGGATTCAGGCTGGTTGCCGCCGCGCGGGACGCGGGGATCACCGTGCATCCGGTCCCCGGGCCATCGGCCCTTCTCGCGTTGGCGTCCGCCGCCGGGTTGCCGACGGACCGGTTGCTCTTTACGGGTTTCCCGCCGACAAAGCCAAAGGCCCTGCACGAGGAAGTCCAGGGTTGGATCGCGGCGAGCGCCTCGGTCGTTTTCTTTGAATCCACGCGACGCCTGGGCAAGACACTTGCGGCAGTCGCCAAAGACCTGCCCGGCGCGCGCGTCGCCGTGGGGCGCGAGTTGACCAAACTCCACGAGGAGATTTTCAGGGGAACCATCGAGGACGCCGCGGCATGGGCTGCCGCACATGAGAACATGCGTGGCGAGGCCTCGGTCATGATCGATGTGCGATCCGCGACGGTCGAGAGTGCCGGGCAATCGATTGACACCGCGCGGGAAGTCACCCGCATGCTGCGGAAGGGCGCGTCGTTGAAGGACATTCTCCAGGAACTCGGTCCGCGCTCTGCCGCGGCTGGAATGGGTCGCAAGGATCTTTACCGGCTGGTTCTGGAGAAGATGGGAAAGGCCTGAGTTGTTTTGTCGCTCTTGTCGCGGGGCAAATCTTCGTTTAGCCTTAAGAAAAAGTCGTTTTTCAATTTTTTCCCAGCCGCCGTCCGGGGAGATTCCTATGGTTCTCAGGCTGTCCCGTTTTACCTCATCATTCACATCGTCCTCATCATCAGGCGCGTCATTCCTCAGGTCATTCCTCAGGTCATTCATCGCGGTCGCGCTGATCGCTTCGTTTGCCGGCGAGGTCCTGGCGAATCCCCGTCCTGGTCCTGTTCCCGCCAGTGACCTGGCTTCCGCCGAGGAACTGTACCAGCGCCGCGGGGAAGGACGCGAAACCGTCCATCAGGCGCTCGCCGCGTGGAGAAAACTCCTCAAGGACGCGAAGGGAACGGACCTCGTCCATGTGGTCCACCGCATCGCTTCGCTGGATGTTTTCGAGGGTGAATTGCTGCTCCGTGATGACAACAAGTCCGAGCGCAATCCCATTTTTGGCGAGTGCCGCGAAGTGATCGAGCGGATCGCGGGTGTCCCCGAGGCGGCTGACGTCTATCACTACATCAAGATCATGTGCTCCGCGCTCTGGGTTGAGTCGGCAACGCCTCTGCAGCTGATTGGCATCGGAAGTTATTTCAAGCAGTATTTCAACACTTTCGTGACCAGCGACATGAACCTGCGGCCGGATCTGGACGCCGATCCGAGGATGCAGGGCGGCGGGATTTACCGGACCATCGCTGGCATTGCCGCGGACCCGATGTCGAACATGGTTCATCCGGCGTTGCCATCCGTCGACAAGGCGATTGAATTGATCGATCTCGCGATCGCCAGCCCGAACTATCCGGGTGAGGAATATTCCGGCGCGGAAATGTACTCGAATTACCGCGGCAAGGCGGAGATCCTGATCCGGGCTGGCCGGCGCGCGGAAGCCCGCGCATTGCTGGAGCAATCCATCGCTGAGATCGAGGAGCTTGCCGCCGACGGTGAATTGCCGCCGGGCATCGAGCCTGAGACCCTCGCCGAGGTCGGCAAGATGCGTGAGACGCTCGGCCGCCTATGAAAAACATCCGTTGCCTGATCACGGTGCCGCTCCTCTGCAGCGCCCTGCCGGCGCTGGCATACGAGCACACCAAAACCCTGCCGCGGGGACGATTCAACCTCAACCTGCGTTCAATCGCCACGGACGTCGCGACGAAGTCCAACGCCGCGGGGGGCAGTGAAGGCCTCGCCGCCCCGCTGGAGCGTGACCTGACGTTCAATGATGTCCTGCGCAACCAGGCCGCGATATCTCCGACGCGCGCGGCCAAGGTCGAGGGATTCATGCTCGCGAACGAACTTGAACGAACGGATTCCCTGGGGCGATTCTCGGCGAGCGCCAAGGCGAGCGTTCGCGCCACGGCTCCGGTCCTGGCGTACGGCGTTTCGGACAAGTTGACGCTCGCGATGGGCGCGCCGTTCATGTCCGCGCGTTCCACGATCGCCGTTGGGTTCACCCGCTCGGATACAGCCGCGCGCTTTCTGGCTCTGCTCTCGGATCCCGCGAACAACCAGCACGAGGCCGCGCTGGAACTTCAGGAAAAACTCGATTCGGCGACCGCGGAGCTGAATCGCGAACTTGCCAGTCACGGGGTAGAGCCCCTGACGGACTGGCGTGATTCAGGTTGGGGGGACACAACGGTCGCCGCCAAGTGGCGCGCCTGGGAGTCGGGTCCGGCTTCCCTCGCCACGACCCTTGGGACGGTGTTGCCCACCGGACGTCCCGACCAGGCCCGCGTCATGAATGACGTCCCGTTTGGCGATGGTCAGACGGACTTGTTCTCCCAGGCCACGTTTGAGCAGGTCCTCGTCCGCGGATTCTCGGTATCGCAGTCCCTCAAGTACACACACCAGATGCCGGGCCAACGCGAGGTATTCCGTGGACTTGAGCCCGAGGACCTCGAGGATGGAACAACGTTGGCAACGTTCAAGCCTGGAGACCGTATCGATGCGGCGCTCGGCATGGCATGGGCGCATCCCTCGGGTGTCACGGCCTCTGTCGGCTGGCAGATGAACAGGAAGTGGCGGGACCGCTGGCAGGACAACGAAGGCCAGCGCATTGACGCGCTTGAGACGCATTCGGACCAGCTGGTTCACATTGGGGAACTGGCCGCCGGATTCAGCACGGTTGAAGGGTATTTCCGCGGGGAATATGTGGCGCCCGCTGAAATCAGTGTCGCCGTGGCGCGCCAGGTCGCCAGTCGCAATTCCATGGAATCAGATCTCTACGAGATGTCGGCCAGCCTTTTCTTTTGAGGGACCTCATGACGCGAATCACACTCCGGTCCAGAGTTCTCATCGCGGTGACTTGTTGCCTGTCCCTCAACGGTTGTGGCGCTTTGCCGCATGATACTTCTGTCAAATTGCGCGGAACCGGGCCGGCCAGTCACCTGGTCCCGACCGGTGATGCCACCGATGCCGGGGCCGCCGTCTCCCCCGGGGCGTTACTCGATTTGTGGCGGGGATTCGACAATGACCTCGGCCTGGCGCCGCGCGCCCAAATCCAGTTCAGCGGCACGATGCTGGCGTGGGATCCGGCCGCGAGCGGCACGGCCATTGCCCGGATGACCGGCGAAGTGGCTGAGTTGCGGCGTGTTTGGGCGGAGTATTATGAGACGAAATTCCACGACATTCACGACGCGCAGCAACGCGTGGACAACCTCAACGGCCACGTGCGCCAGTTGCGGCGCGAAGTTCAATCCCTTCCCGGAACGCGTGAGATCCAGCTGGCCGCGGCCGCGACCTGGTGGGACACCCGGTTGGCGTTTCTTGAGCGCTCGGGAGTTGTCGAACCAGGTGGCGGCGCGGATCACGCAAGGACTGTTTTTCAGCGCTATTGCGACGCGAAGTTGTGGGAGTTCGCGACTGCCCCGCAGATGATCGCGACAACTTTCGAGAGGCGTCCGGCCCCCTTCGGGCCCTGCGAATCATGGTACGTCGCGCGCGGCTATTTTGAGGGGCATCATTGCCAGGTGTCACGGGACCAGGCGTCGATCGCGGCAGGGGCGTGGTTTGATTGCTTCTGGCACGACGGCGTGCTCAAGACCTACGCGTTCCACTCGCGTTACAGCAACGAGAAAAGCGCGCGGATCCATCAATACCTTGGCAAAGGTCTCTTGCGCTCCGCGCTCACCTCACCGGACCGGTCGGGAGACGCGCGGGCCTCGGTCCTGGGCATGAAAAAAGCGCGCAAGAAGACATTCTCGCGTTTTGATGGCGATCCCGACGAGGAATCCCTGCGCGAACTCTTTGTCCCGGATCGCAGTCCCGGGCGAAGCGGCCTTGAAACAGCCACGCCTCGTGCCGTGGTCGACCATGTCGAGGAGAATCCGAGATCCCAGTCGAGCCTCAACCCGTCATTGGCTTTTTTTCCGCGCGCGGTAACCAGTGATCCGGCTTTTGTCGCGGAACGCGAGGCGCATGCCGCGTTCGCGTCGCTCGGCAGGCGTGATTTCGTGAATTTCAATTCGGCCAGCGATTTCATGTGGAACGGGTCGTCCATGACCCTGCCGTGGTCGGAAATGATCGATGTCGCCGAGTCGCATCCATGGCTGGAAATGATCCTGGGACTGATGCCAGGTGATTTCAGTGCCGCCATGCGCGCGTCGCGCCATCAACTGGAAGAGGCGAAATCGCTGCTTTCGCAATTGCGCGATCGTCAGTCCGTGGTTGACCGCGAATTTTCGGAGCAAGCGGTACGCACGATGGCCGCGAGTGTCCAACCCGGGATCGCGCAGGCGTTCTGGCCCGAAGTTGTTTTGCGGATGACCGCGAACGGGGGTGGACGCCGGTCCGCGACCGGGGCGCCGATGGAACTGGCCCTCGCCTTGTCCAGGGACAGGGAACCACTGCAAGGGCCTCTTCTCGAGTCCAGCGCGGCATGCGGGAACAGCGATTCCCTGTGCGCGTGGCTTGATGCCCGTTCTGGAGCGCTGCGCGTCAAATTGACGCCCGCGCAACTGGACGCCCAGGGGCTCGGCGTTCGCGTCCCGGCGCCCGTTGACATTGACGCGAGAACCCGCGGTTTCAACGAACTGCCACCGGAACTGGACGCGGGAACCAGCCTGGAGATGGTCCTCTATCTGGGGCGCATCGGACGCACGCCGGTCATCAGTGGCCGGACAATCCTGCGCCGCGAGTTGCCCGACGGACTTGCCTTCGAGGTCGAGGGGGAAGTTTCGTTCCTGCGGCTTTAGTGTTATCGTTTTGTCATCGAAAAAATGTTTTTTAGAGGAACCGCAAAGTCATGGATCGACTTTCAACATCCTCTGCGCGGCCGACAGGGTTCCGCTCTCCGCAGGCAGGGCTCGTGTCCCCGCATGTCCAGGCCAACCTGCGCCGGGCCGAATGGCAGCTCGGTACGCCGCTGTTCCCTTCCCGCTCCCTGTCCGACCTGCCACCGGAAGTGCCTCTTGTCATTGCCGTCGGAGGCGGCAAGGGCGGGGTTGGAAAGAGCCTGCTGAGCGCGAACCTCGCCGCCAAATTCGCCCGGATGGGGCTCAAGGTTGTTTGCTTTGACCTGGATTTTGGTGGCGCCAACCTTCACACCTATTTCGGTGTCGATCCGCGGGGCGCGACCCTGACGGACGTGGTGGTCGCAGGCCAAAAGCGGCTCGATGACATCCTGATCCAGACGCCTGTGCAGGGTTGCGCGATGATCCCGGGAGCCCGCAGCGAATCGTGGAGCGCCGAGGGGATCGTGGACCAGGGCGCGCTCGGCCGGGTTTTTGACGCGATTGTGGGCGCGCGGGTGCGGTTCGGGGCGGACGTGGTCATCCTCGACCTTGGTGCCGGCAGCCAGTTTCACACGATCGACATGTTCCTGAGCGCTCATCTGGGGATCGTGACGGCCCTGCCGGAGCCGACATCCATCGAGAACTCCTACATGTTCCTGAAAACGGCGCTGTGGCGTCTCATGGACCATGTTGGCGGTCACACCCGCAGGGCTCGCTCGTCACAGATGGTGAAGGCCGCCCTGACCGCGTCAGACAGTCAGGGATTCCAGTCCCGAGGCTATGCCGAGCGGATCCGGGCATTTTCGGATCAAGATCCTGATTTTATTAAGTATTTATTTGCGGCGCTGGCCGGGCGCAAAGTCGGGATCGTGATCAACCAGGCGCGCGCCCAAAATGACGTCAATGTCGGCAACTCCATGGAACTGATCGGGACCAGGTACTTCGGTTTCCAGTCCCAGTTCCTCGGGTATTTGAATTTCGACGATGTTGCGTGGAAGAGCTTGCGCAACCGGCGATTGCTTACTATTGATTTTCCTCAGGCGATCCTTTCGCATCGGCTCAATGATATCGCAACCAGGTCCCTGAATCTGTTCGGGCTCTGATCTGCCCTGTACTGGAGGTTGACATGGAACATGATTTCGGAAGTTCGCGCATCCCGTCCACGTCGCTGAATGGCTTCGTTGTCGCGCAATCATCTGGCCAGGAAACCGGCCAGCCCCAGAATCACTATCAGATCCTGAATCTGCCGTTTGGCGCGACAAAGCTCGCGGTGCGCGAGGCTTATTTGCGCCTGAAGAATACGCTCAACGGTGACAACAACGCCTTGTACTCGCTGATGGGTGAGGATGACGTACGCGCCCAGTTGGAACTCATTGAGAAAGCCTTCCGGGTATTGAATGACGATACCTCCCGCGCTGAATACGACCGCCAGCTGACCGGCCGCCGGGGCGCCGAGTCCCTGAATGAGACGTCCTCCGAATTTGCCGGTGGATGGGATGTCCCCCGTGGGACTCAAGTGATCACAACCAGTCGCTCGACCTTGGCCGTGATCAAGACGGTCTGCGAAGGATCGAAGGATGCCAGCGCCCAGGGCGCGGTTGACGGATTGGTCGCCGAGGGCGACCTTGGGGACGGTGAGCTCTTCCGCAGGGTTCGAGAGTCCCTTGGCGTGAGTGAGGACGAGATGCAGGAGCGCACCAAGATATCGCTCGAGTATCTGCGTTCCATTGAGTCGAACCGGTTTGACCGCCTGCCTCAGGTCGTGTACGTCAAGGGTTTCTTGCGGAGTTACTTCCGCTACCTCGGGATCGACAACTTCGAGCCGATGGTGAAAGCATTCTCAGCGAGGCTCGAGGCTTGGCAAAGCGCGAAGAAGCGGTAGAAGGAACGGCGGGAATCGCGTCCCGCCTTTGGACCATCGACAAGGCGGACTTGATCGCATTTGGCGGCAAAGTCCGCCTTGATCGTTTTCTGGCGCAGGCGTTGCCAGAGCTGAGTCGATCGCGCATTCAGGAGCTGATTGCATCGGGAGGCGTCACGGTCAACGGCAAGCCGGCCAAGGCCAGCCTCTCCCTGAATGGCGGGGAGCAACTTGGCGTCGCGATGGACCTGCTGCCGTCGCGGGAGATGTCGCTTGAACCCCGCCCCCTCGATACGCCCCTCGACATCCTTTTTGAAGACGACTCCGTCGTCGTGGTGAACAAGCCAGCCGGGGTGACCGTTCATCCCGGGGCGGGGACACAAGGCGAGACGACGCTTGTCCATGCTTTGTTGCACCACTGTGGTTCCCTGCCGCAGCCCGGGCCATCAGACGACAATCGAGGTGACGCGGCAAGCGACGATGAGACCGATGAGGTTCCTGAGGCCGGAACAGGTCCCAACCAGCAGAACCTGGCGGCGCTTCGCCCCGGGATTGTGCACCGGTTGGACCGGGACACCAGCGGGGTCATGGTCGTGGCCAAGACCGCCGAGGCTCATCGTGACCTGGCCGCTCAATTCCATGACAAGACCAATTTCCGTCAATATCTCGTATTGTGCAGTGGCCCGATGCCAGTGGAGTCCGTGGTCCGCGAAAGCTGGCTGGCCAGGGACCCGGCTCACAGGACACGATTCCGCTCGTGGGACGAGGAAGGTCCGGGCCGTAAATACGCGAAGACCGTTTTCCGGCGCGAGCAGGCTTTCCCCGGGGGTGTAACCTTGGTGAGTGCCCGTTTGTATACCGGGCGCACGCATCAAATCCGGGTTCATGCCCGGGATCTCGGGATGCCTGTGACGGGGGACGCGAGTTACGGTGACGACAGCCGCCTGCCGCGCGAGGTTCAGGAAGCGGCTACGAGGCAAATGCTTCATGCGTGGAAGCTGGGCTTTCGACATCCTGTAACCGGCATCCAGATTGAGTTTGAGGCTCCGTTACCTGTGGATTTCAAGGGCATTCTGGTCCGTTTGTCCGGTTCCATCAAATCCTCAGATTGAGGAAGAATTTAATCTTTCCGGTAGGTTCTGCTTGATTACCCCTTGAGGCTGCCGACAAGTTGTCCGATAATTGAATCAGAAGTTGAGGTCAGGGGATAGCATGGCGACGACGCGCCTTGTCATGGCAGGGATTTCGATTGCGGCGATGGGCCTGTTGACTGGCCTTGGGGTTTCCGCCGAATCCATCGTGACGGATTCAAGCAATCCGCCGCGCGTCCAGTTGCACGCGGAGGCGCAGGCCGAACCGGTTGCGGCTGGTACGCCCAAGGCTGGCGCCGAGACACCGGCGATCAAACCCGCGCATGAAGATCTCATCCTCCTGACCGTCGACAAGTCACGCCTCTCCGCCGAACTGAAAACCTTGCCCGAAGCCGGAAAAGCCTCCGAATTGCTGAAGACTTTCCGCATCGCGATTGGCAAGGAAGATGGCGACAAGGAACGCGAGGGAGACAACCGGACTCCCGAGGGAATCTATTTCACGGCAAGTCCGATTGACGGCAAGTCCTTGCCGCAAAAATACGGTCCTCTCGCGATTCCAATCGACTTCCCGAATCCCATCGACAAGTTTTCACGCAAGACCGGATACGGCATATGGCTCCATGGTGTCGAAAAGGATACGCGCGTGGACCAGGCCAAGGTCACCGAAGGTTGCGTCGCGTTTTACAATTCCGACATCGAGTCGCTGACGTCGTGGTTGCGCCCCGACCAGGCGGTGGTCGTGATTGCCCATGACACGGCCGCTGTCAACAAGGCCGAGGAGCAACAGGCCGTCCATCGCCGGACCATGGAATGGGCGGATGCGTGGAAGGCCCGGGACCTGGAACGCTACATGTCTTTCTACTCGCCCGAGTTTGTCAACGCGGACAAGAATCTCAAGGCATGGCACGCGTACAAGCGCGCCGTGTTCGGCTCGTACAAGGAAATGAAGATTGATTTCGACACGACGCGCGTGATCACGCATCCGAAATACGCGCTGTCCGTGATGAACCAGGATTTCAGGGGTGACAAGCGTTTCATATCGATCGGTCGCAAGATGCTCTATTGGATGCGCGGCGCCGATGGGAAGTGGTACATCACGCGTGAAGTTTTCGAGGGCCGCAAGATCAAGCCCATGCGTTTCAGCGAAGCCGAAATTGCCACCTTGTCTTCCCGCCGCTCTTCTGCGAGCATCTCAACGGGAATGGGATCTTCGCCTAATCTTTGACGGAGTCAATACAGATGAGAACTTCTCGCTTTGCCGGCATGAGTGCCGGTCTGTGCGTCGCGTTGATGGCTTCCTTTTCAACGGCGTGGGGGGCTGGAGACGACGCCCTTTTCAATTACAAGGGAAAAACCTGGAAAGCGTCCGACTTGAGCCCGGGTTCCCAGCAGGCAGCCTACGAGGTCGAGGCGGACCGGGTCGAGAAACTGAAGCGCGTTGTGGACGGCGCGATCTTTGACATGCACATCGCGGAGCTTGCCAAGTCGAAGAACAAGTCCCCGCAAGACGTCGAGAAGGATCTGATCAAGGTCAAGGAACCCTCGGATTCTGACGCGAAATCCTGGTTTGACAAGAACAAGGACCGGATTCCGTACCCGTTTGACCAGATCAAGGGCGAGATCAAACGGTTGATTACAGCCGAACAGACGCAGGGCAAACGCCAGGAACTGGTCAACAAGCTGAAGAAGGAAGGCAAGTTTTCCCTGGCCCTGTCGGAGCCGTCCGCGCCCGTGTTACAGATCGACACGCTTGGATACCCGGTGGCTGGTAATCCCAAGTCCAAGGTCAAGATTGTTGAGTTCGCGGACTACCAGTGCCCGCATTGCCGCCAGGCCGCCGAGGTCATGAAGAAGCTTCTGCCGCGTTACAAGGACAAGATCCAGTTTGTTTACATGGATTTCCCGATCAACCCGTCGGGCATTTCCAAGGCGGTCGCGGAAGGCGCTGCGTGCGCCTCGGAGCAGAACAAATTCTGGGAATATCACGACCTGGCTTTCAGCAAGCAGTCGTCGTTGAACAAGGACTCCCCGGCCACTTTGGCCAAAGAGCTGAAACTCGACGAGAAAGCCTTCGGCGCGTGCATGACATCAGGAAAGGCCGCGGCTCTGGTCGCGAAAAGCAAGGGCGAGGCAGAACGCCTTGGCGTCAGTGGCACACCCGCGATCTACGTCAATGGCAAGCGTCAACTGGTCGCGCACACTGAATCCGACATGAGCGCCATGATCGAGAAGTCGCTCAAATAAAGTGGTTTTCGCGCATCCAGCGGTCTTCGATGAACTTGGTCATGTAGTTGCGCACCCCATCAGAAAGCAGGACAACGCAGTTTTGTCCTGCTTTTAATTTTGGGGCGGCTTCGAGAGCGGCGGCCAACGTCGCTCCGCAGGATCCGCCGCAGAGGAGGCCCTCTTCGCGGATCAGGCGGCGGGCATTGGTGAAGCTGTCTTTGTCGTTGGTCTTCACCCAGATATCAACCAGAGACCGGTCCAACACGTCAGGAATGAAGTCGTAGCCAATGCCCTCGACTTTATACGAAGCGACGTAATCACCGCCTGCCAGGATGGACCCGACGGGATCGGCGCCAACAATGATGCAGTCGGGATTGTGTTCCTTGATCTTGCGCGCGACGCCGGTGATGGTTCCGCCTGTGCCCGCGCTGATGACGACCATGTCAACTTTGCCATCCAGGTCGTCCAGGATTTCCTGGCCCGTGTATTTGTAGTGTGCGTCAGGATTCGCCGGGTTGGCGTACTGGTCCAGGATGTGCGAGTCTGGAATTTCCCGCTGCAGTTTTTTCGCGACCCCAATGTGGCTTTCAGGAGAGTCCCATGCCGCCTCGGTCGGTGTCCGGATGATCTCCGCTCCGAGTGCCTCAAGGACAACCTGTTTTTCGCGACTCATTTTTTCCGGCATGGTGATGATGACGCGGTATCCGCGGACTGCGCCCGCGAGGGCAAGGCCAATACCAGTATTGCCGCTGGTCGGCTCAATCAGGGTGTCCCCCTTTTTGATCCGGCCCGACTTCTCGGCTTCGAGGACCATGTTGTAGCCGATCCTGTCCTTGATGGAGCCCCCCGGGTTCATGAATTCGCACTTCGCCCACATGGTGCAGGGCAGGTGGCTGGCGACGCGGTTCAGGCGGACCAGGGGAGTCCTGCCGATGGTCTCAAGGATGGAATTGAACTTCACGGTGCACCTCTGCGCGGGTCCTGATGGACAAACCTTATGGACAAACCTTGGAAATCACTCCGGATATGACTCTCTATTATGGCTTTCAAGCACCATTTGTAAAGTGCAGGTTAACCGTTATAAATTGGGTCCATGAAGACGATTTCCTGCCACCATTGCAAACACGTTTGGACCTTTGAGCCTCCGATGGGCCGGCGCGACTGTTGCCCGAAATGCGCCAATGATGCCCGCGTCTGCAAGAACTGCCGGTTCTTTGACCTGTCGGCATATCGCAGTTGCCGTGAAGAACAGGCGGAATGGGTCAAGGAGAAAGATCGCGGGAATTTTTGCGGCTTTTTCGAGGCCAGGGACAGTCAGGCGCCGGACGCGAAAGTGGACGCGGCCCGGAGCAAACTCGAGGCGCTTTTTGGTGGTGGCGCGGCCCCGGCCGGGGATGAGCCGAAGTCCCAAGTCCGCGATCTCGCAAGCGAGCTCGACGCCTTTTTGAAAAAGCGGCAAAAATAACCGCTGAAAATTCCTCGAAAAGCGCATCCTGCGCGAGTTTGACCGCCATCTCCGGGCGTGAAAAAATATCCACAGTCACAACACCTTTAACCCGGCGGGATCAAGATGGTCGAGCTGTTCAGTCGATCGCTCCTGGCTCTGGACATTGGATCGTCCAGTATCAAGCTTATGGAGCTTGGGGGTGGGCGACAGAAGAAGGTCCGGGTGATGGCGCATATCGCGCTGCCATCAGGGGTCGTCGAGAACGGCGTTATCAAAGACCCTGGAGCGGCGCAGGAACAGTTACGGGCCTATTTCAAGGCCAATCGATTTCTTCCCTGGGGAAGGCGCGTTTGCGTCACCTTGAGCGGCAATGCCGTGATCATCAAGCGGGTCGCGCTGGCGCCCGACAAGGACAAGGATCTTGCCGAGCAGGCCTATTACGCCGCTGAACAGCATTTCCAGACCAGCATGAGTGACCTTGAGTTTGATTTCTACAACCTCGGTTCGTCGAATGAGCGGGGTGAGACCAACGTCATCCTTGTCGGCGCGAAACGGGAGGCCATCGATGGGCTCATGGAGATCGTCCACGGCAACAAGATGAAGATAGGCGTTGTCGAGACAGACGTTTTCGCGATGGTGAACATGTTCGAGCACAACTACGGATCTGCCGAGACGATCATGGCCTTGATCAATGTCGGCGCCTCGTTCACGCAGGTGACTCTCGTCTGGCGCGGGGAGTATCTTTACACGCGCGAGATCGCGATTGGCGGCAACGAGTTCACCAAGAAGATCGTGGAAGCGACGAAGATGGAGCCGGACGCTGCCGAAACCGCGAAAATCGCCGTCAGCAACTTCCAGCAGGATCCGACCGACGTGATCTCGAAGGCGATCGCCGAGGTCAACGACCAGCTGGTGTCCGAGGTCCAGACGACGATCGCGTATTACTTGCAGGGGAGTGACAACGCTGTACCCGGTATTCCATTCACAAACGCGTTCCTCGCCGGAGGCGCGTGTCGCGTGCTTGGCTTCGAGGCCGCGCTGGCCGCTTCGTTGCAAGTTCCGGTGACCGTCCTGAACCCGTTCCAGAACGTCCAGGTCAATCACAGGAAATACCCGCCGGAGGAAATGGCGCTTGAGGCCCACAAATACGGCGTTGCCGTCGGGCTTGGCCTGCGCAGCCTGGGAGACAGGGCATGATTCGCGTCAATCTTGTCCCGAAAGAGGAACTCGAGAGCCAGTTGTGGTTCTTGCCGGAGCTGTTGTGCTTCTTGCTTGCCGGGCTCGCCATCTACCTTGTTGTTGATGGCAAGATGGAGGCCCTGAAGGACAGCATTGCCCAGTCCGTTTCCAATCGCAACGAGCTGACTGAGAAGACGACCAAGCTGCAGCCCGGCCTTGAGCGATTCAAGAACCTAGGCAAGGACAAGGAGTCCTTGATGGTGAAGTTGCGGGCGCTCAATGCCATCACGGACTCGAGGCTTGCGAAGTATCGACCGTTGATTGCCATTGAGCATCTGCAAAACCTGAAGCCAGAGGCAGTCTGGTTGATGTCGTTGACCGTGGAAGACGCGAGGATCGAGCTCGAGGCCATGGCGACAGACAACATTTTGGTGGCTGAGTTCATCACCGCGCTCAAGTCAACGCAGTTTCAGGACATTGACCCTGCGGATCTCAGGACCCAGGTATACTTCAGTGACGTAACCCTCTCGGGGACAACGGCTGTGGTGGAGAGGGCCCAGGCCAGCGGCCAGGTCGAGGCAAAAGCGCCAGAGGAATCCGTTGTCCGCTTCAAGTTGACCCTGTCGATCGGTGAGAGGACGCCTCCGGCTCCGCCGGCTGGCAACAAACAAGCCAGCGTCAGGATTTTCAGGAGGCCGCTGTGGACGCGCGCGACCTGATCGCCAGGTACAAGGCATGGCCCCGTCGCAACCGGATGCTGGCGGTTGCGGTGGCAGGGATGGCCTATCCCCTGTTCATGTGGTGGAGCGATGTTCCCCCTCTTGAAAGTCAACTTGAGTCTGTGGTTCGAGAGGAAAACGAGGCTCGTGGCAAATACGAGAAAACGAGGAAAGAGCAGAATGACCTGCCGAAACTTGAGGTCGAGTTCAAGTTCGTCCAGGACCAGCTGACCAAGGCCAAAGCCCTCCTCCCGGAGAAGATCGCGATGGAGGATATCCTCCAGAAAACCGCGACCATCGCGCGGGAAACGCGGATTTCCCTGAATGACTTCAGCCCCGCGTCGGAGTTGGCAGTTAACGGGGACTACCGCTACGCGGAGATTCCAGTGGCTTTGATGTTGCGCGGGAGCTTCTCCAACATCATGGCGTTCTACGACAGGATTGTGCACCTGGCAGGCAATATCCGGTTGCGTGGCCTGGCTTTCATCCCGGGCGCGGCAGGTGGCGGGCGCGGGGAAGGTGGTACGGGGGCAAGGGATCTTGAGGCCAAGGTCACCATGGTTCTGTTCCGGTCAACGGACAACGGTCAAGCGCCGGCAAAAGAGGCACCCGCTCCGAAGGCCAAAAAGGCCAAGGGTGGTGGGGCCGGCGGTGGTGGTGGCGAGTGAAGACGGTTTCTCCTCTCATCGTTAACTTTGTTGCGCTTGTGGGGCTGCTCCTCGCAGTGCAAGCGCCGGTTCTGGCCGCGGGTAAAAAATCCGCGGACGAGGCGGTATTTGACCAGCCGCAGATGGAAACAGGGAACGAATCCACGAAGAGGCCAGACGCGTCTGGAGAGGCTGAATTTGGCGCGCCCGCCCGTGAACTGCCATCAGACGCGCGCGTTGAGGATATCGTGGAACCATCCGCGGATTATCATTACGCTGGCTTCGGAAAAGCCGATCCATTCCAACCTCCCGTGACAGTCAAGTCGATTGTTCCGGACGCGGTCGAAATTCCAATTGTCTCCCCATTGCAGCGACACCCGTTGAGTGCCCTGAAACTTGTGGGTGTCTGGGCCCGCTCTCCCGGTGAGCGCAAAGCGCTGCTCATGACTCCCGGCATGGAGGGCATCATCGTTCGCGTTGGCGACCTTGCGGGCAATGGCGGCGGAAAGGTTGTTGCCATTGACGAGGTTTCAGTGGTCGTTCGCGAGTTTCTCATCGCGAATGACGGCACTCGCCAATTCTCGGATGTGCGACTTGTGTTTGATGCCAAGACTCCATCGGTCCAGCATGGGGCAACGGGCGGCGCGATCGTGATCGCTCCGGGTGCCTCGAAGCCGGACGTCCAGCTTCCAGCCGGGGCCAGCACCGCGGTCGGGCCGGCACCGGCAAACCAGACCCCGGCAAATTTGTTGCCGGCGTTGCAAGGTGCCGCTGCCGCGGCGGCACCAGCGACGGGCGCGACGGCTGCGGGCGCGACGGCCAGCCAACCAGGTGTTCCTGCTGCCACAGCTGCCGCAACTCCGGCCCCGACGCAGCCACAACGACAAGCAGACAAGCCGGTTTTCAATTTCTGAAGGCTGGATTTGGTTTCGCGACGTGAGTTTGATGATACGGGGAGTTTTCCCATGGGATGTCACGAGCCTCGCGCTTTTCGCGTGGATGACGGCATCTTGCGTCACTTCCGGCGCAGGGAGCGATAGTGTCTCCGATGACGACATCGTTGACGATGGCTCGTCCGGGAATGCCGAGGAGGTCGTGCGGAGCCAGTACCAGTCCGGTGGGCAGGATGCTGCGCCGGCGACCGCTGATGCTGCAGCCTCCGCGGAGGAGGAAGTTCCCGACTCTGTTCTTGAGTCCGCAGGTGAATCAAACGCTCTGTCGCAGGCTGAGACCCAGGCAGACAATGGGGCGAATGTGTCTCCTGAGGACGAGCAGGCTTTGGCAGCCCTTGTTGGCGAGGACCAGCAACCGTCAGAAACCCCGGCGCAGCCAGACGCGGCAGCGCAGGTGGAAGTGGCAGAAGTGGCAGAAGTGGCCCGTGAAAACATCTCCGGTGGAAATGCCCCCGGTTCCGGTGACGTCTGTGGAAAGGGCTCAAGCTCCCGCGACTCACGCAGCGTCGACCCTGTCGTGGCTGGGATACAACTACCGCGCTGGTGAAGGCCTTTTGCATGTTGAAATGAAGACCAAGGGAAATCCTCATTACAACGTATTCCAGGAAATCAACAAGTCCGGTCAACCCGAGCTCGTCGTTCGCCTGTTCGCCACCAAGGTCCGTCGTCCGATACGTCGCCCGGTGGATGCCAGCGAATTTCGCTCTCCGGTCAGTTTCATCCGGACACGTTCAAACCCTTCGGCCGGCAGTGTTGACGTCATCCTGACCCTTCGTGAAGCCGTGCAACCCCAAATGTTGGCCAAGGAAGGCGGGCTGACCCTGACGTACCGGATCCCCGACCACTGGTACGGCATCCGACGCAAAGGCAATGTCGCCAGTGCGGCGCCAGCGGAGGTTGCCGAGCCCCTTTCGAAAGCCAACTTGTTCCCCGTTTTTGATCCCGCCAGTAGAAGGCCGGACGTCCTCGACGCCAATGACTCCAATCACGCCGGGGTCAGCGCGCCGGACAAGGAACCCGTTTCCGCGCCAGCCGCGCCCGCGATTCCACCGCAAGGATCAGTCATCCTCAGTCCTGCCGGTTCCGCGTGGACGGTCGGTCAGGATGACATGGGAGGATTGAATTCCCTCGGGTTGAACGACGCCCCTGGCACGACGAACGCGACGCTTCCCGCCCCGCCCCCGGCCGTAGCCAATGCGACCGTGTCAAAGCGGTCCGCGGACGTGTCCGCACCAACCGAAGCATTGCAGAACCAGGCCAATATCGCGGCGATTGCGTCGGCGGCCGGAAAGGAACTGACGGGCCAGGATCAAGCGAACAAGCCTTCCAGCAGCAATGTTCGCAAGATCAACCTTGATTTCCGCGGCGCGCCCCTTTCCGAAGTCATCAAGGCGATCACGGACAAGAGCGGTGTCAATTTTGTTTATTCAGGGGCGATCGCGGCGACTCCGGTGACCGTCCAATTGAACGACATCCCCTGGGACGTCGCTTTCAAATCGATTCTGGACTTGAACAGTCTCGGCCTGGTCCGCATTGCGGACAATCTATACCGCGTCGATCTGTTGGCCAACATCGCGCGCGAGAAAGAGCAGATTGAAGCCGCGAGGATCGCATCCCAGCGCCTCGAGCCGACTCGCATCATGTTCCTGCGCCTGTCCTACGCGCAGGCCACGGAGGCCGTTGCTCTCGTTAATGAGATGCTGGCCAACGCGCGCAGCAAGGATCCGCGGATCCAGATCCGCGCGGAGCAACGCACCAACTCCCTCATCGTCGAGGCCCCGGCGCGTGAGTTGGCCAGAGTCAAGGCCCTCGTCGAGCGGATTGACCTGCAGACGCCTCAAGTCAAGATCGAGTCCCGGGTCGTGGAAGTTGTCAAGAACTTCAGCAAGACGTTCGGGATCAGCTGGGGCGCGCCGTTCTTTTACGACCAGAGCCGCGGTCTCGGATTCGGCAGTCTGCCCTTTCCGAACTTCATGCGTTCTGATTTCGCGGTTCAGGCGGGCGGCACTGGCTCGGGCATCGGGTCAATGAACTTCATTTTCGGCAGCATCAACAATTCCTTCAACCTTGACCTGCACTTGCGAATGACCGAGAGCGAGAAATTATCGGAAACCTTGCAGACAAATTCCGTGATTGTGCAGAACAACCAGTCGGCGAACATCACCGGTGGGCAGTCCGACATTTTTGTCCTTGGTTCCTCTGCGCCTGGGACGGCTCCCCAGGTCTTGTCTGTTGACTACAACCTCACAGTCGCCGTGACTCCAACGGTGACAGCCGATGGCGCAGTACGCATGACGATGAACATTTCCAGCTCGTCACCGACGGCATCGTCGAGCGCAGCTCCCAACGCCCTCGGGCGAGTCACGCGTTCGATCAACACTGTCTTGCTGCGACGCAGCGGCGAGACCGCTGTCATCGGCGGCTTGAATACCCGCGAGCGCTCCACGGGATGGGAGGGGATCCCCATTTTGTCCCGGATCCCGATCCTTGGCGCGCTATTCCGCAGCAGCGACAAGAAGCAGAGCAACCGTGAGTTGCTCGTGATGGTGACGCCTACGATCATGAACGTCGCTCAGTCAACAGGTGATAATGGCAGCGCGGCGTTCGACGAGGACTCCGGTGCGGCAAGCAGCGCCAGTCCGGACAAGCTTGACACGTCCGGCGCCACTTCAGAATTCCGCGCCGAGGATGTCGAGGAACCCTCGACCGGCGCGAGCGAGATGGCGAACCTGGCGCCCGCGTCCGCTGCCAACAACGCGTCCGGGAATAACGCGACCAATGATGGCGATGGATCCTCCAAGAATGCGTTGAACGAGGCCATCAACGAGATCGAGGACTCTGGCAACACAAAGGCCGGGGAGGCCCCGGCCAACAATTCGGCGAACAACGCCCTGTAAACACTTGTAACGGGATGAGGCGGAAAATGCGCGCGATCACAATCATTGGTTTTGCCTGCCTTGCCATCGCGAGCTGCGCCGCGCCGGAGGACCAGAACCAGGGATACTGCCGGTTGAGCTGCGCGAATACGACCTTGGCCGCCGCGGATTTCAAGATTGGCTCGAAATCGGCAGGCAGCGTGACTTACCAGTGTACAGGCAACGAAGCCTTGCGGATGCAGGCCAGCTGGCTCATCACGGCCGACAGCAAGATCGTTGATGGATCCTCGGTCAACGTGGAAAGATCAGGAATCGGTTTTCACCTGTTTGTCGGAAACAATTCCAATTACTCGATCGTCACTCCTGAATCTGAGTGGTGTTCGGACGCATGCGGGTTGGCATCCGTAACTGTGGACGGGAAATGCAATGTCGACGCGGATTCCGTATACACGCTTGAGCTGCAGTCGGGGGCGGCAAGGTCGGACCAGGTCAAGTTCACTTTGTCCAAGCCGGAATGAGCTGACCGGCAACGGGCCGGGCCGTGATCCCGGCTGGCGCTGGATGCCTCGCTGCGGTATTTTGTCAAAAACATAACGTTAATTTTCCCGGGAAGACCATTCAGCGCCATGCAGCCGGTCCTTGTAAAACTCTTGGCCAGCCTTGAACTCAGCCGCACGGAGCGTGAGGTCGCCAAGCGCTTTGAGACAGATCCCGACGGACGGGCATTTTTGCCTGTGGCCGATATCCTGCGCGCTCACGGTCACCAGAACGAGGCGATAGAAGTTCTTTTGCAGGGTGTCGACCGGCACCCGACATTCACCGTCGCGCGTGTTGTCCTGGCGCGCGAGCTTTTCGCGAAGGGCATGGTCTCCGAGGCCCGGCGCGCTCTTGAGGACTCGACGTCGTCGCTTCGTGACAACATCCTCGCGCAAAAACTGCTGTTCAAGATCCATGTCCTCTTGCAGGACGAGTCATCCGCGCGTGCGGTCCATGAACACCTGAAGATCAATCGCCTGCTGGACGGCGAGATCCGTCGCTATGGCGAGGTCATGGAATTGCAGGGTTTTGTCGCGGCAAGGCAGAGGCTCCTCAAGGACCTGGTCGATGCCGGCATCGAGCTGCAACCCGGGACCCTGGAACCGGGCGCTCACGGCGGGGCAGGGGGGCGTCCCTCGCGCGAGTCCCTCGAGAGTTCCATCAAGGAGGCCCGTTCCGCGTCCATCAAGGTCATTCCCGATGACGAACTCGACGTCAGGGACGAGGATGCCATCGCCGGATTTCACGCCGTGCCCCTCAAGGATATTTTCAGCCCCGATGATCCGCGCGCCATCAAGTCCGCGGCTCCCGTCGGTCCCCGGGGAATCCCGGGGTCAGGAATTGAACTTGATTCAACCACCCTGGCCGACATCTATGCCCGTCAGGGGCATTACAGCAAGGCTCTCGCGATTTACCGGCGGCTGCTGCGCATGGCGCCGCAAAACGAGTTGCTGCGCAGGAAAGTCGCCGAATTGCAGGAGCAAGACCGAAAGCAACGAGACCTCGATGGCGATGTCGACCTGGCTGTCGCGGACCGGGTCGAGACGCTGGAGGTGATCGAGGCCCAGATCAAGTTTTACCAGGATCTTTTGACCTCTCTCGGGGGCTGACCGACGTGGCAAAGAAATCGAGTCCGGACAAGAAATCATCAGGGCGGGCCTTGCGGATCCTGGTCGCCAACGGCGTCAACATGGATTTGCTCGGCACGCGCGAGGCCGAGGTTTATGGAACCCGGACGCTGGACGAGATCAACCATGAGATCGAGTCCCTGTGGCGCGGGATCGCGTCCTCAGGGAATTTTCCGGATGTTGACTTGCATTTCTTCCAGTCCAACCATGAGGGAATCTTTCTCGAGGCGCTGGACGCCGGGTGGGACGGGATCGTGATCAACCCGGGAGCCTGGACCCACACGTCTCTTGCGCTCGCGGACCGCATCCGCGCCTTGGGCGTTCCCTGCGTCGAGGTTCATCTGTCCAACATTTTCGCCCGCGGGCCCGAACGTCACGTTTCCATGTGCGCTCCCGCAGTCACCGGGGTTGTCGCCGGTTTTGGGCCAGCCGGTTATGTCGCGGGGCTTCTCGCGCTTTTGTCGGCAACAGGATCCACGCACCGGACCCAACTGACCAGTCGCCCGCAGCCTTTGCCGTCTCGGCGATAACTCGGCAATTTGGCCTCGAACGTACACAGGCGGATGACCTCGATGTCCGCTGGATTGAATCCAAGTCCAATCAAGTCGATCACGGCCGCGGTCTGCAAGTCAGCGTGCCACCGGTCCCCTTTGCCTTTCGAGAGGAAGTTCATCGCGGCGTTTTCGCCGGAATGCGCGACAAGCGCGGCGACCACTTCGGGGCCAATCTCGAAATGATGCGCGCAGATGGCTGGTCCAATCGTGACACGCATGGATGACATCTTTGCGCCCGCGGACGTGGCTTGCCGCACGCCTTCCTGGATAATGCCGGCACAGAATCCGCGCCATCCCGCGTGAATGGCCATAGCCAGAGGTTTTCCGGCCTTTGCCGAGAACAGCAGCGGCAGGCAGTCGGCCGTTTTCACCGCGACGACCGTATCCGGGATTGTCGTAAAAATTCCATCGGCCTCGGTCTTGCCACTGATTTCATCGGCCGCCAGCACTGTTCGTCCATGAATCTGAACGACGTGATGCGATCGGGACAGAATTTCTTCGGCGGCGGCACCTGTGTCGACGCCCCACAGCCTTCGCTGCGGGTCTCCGCTGGGCAAGCCAACATGCCAGGACGCGGCCGCGATATCGCTGGGAGTTAAATGACCTATCATCCCGTAAGGATTGCATATTTTGGCAATTGATTAAAGCCATTTCAACGCCTCCCGAAGAACCCCACGTGTGGCTTGGAGGGGGGGACCGGACGGCCCACTTTCCGACGCACTTTCCGACCCACCCCATGGAGGAACGAGCGCGCATGGCCGCGAAGAGGGACAGAGACTTTCCGCAGCGGATCCTTGTGATCGACGATGACCGGTTGCTCAACACCCAGGTCGTCAGTCTGTTGCTGGATAATGGCGCGCAAAAAGTCGACTCCGCGTACGACGGCGAGGCCGGGTGGGAGATGTGTCTTGGCGGCGACTACGATTTTCTGATCCTCGACTGGAAATTACCGGTGCTTTCGGGCCTCGCTCTTTTCAACCGCATCCGCGGTGTCGACCGGCTGCTCGGGATTCCGGTCCTCGTTGTGTCGGGCCTCGTCCAGCGTCTCGATTTCCGCCTTTTACAAGAGTTCCCCTGCACACGACTTCTCGAGAAGCCATTCAATCATGCCTCGTTGCTGCGTGAGTCGGTCGCCTTGCACGTCGAAGCCGCCTGGTACGCGCGTAACACGGAACGGATCGGCGAGATCATGGAGACGGTCAAAGTCGATCCCGACCGCGCCCTGCGCGCGCTCCGCGGCCTTGTCGCCGAGAGCCCCAACCCGCAACCAGTGGCGCTGCTCGCCGCACGCAAGATGCGCGAGGCGGAGCACATCGAGCAGGCGATCTTGCTGCTCAAGGCGATCCTGGATGAGGATCGCGGGTGCGTTCCTGCGATCAGCGAGCTTGGGCGTTGTTTGCACACGTTGGGCCGGTTCGAAGAGGCGCTTCAGTTCTTGCGGCGCGCCGATAAACTTTCGCCCTCGAACGTCGAGCGAATCAGTCTGATGGGTGAGGTCGAATTGAACAATACGGAGCCATTGAACGCGAAGGAACGATTCTCGGAAGCCTTGAAGATCGATCAGGAGAACCGGCGCGCGCGCCACGGCCTGCGGGTCGCGGATACCTTGGCCGAGATGATGCACAGGCCCACGGGCCAGCACATCAAGGACACCTTCGCGTCGTTGATGAACACGATGGCTGTGAACCTGGCGCACAGTGGTCAGTATTCAACCGCTGTCGCCAAGTACGAGGAAGCGTTTCATTTCATTGCCGGGAAAGAGGCCTCGGCCCGCGTCGCCTTCAATGTCGGACTTGCCTACCTGCGTTGGGGAAAGACCCGGGAATCGTACGACTGGTTTGTGGAATCCGCGAAGCGCGGCCAGGGTCGATTCACGAAGGCAGACGGCTATGTCCAGAAACTCGCGCAACAACTGGACGCGGCGTCCGCCGCAAAGAAAGCGGCTGCGGAGGCCGAGGTGGCCGCGCGCGCTGCTGCCACTGAAGCCGCGAGGGCAGCCGACGAAGCCGCGAAGAAGTCCGCCGACGCCGCGAAAAAAGGCGAGGACGAGGCGCCAGCCGTCCAGCACGAGCAACCGAAGTAGCCCGCGCCGGACAGGCCTCAGTCTGCCAGTCCCCGTCCCAGGTTCATTACTTTCGCAGAGGCACGAAGAAATACTGTCCAGCCCTCTCGATCCGGAGCAGCATTCGCGCGGATGGTTCTTTCGCGATCTGCGCGAACGCGTCGGGATCCCTGACCGGTTTGTTGTTGGCCTGCAGGATCACGTCTCCCGGTTGCAGTCCCGCGCGCGCCGCCGGCGAGTCAGGCTTCACATCTGTCACGACCACGCCATTGTCGCTCTCAAAACGGAACCGTTCGCGCAGAGCAGGCGAGACCTTCGACACGGACATGCCAAACGGAGTCGTTTTACCTGGCTTTTCGGGGCTTTCCCTGTCGCCGATATTGCCTTGTTCATCGAGATCCTCTGGCCAGGCTTCAATGACAATTGAAATGTTTTTCTTCTTGCCCTGACGCAGGATCGACATGTCCGCGCGTGACCCTGGTTTCATCAAGCCGATCGCGTTGACAACATCGGAGTCCGCTTTTACGGCTTTTCCGTTCACCGCCGTGATGACGTCGCCAGCCTCAAGTCCGCCTTTGTCACCCGGCCCGCCATTGACCACGCGCGCCACGAGGCTGCCCGTCACGTCGCGGGGCAGACCAAGGCCCTTGTGGAGTTCCGGATCGATCGGCTGCAACGCGACCCCCATGTAGCCGCGCGGGACCCGTCCCTCATTGATCAGTTGCTCGCCGACGCGCCGCGCCAGATTCGCCGGAACGGCAAAGCCGATGCCGTTGTAACTTCCGGTCCGCGAATAAATCGCCGTGTTGATGCCAATCACATGCCCGCTCATGTCCAGCAGGGGGCCGCCCGAGTTACCGGGGTTGATCGCCGCGTCTGTCTGGATGAAGTTACCGAGTTTGGTGATGTCCAGGTTGCCGCGACCGACAGCTGAAACGACGCCGAACGACAAGCTGGCCTCGAGTCCGTATGGCGCGCCGAGCGCGACCACAAAGTCGCCCACCGACATGCCGTCAGAGTCACCAAAATCAAGTTCTCCGAGGCCCTTCTTGTTGAAGTTCTTGTCCTTGACCTGCACCACTGCGACATCGGTGTTCTTGTCGCGGCCGACAATCTTGCCTTCGTACGTTTCACCGTTGGCCAGCTTCAACTGGATCTCGTCGGCGTCCTGGACGACGTGGTTGTTGGTCAGGATGTAGCCTTTGTCCAGGTCGAAGAAGAAACCGGACCCCAGACCGCCTTCGCGCTTCTGTGGGGGCTCGCCGCGTCCCCCGGGGCGTCCACCCCGTCCGCGGGGGGATCCCTGCCCGCCAGGTCCGTTGGGTCCGAAGAAGAAATCAAACGGATCCACCATGTCAAAAGGCATGCCCTGGACGGTTTTATAAACCGACACAAACACGATCGCCTGGTTCGCGCGCTGGGCGATGGTAGCGACACCTTTCGACAGTTTTTGCAGGACCTGCAAATTCTCGTCGCCGGCATGCGCGCCCGCCGTCTTTTTCATGGTGTAGGCGGACGCGGGTAACGTGCCCCCCGTCGCCGCGACCAACAACAAGGCCGGAATGAAGCAGGATAGAACCTTTTTCAACCTCATTTGAACCTCTCCATTTGTATGTCCATGATTGAGTCGCTTGATTCTTTGCCCGGTTTGCCCTGGAACTTGCCCCTCGCCGTGCCGGTTGCCGGCACGTCAAAGGATTCCATTGGCTCGTACTGACGCAGTCTCTTTTTTAACTGATGAATCGTGAGGCTTTTCTTAACGAGGTCAAGTCCCAGAAAAATGATCGCGATCCCGCACCCGGCCAGGATGAAAGCCGCGCCAATGACATAAACAGGCAGACTCACGTGAGAAATGAACGGAGGTAGCTGAATGACCATGCGCTCTGTGTTGTTGACCGCAAGATAAACGGCATAGAGCGCGATGAGGATTCCTAACCATAACCGGAAAACCCGGATTACAAAAACCATGGTGACACCCCCCAAACGGAATCACGGAAATGAAAAACCCGCCCCGGCAGGATTGCACGGGGCGGGCCTCTTTTTCAACAACCTTGGCGAATGTCGCCTTAGCGACCTTCGTTGCCAGTTCCGGCAGCCGCGTTGGCGCGCGAGAACGCGTCAGCAAGGCTGGTCTTCGGCTCTGCAACAGCGCCGATGTAATGGCGCAGGTCATCGCCCTGGAGGTTACGCAGGTAAGCCTTGCGCGACAGGGAGAACTTGCGCTCGTCCGAGTCGGTCGCGAGGACCACGAAATCCACTGCGTCGCCTTCCTTCACCACGTCGGCAACCTTGGCCACTTGTTCGTCGGCCAGTTCGCTGATGTGGATCATGCCTTCGATGCCCGGGGCCAGCTCAACAAAAGCACCGTAGTCGGTCAGACGGGTGACTTTGCCGTTGCCGCGTGAACCTGCCGGCATGGACTTGGCGAGTGCGATCCACGGATCGTCCGTGAGTTGCTTGATGCCAAGGGAGAACTTCTCGCCTTCGACGTCGATCTGGAGGATTTTCGCCTCGACTTCATCACCCTTCTTGAACTTGTCGCCCGGGTGACGGATGCGCTCGCTCCAGCTGATGTCGCTGATGTGGATCAGGCCATCGATGCCGTCTTCGATACCGACGAACACACCGAAGTCGGTGATGTTGCGGATCTTGCCGCGGATGATGTCGCCGACCTGGTACTTCTCTTTAACGATTTCCCACGGGTTCGGTTCCATCTGCTTCATGCCGAGGCTGATGCGACGGTTTTCGAGGTCGATTGCCAGCACAACCACTTCAACCTCGTCTCCGATCTGGACGATCTTCGACGGATGGCGGACGCGCTTGCTCCACGACATCTCGCTGATGTGGATGAGGCCTTCGATGCCGTCAGCCAGCTCGATGAATGCGCCGTAGTCGGTCAGGCTGACAACTTTGCCGCGGGTCTTTTCGCCCACGTTGTACTTGCCGGCCATTGCCTGCCACGGGTCGTTCTGGAGTTGCTTGAATCCGAGGGAAACACGCTGGCGTGCTTCGTCGTAGCTGAGCACCTTGACTTCGATTTCCTGGGCCACTTCGAACAGTTCGCTCGGGTGGTTGATGCGTCCCCAGGACATGTCGGTGATGTGCAGCAGGCCGTCGATGCCGCCAAGGTCGATGAACGCACCGTAATCGGTGATGTTCTTGACGATACCTTTGAGGGTCGCGCCTTCCTTGAGTGCGCCGAGGGTCTGGCTGCGGAGCTTCTCGCGGTCCTGCTCGAGGAGGACGCGACGGCTCAGCACGATATTGCCGCGCTTCTTGTTGAACTTGATGATCTTGAACTGGAGCTTGTTGCCGATGAGCTTGTCGAGGTTGCGGACCGGACGCAGGTCAACCTGCGAGCCCGGCAGGAACGCCTTGACGCCGATGTCGACCGACAGGCCGCCTTTGACGCGGGCCATGATCGTACCTTCGACGATTTCGTTCTTCTCAAACGCTTCGCTGATGCGGTCCCACGCGCGCAGCATCTCTGCGCGTTCGCGGCTGAGCACCATCTCACCGTCGCCATCTTCAAAACGATCCAGGTAAACTTCAATCGTATCACCGACTTTGACATGCAATTCGCCGTCGGCAGTGAAGAATTCGTGGCGGGGGATTTCGCCTTCAGACTTGTGTCCGATATCAACGACAACGCTGTCGTCGGTCAGACGAACGACCCGGCCTTTAACGATAGTGCCCTCGCGGATTTCAGCGCCGCCAGGAGCCTGGGCAAGCATGTCCGCAAAGGGGTTGTGGCCCTTATCGTCACCGTCGAAACCCGTGTCTTCATCTTCCCAATGAACGGTTCCGATGTTGGGCATTTTTGTGTCCATCAATTCCATAACTTTTGAGTCACTCCTTCTTCATTCTGGCCAAAACGGCGTATAATGGTGATACGAAAGCAGTTTCGGATATCACCGGGGTCCCGGAAAGTCAATGAATTCGGGGGGAAATGCATGGCATTGTCGGCGATGGGATCGGGTAAAATCAAGGCTTTTGCCGGTGCCTTCGCCCTCTGCGCAGCTGTCCTTGTTGCCCCGTCGGCCCTGGCGGACGGCCCGTTCATGGAAGTCGTCTGCCCCAAAACCCCTGAAAGTATTACGGAAATAACCCGCGCTGAAGTTTACGCCGCCACGCCCTTCAAGGCCGGCGAGAAGTCGACCTACGAACTGTCGTGGGCCGGGATGAAGGCCGGATATGCCGACATCGAAGCCAAGTCTCCTGCCAGGCACAACGGGCTCTGGCACAGGATTTTCAGTATCGACGCCAAGACCGGTGACTGGTTCCGGTCCGTGTTCTACGGCAAGGACCAGGCAATGGCCTACAGCCGGCCTTCTGATTTCGCGGTCAGCAAGTTCTACATCGAGCAATACGAGGAGCCTGTTTTCAAGAAACCCTTCATTTCGAAGAAATGGCTGGATTTCAATCACAAGGATTGTGTGGTCAACGAAAAGACCTGGGACCCCGCCAAAGGCGAGGGGTCGGGCAGCCATCAGCTGGCCCGTGGCGCGATGGACGCCCTCGGCGCGATCTTCTACTTGCGAACCCTGACGTACAAGCCGGGCGAACGACGCCGCGCCCCGATATACACATCCGAGAAAAACTGGTGGCTCGAGGCTGACCCGGTGGCTTTTGAGCAGGTCAAGACACCCCTCGGCGAATTCGACGCGGTAAAGCTCAAGTTGCGCACGTACCTTGGCAAGGTGATGCAGCAGAAGGGCGACATCTTCATCTGGATCGCCACGGGAACCCGCGAGCGCCAACTGCTGCAAATCCAGGGTGAGATCAAGATCGGCAGTGTCTGGGCCCGCCTGATCAACTACCAGCCGGGAAGATAGGATCCTTCGCTCCGCTCAGGATGACGACCCCCGTCATTCTGAGCCCGCAGGGCGAAGAATCCTCTCTTTCCCCCGAAGAATCCTCTCTTTCCCCCGTCATTCTGAGCCCGCAGGGCGAAGAATCCTCTCTTTCCCCCGTCATTCTGAGCCCGCAGGGCGAAGAATCCTCTCTTACCCGATGAATCCCCGCACCACGTCGAGATCGATATGGTCCACAAATGATTTGCCGTAAAATGCCTCGACGATGATTCCATCCTCGTCGATCAAGAAGTGTGACGGCAATTGGCCAAACCTGCCTTTGATGGCACGCTGCCGGAATTTTTTCCGCGCGGCCTTCTTCAACGCCTTCACGGTTTTTGGCGTGAAGGCCGCCAGATTGCGTCGGCGCGTTTTGAAAGCCCGGTAAAGTTTCCGTTCCTTGTCGGCGATCATCGGAATTCCGGCGGCCCGGAGCATGTCTGAAGTCGCGCCACAATTGGCCTTCTCAAATTCCTCCGGCGACGACTCGTAAACCGCGACGACAGCAACTTGTCGCTCCAGCGCCCGCGCGATCACTTCCCTCAAACTGTCGAGGTGCAGCGCGCACAGGGGACAAGTCGCGTACCGGTAGAAAATCAGCCAGGCTTTTCTGCCGTGCAGATCCTTCTCGTTGAACTCTGTCCCGTCGCTTCGGATTCCGGAAATATCCGGCGCGACGTCACCGGCGACAAGAGGCGTCGTGGAAATCCCCTTTGTGTCGGCGAAGTTTTTCAGAAAGTTGTCGGCGAGAGCTTCCAGTTCCTTGAATTCGTCACTCTTGCGCAACTTGAATTGGCGCCTTTTGCCGTTGATGAAATCGTTCAGAAAGTTCTCGAATGCCCGCACCGGCCCGACGATTTGATGGCTCATGTGAACGCCGGTGACAAAAAGGCCGACAAAGAAGGCAGCACTGACCCCGGCGTAGATCGCGAGGAAGGTCCTGACGAGATTTTCGGCCGCGCCACGCGGAAGGCTCTGGATCTCGTCCACGAGCAGCGTCACGTAAGTGTAGGAGACGGCGCCCGATATCAGGCCGAAGCATACCCCTGCGGCCAGCAGTTTCAGGCAATATTGAGTCTGGAACCCTGCATCTATCCACTTGCGCCCGCGCCTCTGCTCGACCGGATACAGCAACTTGCCATTGGCAATCCACGCCACAAGTCCCAACGAGAGGCCCACCCACTGCAACGCGTCCGCGACGTTGAAGACTCCCGTTTGCCACATTCCCGCGTGAATCTGAATGAAGTCGACCACGTACCCGCGCGCGATCCGGTCGAGAACATTACTGATCATCGACCCGGTGAGAAGGCTGATCCCGGATCGCATCAATGGCGAGTAGATTGGCAAGAAATATTGCGTGACCAGCAACGCGAAGAGCAGCAGCCCGCCGAGGCTCGACGGCAGGACGACCGTAAAAATCTTGTTCAATTCTTTCAGCGATCCGAGCGCGAAACCCTCGTTGGCGAAAAAGAAGAAAGACACCGGCCCGAAATCAACCGGGTTGACGATCCGGAACGCGAAAAATTTCGTTGCCTGATCGATCGCGATCGCGGCCAGGAATGGCAGGATGACGAGTAGAAGCCAGTCTTTCGGTTTCAACATGTTGTGCCCATCCTGTGTCCAGAGACCTATGGCGATCCCGCGGCGCTGAGCTGGCTTTGGCGCCGTTCACCGAGGACACTGACGCTCCTCGACTCGATGGCTTTCACGATCCTGGCGCGGTCCAGATACAAACTGCGATCATACGCGAAACTGGCCATCAACATGCCTTGACAAGCAATGGCCCCCGCGACGATTCCAGAGGCTATTTTCCTCTGTCGCGACGAGACCAGCAAATGGCGCATGCCCGCAGCGGCCGCGAACGCCGCGACGGGAAACAAGATGAAAAAGTTACGGGCCGTTGGCGGCCGGGATGACATCAGGAAAGTCACGCTGATCCACGCGAGACTGAGGCCAAGCAGCCATTTCAGCATGGCAGGCGTCTTTCGGGCGAACACGCCGTAAAGGATCACGAGCGGCTGAACGACCCCGACCAAGGAAAGCATTGCCACCAAGGGTAACAACCATGGCCTTGCCATCAAGAATGGCAAGCGGTCCTGGGCAGCATCCGTCAGAAAACGCGGGATTTCGTAAGATCCGAACGAAATGAACCGGGCGACGATGGTCAGTGGTTCAACGAGGTTCCGGGTGTTGAGGCCGGAGTTGCCCGCCATCGGCGCGATGAGAGATCCCGGTCCGTACGCGACAATGGTTGGAACCAGCAACGCCCCCGGGATCAAGGCACCGGCCGCGCACCAGGCCGGTTGACGCCACCCGCGCCGCGCGTCGGTCAGGATCCATGCCGCGCCAACGAACGGCATGAGCAAGGGCCATGACAGGTGAAGTTGCATGCTCCACGTGAGGGCAAATCCCATGAGAAACCACGATATCGATTCGCCGCGAGCGCCGAAAATCCCGGTCCGGAACTGGGGAATGACTTCGAAGCATCCTGTGAAAAACAGGCAGCTCGAGAACAACAAGTAGCCCGGATTGTACAAGTGTGTGGAGATGTTCATGGTCCAGGGCAGGGTCATCAGCCACGAGTAAATCAAGATTGGCGGCAGTTCCTTGAACCTCAGGGACAGCCACCGCCCGAATACCAGCAGTCCGGAAAATGAAAGCACATTCAACAGGATGTAAGGGGCCTCAGGACGGTTCCAGACGAACAGCGGGCCGCCGACCAGAATCGATTGCAACGCGCCGGCGATTTGCTGGTTCGTGTGCACCACATCAGGGCCAAAGAACGGCCATTTTCCAGAACTGAAAAATTCGAGGCCCAGGAGAAAAATCTGGAGCTCATCGTCCTTCCAGAAATACATGCCGAGTCCGTAGGCAAGACGGAACGCGAAAAGCGCGATGAGAACAGAACCGAAGATGTATGATTTGTGGTTACGCGACAAACTTCCGGCCACCATTTTGTTCAAGGCTTCTGAAACCTGCTATTCTTGAGAGCTCATTATGACGGGGGTTCCCTTGAAAAACCAGTTCCAATACAGGCGTATGGCAATTCAAATTGGAATCGCCCTTTTGATTGTCGCCGGGCTATTTTTCCTTGTCCAAAACTGCGGCCAGCAATCCCGGGTTGCCTCGCGAGGAACCGCCGCGTTGAGAAGTTACGGTTGCGATTGTCGCGATCTGGAATGCTGGCGCAAGGCCTCGGACTCGGCCTCGCAAAAGGCATTCTCCTGTGCCGCCTCGGCGCTCAGCGCGGCAGCCACCGCAGGGTCCGTGCAAGTCGCCGGCAGTGAATTGAACGGGATCGCGGCGGGCGCGCAGAAGTTCAGCGGCAAGAGTTTCGAATTGAAAGACCTGACCAACTACCTGCAGCTCGTGGGCGATCTGGCGGGATTGTTGAAAGGGCTGCCTTTTTCCTACACCGGGCAACAAACCAGCCTGCCTGACATCTTCAAAGCCATTTTCAGCGGAGCTCCCGATGTTGCCAAAACCCTGTTCGGGGTGGCTTACGCGACGAATCCCGGATACCAGTGCTTGATCGACAATTCCGCGACGATTGGTGGCATTTTTGACGCCGCCAACAACATCACCAAGGCATGGGACGGCGCGTCCTTCGACGTCTCGGCCCTGCTGGCCTCTGGCAAGGGGCTGATTGCGTTGCTGGACGGCGCGGGCAAGGCCATCTTGACGCTGGACAGTTGTCTTGCGGCGATCACGCAGAGTCCGGGCAGCGATGAAATCGTGCAACTGGCGGCTTCTGCCAAGCAGTTCAGCAATATTTTCAAAGTCGTCATTGGTCCTGTGAAGATCGCCCTGACCCTGGCGGATTGTGGTTTCGCGATTGGCGGAGGATTGATCAACATTGCCTCCAACGGGGCTTGCGCGGTCGAGGATGTCCAGAATCTGATCGCCAGCAGGGCATCACTCGCCAGTCAGCGCGACGCGACCCTTGAACGCCCGCTGCAGGCGGGGGACGGGCGGCCCGGTTATGAATGCAATAACGAGTACGTCGGGGAGGCCGAAGGGGCTTTCTTGAAATACGGGATTTTTCTGGGCAAACAAAACTTCTACTCGTATACCTTCCGCTCGGTGGCCTGCGCCGACTACTGCGGGTCAACAATCGGCGCCCGCTACTGCGAGGAAAACGCCGAGGCCATTTTCGGGGCTGACGCGCAGAACTGCCGTCAAGTCTGCAACGTCCGCCAGATCGACAATGTCGTCAGCACGTGCATCTCCTACTGTTGTGGACAAAACCCGGGTTGTACGAATGATGCCAACCAACGCTACCAGACTTTCGGCGGGTGAGACTTAAAGGCCGGCGTCACGCAGGGCCCTGACAGCCTCTTCCTGTTCAGGGGTCAGGTGTTTTGGCACATCGATTTCGAGAATGGCGTACAAATCCCCGCGCGTGGACGATTTGCCCGGGTGCGGGAAACCCAGCCCTTTCAGGCGCATCTTGGTTCCCGGTTGGACCCCGGCGGGCACTTTCACCGTCTTGTGCCCCTCGGGTGTTTCGACGGTGGCACTGCCGCCGAGAAACGCCTCCGATGGTTTGATTTTAACCCTGACGTGGATGTCGTCAGCCACGCGCTCGAACTGCCCATGCGGGCTGATTTGCACAATCACGTGCACGTCGCCCGCCGGTCCGCCGTACTGGGACTCGGCGCCCTTGCCGGGCACGCGCAATTTCCCGCCGTCTTTCACGCCGGCCGGGACTTTCAGTTTGAAATCGCGCTTCGTCCCGTCGCCAAGGCGGAAACTGACCTGACGCTCGCACCCACGCCAGGCGTCGAGAAACGAAATCTGCAACGGATATTCAACGTCTTGTCCGGCTGGTGTTCCGCCGCCCCCAAAGGCGCCACCAAATCCTTCAAAGCCGCCACCGCCGAAACCGCCGCCAAAGCCCCCGCCGCCGAAACCGCCGAAACCAGGCCCGCGCCCGCGTCCGCCAGGGCCTGCCGCGCCGGCAAACGCGCCACCAAATTGGCCACCAAAGATCCGGCTGAAGAGGTCTTCGCCGCCGGCCATGTTGAAGTCGCGGAAGATTTGCGAGAAGTCCGTCCCGCGGAAGATGTCTTCCTGCGAGAACGCCTGATGGAACCTGGCGTCGCCGACCATGTCGTATTGCTTGCGTTTTTGCGGATCGGAGAGGACCGCGTAGGCTTCGCTGATCTTCTTGAATTTTTCCTCGGCCTTCTTGTCGCCGGGATTGCGGTCGGGGTGATATTTCAGCGCCAGTTTCCGGTAAGACTTCTTGATCTCGTCGTCGGACGCGCCTTTTTCGACACCCAGTTCCTTGTAATAGTCAGCCACAGCCGTCTCCTCCGTTCCCGCAAAGCTGGATCCCCAACCGCAAATCTAGGTCCGAATCGGCTCCTGTCAAGGTCACAGATTGCGTATATTGATAAAAATCAGCTGAGATGCCGGGTGGTTATAAATATTTTTTCGTATTTCTGTTTTGGCTAAATTTTCGATCTGGACTTGCCGACGTAAATAGCCTCAGAGGTGAAAAATGAAGAAATACGGTCCGCCACGTCGCCGCGTGAGTTTAGGCGTCATGGTCCTGATCTCCGGGGTGATGGTTCTTGAAGGGTGCGACCGCGCCAAGTCCCGGGCCACCAATGCCGATGTCCAGACGGGCGGTCCGGTATCTGCTGGTCCAATAACCGCGGATGCCTCGAACGGGGACACGGTCGCTCGTTACTCGCAAGATCTCGCGGACGCACTCGACTCGCTGAACCACGATGTCGCGGGGAAAAAAATATCTGGCCAGGAATTTATCGACCGTTTCAACGCGTTGGCCGACGTGATCGGTCTGGCTTCGCCGACGGGTTCTTCCGTGCCCGACTGGTATTGGCCTTACTTGCAGACGTTCGGCCAGCGGACCGCCGCGGCCGCAGCCCCAAGTGGCATCACCGGCAAGATCAGCAAGAGCACGACGCTAATTGGCGATGGTGAAGGCGCCGCCCCGTCTCCACCCCCTGATCCAGTAGCGCCTGTGGAATTCGACCTGCCACCACCGCCAGACGAAGTCGTGCGACCTGGGTTCGAGTTGCCGCCACCGCCACCGCCACCGGAAATACCCGGCGACATCGATCCGATGTGGGGAATCCCAAAGGTTCCGCCTCCGCAGGGATTTCGCCCTTTGCCCCCGTTTCTGCCTCCTCCGCCCAAGCCGCCGAAGCGTTGCAGTGTCTTTGGAGTGCCCGGAAAGTGTTGTGGCGATGGTGCCCTTGCCGACCAGTGCACCATTTATTTCGCGATACCCGTGCGCTGGGTTCCGCCGCTCTACTACTTCGGCAGTTGCCAGTGGAAGCGCGACGTTGGCTTCATCGGTTGCCCCAATATCGGGAGAGTCACTGGCTGGCGTTGTCCGCCAAGAGATCCCAATGCGTGCTGACATTGGGACGGGATTTTTGATTACCGGCAATCTCACGGAGCCATAATTTCAAGAAGACCCTTCTGCCAATGGAGGCAGCGTACTCCGTCGATGACCTCGGCGTGCTCGCACCGGGACAGGTAGTAAATCTTTTTAGCGGCACAATCTCGTGCCGCTTTGGCTAGCTTCCGGACTTCGATTTCGTCAACGCTGCTGCGACTTTTGATTTCAATCGCGATCAGTTCATGACCCAGTCCCTTACGAAGAATCAGGTCAATTTCAGTCTCGCTATTGTGGGTAGACAAGTAGGACATCTGGTAATTTTTTCCAGAATAATGACTCATCCGTACAAATTCATTTACAACAAACTCCTCGAATAAATCCCCGAAGTAAGACGTTCCAGGGGCGGGTGGGTATAAGAGCGTGTCTTCGAGAGATCGTCGGACGCCGCAGTCAAACCAATAGAATTTAGGGGCAACGCGTTGCGCCTTGCGAACAGAGATATGATACGCGGGAAGACGAAACCCCATATGAGTTTCCTCAAGGATATCAAAATACGTCATCACGGTTTTTGGATCGGCGCCAACTTCATTGGCGATTTTCGTGTGATTGATGATTTTGGTGCTCATCTGCGCGGATATCTGCAAAAAATCTCGAAAGGGTTCAAGCCGGCGGACCACCTGCTCCTGGATGATCTCCTCTTTCACATAAGTAGATGCATAGCTTTCGAGGTATTTTTGTTTTTCGCTGTTTGAGGTCAACGACAAAAGTTTCGGCAAAGTTCCGTAGGTGAGTGCGTCGGTCAGGGAGAAATTGTTCCCAAGTTCGACGGAGCAAAGCGGGAAAAGGTGGTAGACGAAGGCGCGCCCAGCCAGGAGGTTCGCACCACCGCGTTTCAGTTTACGTGCCGATGAGCCAGTCAGCGCGAATTTCACGGAGTCAGACTCAATCATTTTGTGGACGACGTTTAACAAGTTGGGGACACGTTGAACCTCATCCAGGACCACCCACTGACATGTGGAAGTTGTTGCGAGGAATTCGCTACGCAAAGATTCTGGTTTTTTCCCAAGGCGTCGCACCAGCGAATCCTCAAGAAGGTCATATTTTAGCGCGTCAACGCCCTCGAATAGTTCGGATATCAGCTTTGTCTTGCCGGTGCCGCGGGCGCCAAACAAGAAAAAACTATTTGAAAACGGGATGTTAAGCAATCTTTGGACCATACTCCATAATTCTACATGAAATACGGAGTTCAGTCCACCTGGCGGGCGAAAAATTTCAAGGGATGGACGGCTTGTGGACGCGTGAGGTTGAACGCCCATGACCACGACGCGACGACCCACCTTCTTTTCCCCCCGGCCTCGCGAGAAGCCGGGGGGATTTTTCGTTACGGGAATACGCTGGACGGGGCGAGGGTGAAGTCAACGGTGTTGCTGGCAAACGGCTTGGTCGCGTCGCCAAGGGTCGCTACGCTGTTGCAGCTGTAGTCGAAGGAACCGCTCGGCAAATCCGCGCCGTTCACGTTGGTGCCGGCCGTCTCGGCGGTGGACGTCGCGTCGGTCTGGCCGCTCTTGCCGTCGAGGCCGGTTCCGTCCGTGTTGGTCCCCGTGGTGGCTTCAGGCGTGCCTTGCTGCGGACGGTAACCGGTGATGGTCCCGCCCAGAGTTCCGTCGAACCAGGAACGCTTGCAGCGGAAACCGCCCCCCGAACTGCCCCCTGGAGTGATGGCCCCGATTTCCACAGACTGGCCGCTGACGGCCTTGGTGTCGGTGTTGTAAGTGACGCGGCCGTAATGGACGCGGTCGCTTGTGGTTGCGGTCAAGAACGAACTCGCGAATTGGGTCGCCATGATCTTCATGGTCTGGGTGCTGGTGGTGCGGTCCCACTGGGCATAGCGCAGGCGCTTGTTGCCATCCGGATTCATCGGATTCGCGCCCTGGATCAGGTAGCCCTTGGACGAGTCGCCGCTGCCAGCCCACCACATGGTCATGAATGTCGTGCCGTCGTTCTTGATCTCGGCCTTGGCCACGTAGCCCGCCGCGGTGGCGAAGGATTCCGTCGGGGCGCTGACCGTGACGGAAATCGTTGCGCCGCGCGGGTCGGTCTTCTCGATCGTTTGCGGAAGGTTGTTCAAGTCCGGGTTGACGCCCATGACTTTCGCGAGGCGGCAGAAGATCATCTCGATGTCAGCGGTCTCCAATTTGTTGAACCGGTACAGCTGGCCGTGCAGGTGGTCAAGGATACCGCTCTGGTAAGTGCCGCGCGCCGGTTCGCCTTCGAATACGCCTTGCATCCTGGTCGTGCATTCGTCCTTGGGCGCTTCGGCGGCGAAGGCCTCGGCGAAACCAAGGGCGACCTTGTCGCTGGACCCGCGGCTGAAGTTTTTCTTGATGACGACGCCCGAGAAGATCAGCGCTGCGCCCACACTGCCGGAAATCAAAAGCCTTGTTTTCATGTCTGGTTCCTTTGAGAGAAGTTTGATTTTTTTGCCGGTGATTACTGGGCGGCGGTCGAGATCGTGCCGGGCA
>RGVZ01000001.1 GCA_010029825.1 bacterium | reverse complement strand
GGCGTTCCGCCTCGTCGGTCAGATAGGTCCGCCAACAGGTGATCTGCTCCGCGGTGAAAAACCGTTCGACTTCGCCCAGCGGAACCTCGACCGGCTCCAAGTCAAACAACTCTTCCATGACCACGAGGATGTCCCCGTCAGGGTTGATCACCCGGACCTTGCCCGGTGAGGACGCCGCTTCCAGACAAATGAAAAGTTTTTGCGTCTTGCGGTTACGAAGACCCTCAACGAATTCGCCAGTTTGTGGTTTCATATTGTATCTGCCTGACTTGGAGGATTGCGATGCCGTCGAGCTCTTCGAAAAAAATCTGGATCATCGGACCCGTAGCCGCCATCGCCTTGGCGCTGCTCGCGGCGATTGCCCTGCCGTTCTTGATCGACCTGGAGAAGTTCAAGCCGCAGATCCAGACCCTTGTCAGCGGGGCCGTCAACGCGGAAATCGACTTCAAGTCTATCCGGCTTCACGCAATCCCCAAACTGGGGGTCACGATCAAGGACGCCGAAATCCGAAACACGGATCCGACCTTCAAAGGTACGACCCTGTTTAAGACAGACGAGCTGTTTCTCGCCACTGAATTCTGGTCCCTGCTCCAAGGAAAAATGGAGGGCGAACTCCGCGTCGTCAATCCCGCGATCGAAGTCGCCATGAACAACGCCACCAACAATCTCGCCGCCCTCGCCAAGGCGCCATCGGGCGGGATCGCGCCAGCGCCAACCCCGACTCCGTCCGCCGGGCCTGCCGCCGCCCCGTCGGCGGAGACCGTGTCCGCCATCCGCGACCGCGTCCTGATCAAGGCGGTCACGATTTTGGGAGCCTCTGCCGCCGTGAAATCCGGAGGACGTCAATTGGCGAAGGTCTCTGACCTCGATTTCACGATCCGCAACATTGGCCTCGATCGTGACATTGAAATCGCGCTTGATACCGACTTGAAGGCCAGGGAGGCTGGCGCCGTCGCCGGTGGTTCCATCAGCGCGCGCATGACAACCCGCATTGAATCCGCGGCCGACGCCCTGTTCAAGCAAATCAACTTCGACGGAAAGTTGGACCTGACGGGGCTCGCGCTCAATTTCCGCGACGCGCTGGTCAAAAAACCCGGACAGGTGATCGCCATGCGCATCAAAGGCGCGGCCTCGACGACCAATCTGCGCGTCGACGAGATGGGCTTCGACATCTTGAACATCCGCGGCACTGGCAACCTCGCGGTCAATGACTTCAAGTCGCTGAAAACCTTGTTCGCGATGAACATCTCGAGTCCGGACGTTTCAAGCCTCGGGGCATTGCTGCCCCAGCACGAGAAGATGCTGCAGAAGGCCTCGCTGAAAGTGGATACAAAGGTTGACGGCCCTCTTGCCGACTTGTCGGCCGTGCAGGCTGGTGTTTCTGTCGAGAGCAAGCTCGCGGGATCGGACTTCGCCCTGAACGTCGGGGCGACATCCATCCTTCCTGCCAAGGCGTCGATCAAGGTAACCAGCGAGAAGATCGACCTTGGAGCCTTGGTCAAACCATTTATGCCGCAGGTCATGCCGAAGGATGCGGCGGCGCCAGCGACTTCGGGCCCGGCGGCGACGTCGGCGCCAGCGACTTCGGGTCCAGCCGGGACCCCGGGCACCGTGGCGCCCGAAAAGGATCTCGCGCTGTCCGACGAACTGAAGCAGACGTTGAAACCACATGTGATCGATGTCGATGTGTCTTTGAGGGAAATTGTCTGGGACCGCCTCGCCATCAAGGGACTGGTCGTGAAAGCTGGCTTCAAGGACCTGCAACTCGCGCTGGAACGATTCGCGATGCAAGCGCTGGGAGGCACCATCTCAGCCGACGGCAACCTGAACCTGGCCGGAACACCCGTGGAATTCAGGGGATCGTTCAAGATGGACGGTGTATCCGCGACGGACGCCATCGAAGTCATCGCCCCCGCGCAAAAGGAAGCCCTTGCGGGTAAACTCAGCGTCGCGCTGGCCGCGGACGCCAAGGGAACAACCCGCCAGACCCTGGTACGGACGCTCAATGCCAAAGGCTCGTACGCGATCTCGGACGTCAGGTTCAATGGTGGCTCGCTGCGCCCCCTGGTCGCCGAATCGTTCGCGGGATTTGTCTCCGGCCTCACCTCAGGCAAGGTCGCGGACAAGGCATTCAAGAACATCGAGAAATTCCTCGAATCGCCACTGGGCAAGAAACTGCCCGCGGACAAGAAGCCAGACGTCAATACCCTGAAAAAGAAAGTTGAGGGCATCAAGGTTGTCCGGATTCCCGACAAGTATGCCGGCGAGAAGAAAGTCGGATCCAGCAGCGGTCAAATTGAGATCAAGGAAGGCAAACTGCGAATCACGTCAGACTCCTCCAGTGACCTTGGACGATTCAAACTTGACGCGATCACAACGGTCGAAGGAGACCTGGACGGACTCATTGACGTCACTTTGTCAGAATCGGAAACTCAGGGCCTGCTGAAGCAAAGTGAGTACGCCGCGCTCCTTCTCGACAAGAACAAGTCCCTGATGCTGCCGTTCAAGCTGGGTGGCAACGTTCTCAAGCCAAAGCTGGCGATACAGTCGGGTCCTCTCACCAGAAACTTCGAGGACAACGCCACTGCCAGGTTGGAGCAGGAAGCCAAAAAAGCGATTGATGACGCCGCGAAGCAAGCAACGAGGGAAGCCATGTCGAAGGCGGGCATCGATCAGGCGAAAATTGATGAGTTGAAGAAGCAGACCGCCGAATCGAGAAAGAAACTCGAGGAGCAGGCCAAAGACAAACTGAAGGGGCTGTTCAACAAGCAGTGACGCCCCCGTCACTCCTCGAACCATGCCTTGCCCAGCACCTTCGCCATGTCCGCATAGGCTTCGCGCGCCTTTGGGAACACCGGGGAATTCGCCAGTGACTCGTGCGTCTCGACGTTGCAGTACCATGTGTCCGTGAACTCCGCGGCGACGAAATTCTGGAAAGCCACATTCGAGGCCAGCGACGCGGCCGGAGCACCGAAATCCTGCTCGTACTTCGCGATGACTTCCTTCCTGCTGGCCGTCGTCAGGTCAGCGACAACGGCCTCTGCCAGAGATTTGCGCGCGTTGCGGAACTTCTTCAGCAACGCGACGAGCTCCGGACCTTTCGGGCCGAGATCCTTGCCGTCCGTCGGCCCGATCGCGTCAAAAGCCGGACCGATGACCAGGTCGATGTACCATTCGGCGAACGCGTAGAATGTTGTCGCGATCATCGAATTGTGAATTTCCTGCGGATTCTGGCTGAGGACAATCCTTGGCGCCTGGACTTCGCCCTGAGCGGGGACCGGCGCAATCCAGCATGCCTTCAATGCCTTCAGCCGGTTGTCCTGCACCATCGCTTGTTCCGCGCTGGACATCGCGCTCGTGGACATGCCCTTGAAAGACTTCAGGCAGTCGTCGCCAGTATTCTCACTGACCCGAAACGAGTTCTCGAGATTGCTGAACTGAACCTGCAAGAACGCGGGCAGGGCGGAATACGAGCGCAGAACCGCCTCCGACGGGTTGTTGTTGGGCATTGAACCCGGTCCGCAGGTCATGGACGTCCGGCGGTTCTGGTCACCAGTTTCCACCGCGTCGATTGATTTCCTTGTGGAGTGCTGCGATCCGGACAATTTGCAACCCGACGCGATTCCAGATGCGACGATGACGAAGGTGACGAAAATCTTTTTTTGCATGTTCAGTAACCCCGGATGTAGTTGTACTGCGGGTTGTACTGCGAATTGTTTGTTCCGCTGTTGTAACCAGGAGCCGGCTGGTAGCCGTTGTTGTAGGTACCCATGTTGCTGTAACCGTAAGCGTTCGGGTTGTAATACGCGTTCCCGCTGTACAGGTTGCTGGCCGCGCCGCCGTAGGGGTTCTGGTTGAGGGATACCATGGCGCCATTGACCGCGCCGCCAAGCACGCCAATCGTATTGTTGTTGTTCTGGCTAAATAATGCCTGCAAGGCGCCGAGGCCCGCGCCTATCCCGAGTCTCGTCCCAAGGTCAGGACTGTTGTTGGCAAAATTATTGTTGATCGTCGAGCCATTCGGTACGGGCGCATACGGCCCGTACGGGCTGTAAGTGTTGTTGCTCGTTGCTACCGGCGCCGTCAGGGTTGTGTCAAACTGGCTTGGCTGGGCCGGATTGCCGCAGATGGAGTTGACTGAATTCGCGGCAGAACCCCCACTCGCCATCTGGCAAGCCGTCATGTCACGCACGACGATGGTCGCGGACGAGTTGGCCTGCAAAGCCGCGGCATTCAGTGTCCCCGATACGAGGATCGCGTCGCCCGCGTTCACCGTTCCGGTATTGGGACGGACCGTCAAAGTCGGCATCGGCGGATTGAAGTCCAGCCTCAATGCCGCGTAGGAACGTCCCGGGTAAATGGTAGAACGCGCCGTCACCTGCCAATTCACCGGCGCGTTGACGTCAGCCGACAGACGAGGAGTCTGGATCCCGTTGACGTAAAGGGAAGGACGTCCCGGGGGACATTGGGCCTGCGTGCACTGAACCATGTCACCCAGGGAGCCGTTTTGGCCCATGTTTGACGGATTGTCCGTTTTCTTGGGAGCCGACGGGCTGCAACCCGAAGTCACAAGGATCATTGCCAGAAACATGGTTGCTGGCGATTTCATCAAACCGGTCATGAGCAGGGACCTCCGGACTTCGGTTGAAACGCGCACTTTCAGGGATGGGATTATTGTAACCCTGACAGGGACTCGTAGCCAACTACCGCGGCTCCAAAATCACAAAGGCCCCCGTCGCCGACTAATTCTGGACGCTCTCGCGAGAGTTGGACCACCGCCAGGTTCACGCCCGCCATGATGTCAGCATGGTACTTTCCCGCGAGAGTCGACAATCGGGCGAGTGCCTCACGCGGACTTCCGGCGTGAATCGTGGCCAGGCACCAAGGGTGGCCACTGCCAAGCGCTCCGCAAAAAGCCGAGGCCTCCCCCCCGCGAATCTCACCAATCACGATTCCGTCCGGGCGTAAACGCAAGGCTTCTTGGAAAAGCCAGCCGACGCCGATTTCACCCGCGCCGGCAAGATTCGGCGGACGCGCCACCAGGTCGACGTATCCACCGGACAACCCGCTGAGTTCTTCTACAGACTCGATGATGACCATTCGCTTGGCGGAAAGAAACTCGCGTAAAACAGCCGAAAGGAAGCTGGATTTCCCGGATCCAGTAGGCCCTGAGGCCAGTAGTGACCCGCCTCCGAGAACATGCGCGCGTAGTGACCCGCGAACGTCAGCATCCATGTGAAAGTCATCCAGCGTCAGGGAACCAAGCCGGCTCCTGCGGATGCACAGGACCGGTCCGTTACGGACCAGGGGTGGGAACATCGCGTGCCAACGCGCATCCTGCCCGGGAATCTTGCCGCCCGCTGACGGAGCCATGGGATCCAGGCGCGTGCTGCAGGCAACGGCGAGATCCTGAAGCCAGTCCATGACCCCGGTCACTGACGGAAAAAATGACGTCAATGGCGGCAAGGCACCGGACAGCATCGATCTCGTGCCTTGACCGCACGCGAACGCGGCAACGTCCGGACCGTTGAAGAAAACTTCATCCAGTTCCGGACGCTCAGAGAAAAATTTGAATACCGAATGGATAAAGAGAGTACCTGGATCCAACGCAAGCCTCCGCAGCCCGCATCAGGTCCTGATCACGCCTCCGGCGCCGCGACCGCGTGCTTGCATGACGGGCACACATAACGGCTTCCGTCACGCTTGGTGGTCTTCAGCGTCATCACCGGGAAAGAGCATGCTTCGCACTTTACCGCGACCGGCTTGTCCCAGACGGCATAACTGCACGAGGGATAATTCGTGCAACCCCAGAACATTTTCCCCGTGCGGGTCTTGCGTCCGACCAGGCCACCACTGCAACCATCCTGGGGGCAGTTGACCTCGGGCGGAGGACTCTTCACCGTCGGGCACACCGGGTAATCGATGCAGGCAATGTAATCACCAAAGCGGCCCGTCTTCGCGATCATGTCCTTGCCGCATTTGACACACTTGTCGCCAGTGACTTTTGGCTGGACCACCTGGATCTTGCCGTCACTGAGGCGCGTGAACTCCTTGGTGCCCCTGCACTTCGGATAATTTGAGCACCCGAGGAACTCTCCACGGGAAGACCACTTGATGTGCATCATCCCGGTCTCACAACGATCACATTTGATATCCGTCGGCTCCGACTGGGCCTTGACGTTGCGCATGGCCTTCTCGGCGGTCTTGAGCTTGCTCGAGAAAGTCTCGTAGAAATCGCCCAGCAGGCGGCGCCACTCGACGCTGCCTTCCTCGACCTTGTCGAGTCCATCTTCCATCCCGGCCGTGAACAGGACACTCACGACATCGGGGAAAGCATCCACCAGAAGCTCATTGACCTTCTCGCCAAGGATGGTCGGTTCGTAAACGCGATTGTCGATCTTCTTGACATAGCCGCGATCGACAATCGTCGACAAGATCGTCGCGTATGTCGATGGACGGCCGATACCTCTCTCGTCAAGTTCCTTGACCATCGAGGATTCGTTGAACCGGGGCGGCGGCTGCGTGAAATGCTGCTCCGTGACGACATCCACGAGATTCACCTTGTCGCCCTCTTGCACGGGAGGCAACACGCCTTCCTGGGCGGATTCTTCCTCGTCATCACCACCGTCAACGGCATCCTTGCGTTTTGCAGACTCGTCCCGGCCTTCCTCGTACACTTCAAGGAACCCTTTGAAGATCACCCGGCTGCCCGTCGCGCGCAGAACCAACTTGTCCCCGTCCGCCACGAAATCAACGGTCATCTGATCGAAAACCGCTGGTTTCATCTGGCTTGCGACAAAACGGTTCCAGATGAGGCGATACAACGCCAGCTGCTCTTTCGACAGGTGACTGACCAGCGTTTCAGGCGGACGGTCCAGCTGGGTCGGGCGAATGGCTTCGTGAGCGTCCTGGGCCGACTTCTTGGTCTTGTAGAACACCGGCTTTTCAGGGAGCAAAGCGTCGCCGTAGCGCCGTCCGATATGATCGCGCACGGCGGCAAGTGCCTCATCGGACACGCGCGTCGAGTCGGTACGCATGTAGGTGATCAAACCAACGGGTCCCTCACCACCAACCTCCACACCCTCGTACAAACTCTGGGCAACGGACATGGTGCGCTTCACGTTGAATCCGAGTTTACGGAATGCCTCCTGCTGCAATTTCGAGGTCGTAAAGGGCGGGACAGGGTGACGCTTCCGTTCCTTCTTCTGGACTGACTTTACGGTGACCGGACTGGACTTCAGGCGTTTCTGGATCGCTTCCGCGTCCGCGCCCGCGCGAATCTCGAAGTCCTTTCCGATTTTCTGGCCATCAACCGAAGCCAGTCGGGCCACTACCTGGGGCGGCTGTTTCGCGTCCAGCTTGGCCTCGATGCTCCAGTATTCCTCTGGCTTGAACTTGCGGATTTCCTGTTCACGCTCGCAAATCAGGCGGACCGCCACACTCTGGACGCGTCCGGCAGACAGGCCCCGTTTCACTTTCTTCCAGAGAATCGGACTGATCTGATAACCCACGAGGCGATCGAGAATTCGACGCGCTTGCTGGGATTCGAATTTCTTGATGTCGAGATCCAGGGGTTTCGCGATGGCGTCCTGAACGCCCTTCTTGGTGATCTCCTGGATCAACACCCGGCGAATCTTTTGTTTCGGTTTTTTCAGCTCTCCCGCGATGTGCCATGCGATGGCTTCCCCTTCGCGGTCCGGGTCAGGCGCCAGGTAAACCGTTTCCGCGACCTGAGCCGCGGAGGTGATGTCCTTCAGGATCTTCTCCTTGCCCGGAATGGTCACGTACTGGGGCTCGAACCCCTTCTCAACGTCCACGCCCAACGAACTTTCAGGAAGGTCCTTGACGTGCCCCTTGGAGGCCAGAACTTCGTAGTCCTTGCCGAGGTATTTTTTGAGCGCCTTGACCTTGGTGGGAGACTCAACAACAACCAGATATTTCGCCACAATCGGTTCCCGGGAATCAGCGACCTGCTCTGTTCAAAAAAGCAACATCGCCCATTATATGAATGAACACTCTCAACGATGACTCTCAGAGGGTCACTAGCAGTTTGGCGCCGGCAGCGGCAAGTGACAATGAATTTTTAATCATAAAATCGGGATGTTAACGTCTTAAATTTATCAGGAATAGAATTCGGGCAGCTGATCTTTCAAGATTTGCTCGACGCGCCCGGTGTCTCCACCCTGGGATGTGTCCGCCATCACATCCACAATGAATGAGCGGACTTCGTCATCTTCCCAATCACGGGTGTCCATGGCACGGATCCCCTCGAGAAGCCGCTCGGCCATATCCGTATTCATGACCTCACGCTGGCGCGCGCGATCGATTTCCTTCCAGACGCGATCCGAGACAAACATCCGCTCCATCGGGTGTGGAACCCTGATACCCGCGGGTCGCGGTGCCAGCATGACCAAGGTTTCAAGGACATTGCCCGAACGCTCGGCATGATCGATCCAGTCGAAGGCCCTGAGAATCTCTTCCTCGCCAAACCCGGCCGCAAGCAAAGCCTTGCGCATCATGCCCTCATCAGCTTGATGCAACCCGTCGCGAACAACCATCGAGGCAATTTCACGCACTGCATCCCACCAGGACTTCGGCATGGTACCCCCAAGGCATTTTTGTTTGGTCTCGAGGAAGTCTATCACAGTGAATTTGAAAACAAAGCATTTCAAAATCATGAACCAGCCAAGGCCTCCTTCAACCCCGCGATCGCGTCGCCTGGCAACCCCAATTCGAGCGCCCCGTCCCCGAGCAGGCGCTCATTCCCGGACGCCCGCACATCGGGAAACGGCGGACGTACGACCATGACATCCCGCCCCTGATCCGCGGCATAACGGGCAGTCACCATGGCACCGGATCGCTCTGCTGCCTGGACAATGATAGTCCCCCTCGCAAGCCCGGAAATGATCCGGTTGCGTGCCAGGAAGTCATGGGGTCGACATCTGGACCCAGGGGCCCTCTCTGACACCAGGCAACCGCCGCTGGCAACAAGGTCCTCGAACAAGCGCACGTTGTGACGCGGGTAAGGACAATCGAGACCTCCCGCGAAAACGACAATCGCCTCGACATCGTCAAACCGCCCTTGCAACATCCCGGCGTGCACCGCGGCGTCGCATCCGTAGGCTCCACCACTGACGACCGCGATTCCCGCGGACGAAGCAAGCCGGCCGAATCCGTTGGCCCAGTCGAGAGCCCACCCCGCGGCGAACCGCGATCCCACAACCGCGACGGATGATCGCCGGATCAGGGAAGCGTCACCAGCCACCGCAAGACCCAGCGGTGGATCAGCGATTTCGCGCAGGATGGGCGGATAGTCATCACTCCAGAACGGGAGGTACGTCGCGCCCGTTGATTTCAAACCCGCGAAGAATTCGGTACAAGCCGCGGGTAACGACCCGGCGTCCGCGGCAATTCGCGGAGGAAGGATCCACGAGGCGCTGGAGCGCAAGATTCCCAGAACGTCACGCCAGTCGCCGGAGCCAAGGCTGAAAAAATCCTGATACTGCGTGGACGCCGCGAGACACTCGAGTTCCGGCTCGATCATGGCCGCGAATGAATTCGCGGCAGGAGGCGGAATCCACTTCCCCGATTTCGCTGAATACACATGAAGGATTGACGTAACGAGATTGAGGACCCGGATACTCACAGCGCAACCTCCGTTTCAGGATCCAGTGCGGATCCAGACCGGGAGTTGTAGCCGGTTCGGGCTCAAGTCATCAAAGGACCTTGCGGATCGTAGGATCCCATTTCGAGACAGGACCCTGGGAATTGATGATGTATGCCGTCGCGATCGTGCCGCGGACGTCAACAACGCGGACCGTCCCGCGTTTCAGGAAATCGGGTTTGAAAAGAGTCCCGGACCGGGCGTTCACAAATTCCGGCTGATTGTATATTTCCAGCAAATCGCCTTCCCGCACGGAACCGCGAACCGAGAGTTTCAAGAAAACAAAATCACCCTCTCCACCATAATCTTGCACGTCGCGATCGAACCCGACGACGTACGAAGGAACCTCCCTCGGCGGCGAGACGATCCCCGGAACGAATTGTCTCCGCGTCGCGACAAAAGGCACGATGATGTCCTCGGCCTCAGGAGGCAGTCGCGAGTCGACCATGATCCCGCGGTAAAGTCCGGACTCGTTCCCGTGTACGACACGAACGTGACCGACAAAGTCGTAACGATGGCCAACGAAGCGATCGTTGCCATTCTCGCTCTCGTCGTACACCTCACCGATCGGCCTCACGATGGTGTAGATGTTTCCCGGCGTCAGGGATCCAGACTCCTCAAGAAGAATCTCCGCGGAATCGTCAACGAGGATGCGACCCTCGCTGCCTGAGAACACATAACCTTCCGGGTCGGCCTCATTCTCGACAATGAATCCGGGCAGGTCGACAACCACGTCGGACCGGCGGAATATCTTGCCGCTGACCAGGATTTCGCGTGCGATGTCCTCGGGTATGGGTATGTCCTTGGAATCGACAAGATCAAACGGACGGTCATCATCCCGTCCCTTCGACACAGGGGACTTGATGACGAGATCCTCCGGCGCGACCGGCCCCGTATCGACCGGAAGGGCCTCGTCCTCTGTCGACACCAGCAAGTACGGGGGAATTTCCGGATCGCCTGGATAAAACCGGATTTTCATCCCGGGAAATACAAAATGCGGGTTTTTGATCTCGGGATTGAGTGACCAAAGTTTTGGCCAGTATGCCCCCTCGCCCAGCAGCTGGTCACAGATGTCAAACAGGGTGTCCCCGCGTTGGACCGTGTACGTGTCGGGAGCCTCGCCGGCGGCGAGGACGCGGCGCGTTCCTGGCACGGGCGGTGCCCCCGCGAAATCATTTGTCCGTGGCGGCGCGGCCCCGAGGCAGGACAAGCCTGCCACGGATGCGACAACAGCGGCGATGGAACGCGCCCACCTCATAACGTCCTGGACATCCTTTCAACTTCCGACTTGGCCATTTCCGCGACGTCCTCCAGCGGGTATTCGGAAATCACTCCACGGAGGCGCTTGATGGCCGTTTCCTTCAATCCCAGGGCAGACTCAACCCGCGCCAGCTCCAGTTTCGCCCGCGGGGCCCACGGACTCGCCGGAAAAGAGACGACGAACTCGTTGAACAATTGTCGCGCCGTCTGCAGTTCCTTCAAACCCGCCCAACTTCTCGCGATCCAGAACTGGTGAACGCCGGAAGTCAGCGCGGGATCATATTTCTTGCCGATCTCCGAGAATGCGACGATCGCCTTGCCGAACCTGCCAGCGCGGAAGTCCTCGTGCGCGGCAGCGAAATCCTTGTTGAACTCTTCCCGTATCGCGGCCGGAATCCCCTCTTCCCTGACCGGATCACCAACTGCGGCCTTGGGTTCCGGCTTCGCGACAGCCGCTGTTTTCTCGTTTTCCTCATCGGCCTCGACGCGCGAGGTTTTCTTTGCGGCGGGAACCGCAGCCGGGGATTTTCCCTTGCCCGCAGGTTGAAGCTCATCGGGGACAATGCCCAGAGTGAGTCCGCGCTCGATGATCTGAAGCCTTTCCTGCTGGCGCGAGAATTTCTCCTCAAGTTCTTCCGTCCGGGCCATGAGACGTGTCATCTTGAGCTGTAAATCAGCGACTTCGTCCGGATCAACGGCAGGCTTGGCACGCGGGGCTTGCGGGACGGACGCGGATGCCACGGGCTTGACTTCGTCCGTGGTGTCATCTTTTTTTCCGTCACCGTCAAACCACCCCTTTACCGTCGCGCAACTGGACACGGCCGGGGAACCCATGACAACTGCCGTGACCAACACAACCCGCCAGGTCTTGCCAAGCTTCCCAATGATTCCAGCCATTGATCCCGCCCCCCAGTTAGACAGCGCCAGCTGTCGAGAATTCGCGGATTGCCTGATGCACGATTGTCGTGAACTTCTGGTCAGGGGAGACGAACTCGACTCCCAGCCGGAAGATGCGCGTGTACTTGTTCACTGGGTTTGACATGCTCCAGTCGGAAATGCGCTTGGTCCACCGGATCGCGCAATGGACCTTCGCCGGTTCCTGCGATGGCAAGTGCAACGTGGCGGTGTGGTCCTCATATCCACGCTCAAGTTGCCCGACCGGACCGGGAACCAGCATCTGCGCGCTGAGCCCGCCAAAGCTCAAGTCACTGACGCGGATCCAACCGTTAAACGTCTCGAATCCGAAAACACATGGAGGCGCTACCGGGTCGGTTGACTTGGGAATCCATCCCGAGAACTTGATGAAGGCCGCCTGGTTCGGCGGGACCGGATAACGCGCGTTTTTCCGGCGTTCGATGTTGACCAGTTCCTGCGGAACAGAGAGGAATATCGCGTCACCGAAAAACCTGACGACGATCGCCGCGAACGCGACTTTGGCGTTCATCAGGACCAGCTCGACGATGCAATGCGAGGCAGCCGACAAGTACTGGACCCCTTTTGTGGACAAGCCACTTATTTTGATGGCGCGGGCGCCTTCGATCGTAACCGTCTCTGTCATGACGCCCCGCACAGCGATCGTGTCGGCCTCGTTGAGGCGCAGCATCGCCCCGAGTTTCGCCTCGCATGCCTTGGCGAGCAGACGCTCAATGCGATCCGGCGCGGATATCCTGGAAATGTTTTCTTTCCCGGTCATGCACCACCATGATGGCAAGCACTCACACTGATCCTCTTCTAATTTAACGCAATCAGCAGGGCGTTTGAAACTGCGGGACATTTGTGGCAACGTCAGAAGATGAGCAAAAAAACCTGTTCTTATGCGGCGTTCAATCACCTGATCCCTGAAATTTTCACGGGCATTTTCGCATTGCTTTTCCTTGGCACCTGCATCGCGCCGGTCGCTCGCGCCCAGCGTCAAGAACTTGGCGCAACCAACCTTGAGAACCCGTTTGAGGAGGCGTACTGGGGACTGGAGCTCACGTCCAACAGCCCGGTAGACAAGACATCCCGGCATCTCGAACCCGGGACCGTCCAACCTCAGGTCTCATACCGTTACCGCCTGTCCACCGGATGGCTGCTGGGGGCACACGCGGGTTTCAAGTCACTCAGGCGCAAGTTCATTGCCGATGACGAACCGCGACAACTGTCAATCCTGACGTTTGGGTACGAGTCCTTGAAAGGGTGGCGCATTTATCACCCTCTGTATTTTTTCGCCGGGGGAAAACTTCAATACCTGCTGCCCGCGGTTGAAGCCACGCTTCCGGTCAGAAGAGACCCGGAATATCCGGCCGAGTTTGGAGCCGCGGCAGTTGCCATGCTGGCCATCAAGCCTGCGGGCAGCTGGTTGATGGTGGCACGACTGGACCGTTGGCGGGGTCTGGCGACGACAAGGCTGCAGGGTGACGAAACCTCGATCGGGCTCATGTACAGTTTCTGACCCGTTACAACACGGGAATCTTTCGTTCGCAGTCAGTGACCGCAACCTGCGAGGCGGATGGATGATTCCCATCCGCCACGGATTGACGGCCACAACTGGCCAAATCCCATGGCTTTCTCGTAGGGCGGGGCTTCCGACGGCTCATCGTGGGTGCGGGTTGACGAGTAAACAATCGCGGATTTGGGGACCAGGATGCGATCCGCCTGGGAACCGACGCTTCCTCCTGTCGCCAGTCGGAATATCTCATTGGCCGGGTTCGCGGTCTGACACTTCAGGGCGACATCACACATCCCGTTCGACGAGTCCTTCAAAGACAAATCGTCAAGAAAATCCGCGAAACTCCTGACCTCCACGTCGGCAGGTATGTAGCCGGCGATGATCACCCTTTTTGAGCAGATACCGAGTGCCTTTGTCCACTCACGGACTCTCTCCGAGATGAAAGAGAACCAGATCGGGTCCCGTTCAATTCGTGAAGGCATCTGAAGGTTGAAAACCGCGACCGGCTGTCCACTGGATTCAACCGCGGCGACCTGCAGGAAACCGTCTGGACCAACCAGCCAGAGTGTCGGCGACTCACCGGACTGGCGCTGCTTCAATCGAAGGACTGAGGCCGCGGCGACGACCATTGATTCCGTCTCACTGGTGTCCGCATGTTCCGCCACTGGCTCCAGGCGCCAGTCGAAATCGCTGAACGCTCCCGCCGACAGGATCGATTTGTCCCACTCCACCTCGCTGACGGCCTTTTGCATCGACTGCTGGAGCAGGACCACGTCAGCCCTGTGGATCCTGAAATACCGGTCCACGAGCTCGAGGCGATCACGGCGGAAGATCCAGTCACCGTTCCATGAGGTCTTCAGTCCGTTCGCCGGGGACTTCTGGTTGAACAGGTTCAACGTATGGACGATCAAGGTTCGGTCGTCATAACCCGTGCTCAAAAGGCCCGTGACGCAAGCCGTCAGTGCTCCGGCAAGCAGTGTCGTGCGGGCCAGTCTCAACAACCGATGTACCTCGAGATGACGAGGCGCTGGATTTCGCTCGTTCCCTCGCCGATACGCAACAAGGCCGCGTCGCGATAGAACCTCTCGATCGGGTATTCCTTCATGAGGCCATACCCGCCAAAAGTTTGCTGCCCCTCACGCGCCGCGAACTCTGCCACTTCAGAGCAGTACAGTTTCGCCATGGCGGCAACCTTGGCAAACGGCCTGTTGTTCTGGCGAAGCCAGCAAGCCTTGTACAGCAAGCCTTCCGCCGCCTCGATGCGCGTCGCCATTTCAGCCAGCTTGAACGCGACCGCCTGGTGCTTCGCGATCGGAGTGCCAAAGGTTTTCCGCTCGTTCGCGTACTTGACTGTCATCGCGAGAGCGCCCTTCGCAAGGCCAAGTCCCATCGCGCCAATCGACAACCGGCCGCCGTCGAGGGTCTCCATCATGATCCTGAATCCATCGCCGCGCTTTCCGAGCAGCGCGTCAGCGGGGACACGCACGTTGTCGAAATAGAGCTCGCCCGTATTGGACGCGCGCCACATCATCTTGCCCTTCATGGCGCGTCGGGTCAGACCATTGGCATCGGCGGGCACAATCAAGCAGCTCAATTCCGCGCGCCCGTCAGGGCGACGACCGGTCACGGCCTGAACCGTGAGCCCCACCGTCATGTCGGAAGCGCTGTTCGTAATCCAGATCTTGCTGCCGTTGATGACCCACTCTTTCGTTGTCTCGTCAAAAACCGCTGTGGTTTTGCTGCTCTGCGCGTCGCTGCCGGCTTCCGGCTCCGTCAGGCCAAATCCCCAAAGGGATGAACCATCGCACAGCGATGGCAGGTACTTCTTCTTTTGCTCTTCCGTCCCGTAGTAATACAACGGACCGGCACCGAGGCTGTTGTGAGCCGCGATCGTGGCCGCCTGGGAACCGTCAACCCTCGCGAGCTCCTCGACCGCCACGATGTACGACAGGTAATCCATGCCATGGCCACCGTATTTCGATGACACAATCGTCCCGAAAAGGCCCAGCTCACCCATCTTGCGGGTCAAGTCGGTCGAGAAAGTCTCTGTCTCATCAAGTTCGTGGGCGCGCGGAGCGATTTCGCTCTCGGCAAACTTGCGCACGGTCTGGCGAAGGAGGCTGAGCTCCTCAGATTCTTCAAAGGAATAGGACATGTTGAATCCCCGAATGCGGTTTGTTCCGGTCCGGCTGGATCAAGGTTCCTCGACTTCGAGATCCCTTGTCCGCCCCTGCCTGCCGGTCGTGCCCAGCAAAAGGCCCAGATAAGACTTATACCGCCACCGGGTGATTTTTCCAGACTCAACTGCCGCCCGCACCTGACAATCGGGCTCATCAACATGACGGCACTCCCGGAACGCGCACTTGCCAAGGATCGGGCGCATCTCAACAAAGCAGTGGGTCAGGTGAATCGGTGAGTCCTCTCGGATGAGGAAACTCCGGACGCCGGGGGTATCAATGACGTACCCGCCGGAACCCAGTTTCAAGAAACTGGCATAGGATGTCGTGTGCCGCCCTTTGTAGAAAATATCCTCGTCCGGCTCGACAGCCTGGACGAGTTCGGGCTTGTACAGGTTCACGATCGATGACTTGCCAACCCCGGAATGTCCAGAAAATGCAGTGATTTTCCCTTTCAGAGCCGCGGCCAGCCGTTTGACTTCCGGGTCCCTGGCCACCCCTTTCATGTTGGCCTGCATGGTGAAAACCTCGTAACCAAGGGAGCGGTAGAGCGCGATACGGTCCTCGCACTTCCGCCGGAACGATCGCAGGTCCCTGCCACCTCCCGCCGACCCCGCGACTTTGGCCTCACTGGCCCCGTCATTGCCCTCCCGGGCAATTTCCGCGGCCTCGGACCGCTCCAGCTCCCCTGCCTCGTCATCGAGGAGATCGCGCTTGTTCAAGATGATCAGGGGTTTGATCCCCTCGCTCTCAGCGAGGACCAGGTAACGGTCGATCAACCCCCACTTGACCAGCGGCTTGCGAAAACTGGCCACCACGGCCAACTGGTCGACGTTGCTGCAAAGGATATGTTCGCGCTCCGGAGTCATCGGATCACGTCGCGCCAGCCGAGTGGCGCGTGGCGCGAGCGCCTCAACAAGACATTGTGGGAGCTCGGACGTTGAGGCCAACTCATCCTCGCGCGCGGGACGGCACAGAACACGGTCACCAACGCACACGAAATTGCGTTGCTCCCGGCGTGCCGTCAGATGACGGCGCGCGATGGTCGCCAGCCAAACATCATTGGTTTTGACCTGGCCACGTTCCGCCTCGGGGGATACGAACGCGTATCGCTTGTGGACCTCAACAACGCGCGCCGCGAAAGCCCCCTCGACGGACTGCGACTCCCACTCCTTCTCGGGTATCTCAAACCGGGTCGCGAGGTCTCCCGCGCGTGATTTTCCTTTTTCGCGCTTGCGGATCTTTGAGAACTTCTCAAACGACTCCGAGTTTTCGTCCTCGTCCCAGAAACGATGCGGCGGCTTTGACATGGACAGGACCTCCTCAGACCGGGCTTCGGCCGATGCTCTGCGACATGTCAGTCCCAAGCAACAAGCGTGGCAACGGCGCCACACGTTTCAACGCAGGCAGGCCGACGATCTGCTGAACAGTCGCTGACTCCGTGGCGCTGTCATCAGGATTGAACGCGTCGGCCTGGACCTCCTGCAATTCAGCCAGGCCGCGCTTGAGCAAGACGTCCAAAAAAGACCGCAATTGAGGCGCGTCGAACGCACCCGTGACTTCCGAGCCCCGCAACGCGTCCAGGCGTCGACCGGTCGCGGCAAAGGCCGACTCAAATTCCTGTCGCTTCAAGGCGCGTGGAACACCGGACGCGCCAAGCATCGCCAGCCCGACCCCGACCCGGTCAAGCGCGCCGGCGCAAACACGGGACAGCGCCTGAAGCCAAAGCAACCGGTTCGACGACAATCCCGGCCGGCATACAATTTCATCGGGAGCAATCTGTCCAGCGACCCGTTGTCCCGGTACTTCCACAAACCCTGCCGCAACCATCGCGTTCAGTACCGAAGACGCGTACGCGGGAACGGCGCCATCATCGATTCCAAGAAAAAACTCATTGCGGATGAATGGCACGGTACCGGCCACCGCGTCGACAACGTCAGCTGCCGTCATCTGGTCGCAATGTTGGAAAACGCGAGCGACTATGGCCGGTATCAGGAACAGGTGCGCGGTCATGTTGTTGTAGTAGGAGAGAGCTTTGGCGTCCTCCTCGTCACCATAAATGACGTCACCGCCCGGAAAATTCAACCTGCGGCATGCCTCGACCCGTTCTGCCGCGACAATCGCCGCCCTGCCATCCATTTCCGGGATCGAAACTGACTGGCTGAAGGGAGCCATCCGCTGGATGCGGAGCAAGGCATCCAGCAACTCGCAAAGCTGGTCCTCCGCGAGCGCGCGATTCGGGACCGCCAGCAACGCGGTCGCGACGAGAGACACGGGTCCCAGGATCGCGGCCGCGTTGATGCGGTTCATGATCTCGAAGGCAACCTCCTGCGTCACCGGATTGACCCACGCCGGACGCGAATCCGACTGGCTCACCTCGCGCTTCCAACCGGGACGCCGTGTCGCCAGGAAATCACCCAGCTCAATCGGCTCACCGCACGATACGTAAGCGGAACCAAACGTCCTGCGAAGGTCACCGATGGCGCCCAGAAGTTGCCCGATGGACTCCGCGCGCTTTTTCTCACCGCGCGCCTCCTTGACATACGTCTTGACCTCCCAGACCCGGTCATACCCCAGAAAAATCGGGACCAGGGCTATGGGACGATCAGAGTTCCTCAGGTAACTCTGGACGACCATGGACAGGAAACCAGTCTTTGGTGGCAACAACTTCCCGGTCCGGCTGCGTCCACCTTCGGGGAAAAATTTGACAGGAAAACCGCTCGTGACAAGGTGATGGACGTACTCACTGAAAACCGCGGCGTACAATTTGTTCCCGCTGAAGGTCCGGCGTATGTAAAACGCGCCGATTTTTCGCAGGATTCCGCCGACCGGCCAGAAGTTCAAGTTGATCCCGGCCGCGGTGTGGGGAACGACGTAGCCCTCGGAATACAACGACTGCCCCAGCAACAGGTAATCGATGTGGCTGCGGTGGCTCGGCATGTAGATCACTTCGTGATTGGATCCGATTTCGCGAACCCTGTCGATTCCGCGGATCACGAGCCCCGTGAACATTTTTTGCCACAAGTATTTCAGCGTGATCTCGGCCGCCCGGACAAAGGGATACGAAGGATCCGCGGCGATCTCAAACGCGTAACGCCGGGCTTCTTGCTCCACCTTGGCGACCGGCTTGCCGGATCGGCGCGCTTCGTCCTCAATCAGGGCGCGCACCGGCCTCGTGCGTACGATCGTCTCAATGACACGCGGTTTTTCGGTGAGGTCTGGACCGACAGACAGGAAACGCTGCGTCTTGAAGTACACGCGCATGACGCGTGAAAGTTTTCGCGCCACCTGGTCGGAGGACTCACCTGAAGCCACCTGCTCCTGCAGGTTGATCGGCTTTCCGAACTGGACAAGGACGTTGCGTCCCTGGACCAGCACAATGAAGAACTTCTGGATCACGCCCGCATGTTCGTCGTCAAAGAAGAGGAGCTTCATGATGCTCTGCTCACTCTTTCCGGGATTGCGACCCCAGAAAACAGAAACCGGAACCAGCTGGACATTGAACCCCGGATTGGTCCGCGCGCTCTCGACCATGCGGGTCAGGGGGTGGAGGATCTCCTTGCGGCTTTCACGGTCCGCCTGAAACAACCTCAAGCTGCTCAGGAACATGTGCACCGCGCCAGCGCGCGGCACCGGGCCGTCACGCAGCGCGGATGCAGGGTAACGGGGGCGCGGCAGGCCCAGCCTGCGGCACTGCTCGTCAATCACGATCAGGTCGCTCAGGGAACCCGTCGCAGTGACGAAACAGACTGGCCTCGAGGGATCAATGCCCGCCTCTTTGAGCGGATCCTTGGGCAACGTCTTGGCCTGCACCCACCAACGGATTGGAAGGCGGACCCATCCGAAAAGCCGCAGCCACTGAATTGCTGTCAAGAGAGGGACCATGGAACCAACAAAACCCAAAAGGTTGATCAGACAGAAGGATCGAGTTCCATGTTATCAATCAATCGCAGGTCTCCCAACCTGGCGGCCACAAGAATTACCGCCGGACCCGTCATGACCCCCGGAAACTCCGCCAGGGACAGCTGGTCGCGGATGGTCAGGTACTCGATCTTGATCGCCGGATGACCGGAAATCTCCCGTGCCACAAGTTCGATCAACGCTTTCGGGTTCCTCTCGCCTGACTTGTACTTCTCGACGGCAGCCCTGAGTCCCTTCGAGATCACCGCGGCCACGGGGCGCTCTTCTGGCTTGAGATAACGGTTCCGGCTGCTCATGGCGAGTCCGTCCGGCTCACGGACTGTCTCGCCTCCGATGATTCTCACCGGCAGATTCAAGTCGAGCGCCATCTTCTCGATCAGGCGCCACTGCTGATAGTCCTTCTTGCCAAACAGGGCGAATTCCGGGCGCACGATGTTGAGAAGTTTCAAGACAACGGTCAGCACACCACGGAAATGTCCGGGGCGCGCGGCGCCGCACAAGTCATTCTCCAGCGCCTCATTGCGGACCCAGGTCTGAAATTTTTCTGGATACATTGTGGCCACATTCGGCAGGAAAACGGCATCGCACCCGGCTGTCGCCAGTTTGGCCACATCTTCTGTCAACGTCCGCGGATAACGGTTGAAATCCTCGCCCGGCCCGAATTGGGACGGGTTGACGAAGATACTGCAGATCACGGCGTCGGCATGCTGCTTTGCTTGCCGGACCAGGGAGACGTGACCTTCGTGGAGCGCTCCCATGGTGGGAACAAAGGCAAGCTTGCGCCCCGCCGAGAAAAGACTGAGGCGGAATGCGTCGAGGGCTGGGATTTCAACAATCGTCTGTAGTGTCATCGCGGCATTTCACTTTCGGGATGCTTGCGGTCTGGAGACCCCTTCGACTGCCCTCTTGGCAATCGGGCCAATCCTTGGCCGGCGCTCATCCAGGATCTGACTGCGAGAGTCAGCATCCGTTCCATCTCCGTGCAGGCCGATAACCAACCTGTTCCGGCATCGCATCTCGCGCAAGCCGCGAACGACTTGCAAGATGAGAATCGGCACAAATCGATCCGACTTGAATCAGGGGGAACTGCCCCGAAAAAGATGACCCGGATTGAGCAGCCGAATCAAAGTTTCTTTTCAGTTTTCCCAACCGCGCCATTCATCGCGGACTCCGGAGCCCCTGACTGGAAAATGAGCTTGCGGATCCGGCCTTTGGCTCCAAGGGATCCGAGACTGCGGCCATTGAAGGCAAGCTCCACGGCGGCCGCGTCGTAAATCGTCAACTCAGCGCGGTCGGCAAATGTGAAACGGTAAGCGTCTGGCTTGAGCTGCTTGATGACGGCTTGATTCGAGTCGGAGGTCAGCTTGATCTTGACCGGCTCGATCACCACGAGCTCGAGGACGTGTTCGAAATTTGCCTTCTCGCTTTGAATCTCAACGGCAGGTTCGTCGCTCGCGGGCTTCGCGGCGGCCAACGCCTCAGGCTGTTCCGCCGGGACTGGCGCCGCCTGTTCGACAACAGCCTCCACTGGCTTCTCGACCGGCTTTGCCGCCCGCTTGCCGACCCGCTTGATCCCGACAGTGATCGAGGCTGTTGCCAGCACCACCAACGGAACCGCCACAAGCAGGGCGACAGATTTCGCGCCGGTAATCTTGAACTTCAGGGCGGGGCTGCCTTTCAACATCGCTCCGATCTCAGAAGCAATGCTGCGTCGACCGGCCATCTTGCGCGAGATCGCGCCCTCGGCGACAGGAGCTTTTACCGTGGTCTCCAGATCCGACGAGGACCAGCACTTCGAGTACAAACCGGACAACGCGTCGGCATCCATGTCGAGCACTCGCGCGATGCTGCGCACGAATCCGCGACCGAACACGGCACCCGGGAGCCGGTCAAAGTCACCGGTCTCCAGCGCGACGACATAAGTCCGTGTGATCCGGGTTACCTGGGCGATCGCGTCGTGGGTCATTCCGGCCTTTTCGCGGGCCTCTTTCAATTTATCGCCAAGTTCTTTGCGGAGCATGCCCAGGTCTGGCTGGGTGGCTGTTGCCTTCGCAGAATTCGTCTGGTCGCTCATCACCGGATCCGTGTTATGATCACGCCCAAGATCCTCGATCGCCTGTTGATCAGGGCCCGTGTTCGTGTTGTGGCTGCATTAATGAATGCCACCCCGCTGGAGCATCGGCAAGTCAATATCCCCGGCCGGGTTGGCCCGGGAACGAAAGGAGACCCGGGCATGGCTTCATTTCGCCTCATGTGTGCGATCAAGTACATGATTTTATTGGCTTATATTGCAAGTCACCTGTCCAGCTGCCAAACCCTCGAAACCGACAAATCTTCGTCCGCCAGCACCCAAGAGACCAAGAAGCAAATTGTCATCAACTCGCTCGACAGCGGCCAGGCGACGCAGGCGCTCAAGGAAGTCCGGGCGCTCCTCGCCGAGACCCCCGATGACCCAGAGGTCCTTAACCTCCACGGACTGGTCCAATTGGCGCTTCGCAACACGAAAAAGGCCATCGAATCCCTGGAAAAAGCACGGCAAATCCAGCCCGGCAACATGACCTACGTCTTGAACCTCAGTTCCGCCCTGATTCAGGCCCAACAGTTCGCCAAGGCCACCGGCTTGTTGAAAGACGCCCTGGCATCAGACGCGGCCAAATCCTATGTGTACCGCGAACGTCTCTACCACAACCTGGGCCTGATCTCTGAGCTCTCAGGAGACTCGGTCCGGGCAGAACGTTGGTACAGCAAAGCCCTCGAGGAAAACCCGACCAACTTCATGACCTTGATGAAGATGGCGAGGATCTACGAGACAACTCACCGTTCACGTCTCGCCCTTGACAAGCTCGAGACGGCGAAAGCCGCGTGCGTCCGTTGCCCGGAGCCTGTGGAGTCCATGGTCAGGATCCTGGTGAAGGAAAGGCGGATCAAAGAGGCAAAAAACACGGTAGAGAGTTTTGAGAAGAACGAGGCGTTGACGGAAGAGGATTCCCGGCGAATCTCGAAAATGAAACGTATGATCGCGAAATCCGCCGCAGCCGCGTCCAGGAGTTGATTCATGTCGATTCAAGGCAGATCCAGCCGCATCCGTACCGCGATCCCTTCATGCTTCATCACGTGCTTGATCGCGATTCATGGAGCCGCCCTCACCGGGTCCGTTGCCCTCGCCTCCCAGACCGCCGCGGAAATTGCCTCGGATGCCAGGTACAAATCCCTGGAAACCCTGGCGCGCGGGCTCCACTACCTGGAGACGATGTACGTCGACGAAAGCAAGGTCAAGGAACCAGCCCTTGTCCAGGGCGCTTTCAAGGGGATGGTGGACCAGCTCGATCCGCATACGATGCACATGCCGGCGAAGGCCTATGAGCAATTGACCATCGACACGCAGGGAAAATTTGGCGGTGTCGGTGTCATCGTATCGCAGGAGAAAGGAAAACTGATTGTCGTCTCGCCAATCGAGGACACTCCCGCGGCGCGGGCCGGCGTCAGGTCGGGAGACGAGATCATCGAGATCAACGGTCACGTGGTTACGAACCTGAAAAATGATGACGCCGTCGATCGTATGCGCGGCGATCCGGGATCGAAACTGAAACTGAAGATCCGGCGCCAGAACGTCGCGGAGCCCGTCACATTCGAACTGGTTCGCGAGATCATCCGGGTAAAATCAGTCCGGCGCCAGAGTCTGGGGCCCAAATTCGAGTATGTTCGAATATCGAGTTTCCAGGAGGGAACCGGTGACGAACTCTCCGCCATGCTCAAGGACCTGGCATCCAAAACCGGAATTTCCGGACTCGTGCTGGATTTGCGCGATAACCCGGGAGGCCTTCTCGACCAGGCCGTTCAGGTTGTTGATTTGTTCATCGAGAGCGGACTGATTGTGACGACCATGGGACGCGACAAGGACCGGGTCGAACGCGAATTCGCGCACAAGCGGAACACGTACACGGGCTTTCCCGTGGTCGTCCTCGTCAATGGCGGCTCCGCGAGCGCGTCAGAGATCGTGGCCGGAGCCCTGCAGGACCATGAGCGCGCGCTCATCATGGGAACCACGACGTTCGGCAAAGGGTCTGTCCAGACGATCCTTCCGTTGCCCGATGGATCCGCGCTCAAACTGACCATCGCCCGTTATTACACCCCCAAGGATCGCTCCATCCAGGCGAAGGGCATCGCGCCGGATATCGTGGTACCTGCCAGGCCCGGGGAGGATGCCGCAGGGAAATCCAAGTCCGAGAAAACTGAAAAAATTGAAAAACCGGAGAAGACCGAGGGCCCTCGCAAGGAATCAGATCTCGAGCGCCACATTGAGAGCCACGACCTGAGTGACATCGCGAAAGCGCAGGGCCTCGCGCAGTGGATTGACCAGTGGCCGGAACCCATGCGCTCTGACTACCAGCTGACGACAGCCTTCGCCTACCTGCACGGGTACGCGAAACTCAATCGGCGAGAGGAACCGGGGAAAAGTCCAGACGGCAACTGAAAACGTCCGCGAAGCGCTGGACGAATTCATCCTTGACTTCGCGCATCTCCGGCCCGGTGCCGAGGAGTTGCGCCAAGCTGGTAACACCGCGTCCCGAGATTCCGCACGGGACGATCAACCCGAAGATTCCAAGGTCGTTCCGGACGTTCAACGCGATTCCATGCATCGTCGCGCGGTCCTTGATCCGCGTGCCGATCGCGCAGATCTTGTCGTTGCCAACCCAGACACCCGGATGCACAGGATCCCTGCCCGACGGAACGTTGAAGGCCAAGAGGGTATTGATCACCGACGATTCCAATTGATGCACGTATGCGCGCGCACCGAGACCAAAGGCCTGCAGCGGGATGATCGGATAGGCGACCAATTGACCCGGGTTGTGGGCAGTCGCCTCGCCCCCACGGTCTGACCGGTAGATGCCAACACCCATATTTTTCAGCCAGGCTTCGCCGGACAGCAAAAAACGCTCGCTTGCGTTCTTGCCCAGGGTGATGACCGGCGGATGCTCGACCATCATCAAGAAGGCCTCTGAATTTGAGGCAACCGCGCGTCCGTGGAGGCGCTTCTGGAATTCCCAGGCCTCGCCATATTCCATGGTCCCGGCGTCAATGATCCTGACTATCACCTGTGAGCGACCCCGGTGAATGGCGCCGTGTCTCCGGCGCCTTCGCGCACCACGGACGGCACGCCACTCGTGCAGTCAACAATCGTGGTCTCGACTCCCGGAACCTCATCGCCCAGATCGAGGATTAAATCAAGCCCATGACCGATGGCGTCCATGATCTCATGGCCGAACCGCGGCAGGTGCAATTCGTCAAACCCGTTGGATTTCAACTGAACTTGCGGAACCGTTGCCGCCGCGAGAACCCGCCCGTAACGTTCCAACAGTGCCCTCACAAGAGCCGCGCGGGGGATCCTGATTCCCACCTCACGACGGTTATCGTGGATCAGGCGCGGCAAACTGCGGTTGCGCTCCAGAATGACCGTATACGGGCCCGGCAGCACTTTCTTCAGCAAGGGATAGACGACATTATCGATGTTGACGACGTGGGCAGCCGAGGAGATCGAGCCACACATGAGGCTGAACGGACGCTCCTTCGGGTGACCCGGTTTCAGCCGGCGGATACGCTCGAGGGCCTTCGGGCTGTCCGCGTCGCAGACAAGGCACCAGCTCGTCTCGGTTGGCAGGGCAATCACTCCGTCGTTGGCCAGAACCCGGCAAGCCTCCTCCATGTCGCGCTCGCGAACCGGGTCGACGTAGGTGTAGACGTGTCGAGCAGCCATCTTCCTGGTCTCCGTCCCACCCGCCATGGAGAGGCGGGAATCAGCGGCTCCGGTGACTTTGCAGCAAAGTCAGGAACTCGTGGCGGGTGGACATGTCCTGAAACGCGCCCAGCATCGAACTCGTCATGGTATATGAGTTCTGCTTCTCCACCCCTCGCATCATCATGCAAAAATGATACGCCTCAATCACGACGCCGACACCATGCGGCGCCAGATGTGATTGCAGGGCCTCGGATATCTCGTTGGTCAACCGTTCCTGGACCTGCAATCGCCGCGCGAACGCATCAACGATTCGCGGGATCTTCGAAAGCCCGATGACCTTGCCATTCGGAATGTATCCAACATGGCAGCGCCCGAAAAACGGCAGGACGTGATGCTCACAACATCGGCGCGGTAGCCCGAAGTCAAAAACTCGAGGCTGCGCAAAAAACGGTCCGGGGTCTTCAGAAGACCCTCGCGGTCAGGGTTCTCACCCAGCGCGCGCAACAAGGACCTGATGCCCTTCAAGAATCCATCGCGATCCTGGTCGCTCATGATAAAACTCCCTCTTGCTGGCGCGCCGCGCGCCATACTGACGGGTTTCATCGGCTTTAAACCCGAAACTTTTAGGGAAAACGTTGAAATTGGGGGGACGTCAACTTGAGGATCGTGTTGCAGCGGGTCTCCCGGGCCTCGGTGTCGGTAAAACACCACACGCCCGGGCAAACTGCAAAAAGAGTGGAAAAAGCCAGGATTGACCGTGGGCTGCTTTTACTGGTCGGGATCGGGCACGGCGACACACCGGAGATCGCGGCCCGACTGGCAGAGAAAATTTGCGGCCTGCGCGTATTTTCTGACGCCCAGGGGAAGATGAACCTCGATATCGCGCAAGCCTCAGGTGACATCCTCGCAGTCAGCCAGTTCACCCTGTTCGCGGACACATCACGTGGACGCCGCCCCAGCTTCATCGACGCCGCGAAACCCGAAGACGCCATGCGACTTTACGAGCATTTCGTATCCTGCCTGCGCGCGCGGGGCGTCCATGTCGGAACAGGGGAATTCGGGGCCGACATGGATATCGAACTTTGCAATGATGGACCCGTGACCATTCTTCTCGAGGAGAAATCCGAACCATGAAAACGAAGTGCCTGGTCTATGTGACAACACCGGATACCGAAACAGGTCTCAAGCTGGCACACAGCTGCGTCAAGGCCGGTCTGGCCGCTTGCGGCAACGTCATACCAGGTATGACTTCTGTCTACGAATGGGAAGGCCAGGTCCGCGAGGACAAGGAGTCCGTATTGATCCTGAAAACGACGGAAGAATCCTTGAACGACCTGATATCGTTCGTGGCAGCGCGTCACCCCTATGAAAACCCCTGCATCGTCTCGGTGCCAATGAACGGTGGCAGCCAGGCGTTTCTGGAATGGATCGAGGCTCAAGTCAAGGACCGCAGGGGCTGAATCTCAGGCCCCTTCACCGTCCAGGGAGGATTTACCCTCGACGCCGATCTTGTCGTAGAAGAGCTCGTCGATGGTTTTCTTGATCAGGATCCAGAGGAGTTCCTTGTCCGAGCAACTGGCGAAAAAACCCAGCGGGATCTGGAAACCGCCTTTGTCCTTCCGCCCGCCACCGTAATAGTTACCGTCCTTGTCCTGGCCGAAAACGTCCTTCAACCACTTGTCCGGATCAAGGGTGTGTGACTTGGTGCGCAAGGATCCGTCGATGTACTCATTGCCAACGACACCGTAGACAATCACGGTCTCGATGCCTTCGCGGTGGAGCAGGTAATCGGCACATTGACCGATGCCGTCCCGGTCCTCATCGCGGACAAATCCCACACCAGAGAACATGAACGTCCCGCGGATGTCTTTTCTCTGGAGGGCGATCTGAGTGAGATCCATAGTCTTCGCCGGAATCGATTGACGCGAGATCAGCGCCAGCAAGTCCTTGTCGACGAAGTTGGACAGGAACTCGCTCGCCCGGTAATCGATCATCGTCGCGTTGACGAAGTTGTCCGTATCGGAACGAATCCCGTGCATCAGGGCCGTCGCGATTTTGGTGATCTCAGGGGAGGATCCCTCGAAACGATGGGAACTTTCCACGAGGTATTCGGCAAAGATGGCGGAGGTCGATCCCGAGTTCTCCCGGATGTCGACAAAACGGCCCTGGATATTGCCCAGGGGCTTGTGATGATCGACAAAAGCCAGCAACTGGCAACTACCAGGCAACTTGATCGGCAATTCCGCAGTCTGGGAGTCGGTAACGGCATAGTAGTCAAACTTGGAGCAATCAAACCCTTCGTGCCATTCGTCGAGTTCGATATCGAGCTTTTTTACGAGGGCACGGTTCTCGTGGTGAGAGATTTCCTCGAAATGGACGATCCTCGAATCAATGCCGTACTGGCGCGCGAGCCATTGCAATGCCAGAGATGACCCGATGTTGTCGGGGTCCGGATACCCGCGAATGCAAATCAGGAGTTTCGAGCCGGAAACCGACTCCAGCAATGCTTCCAGAGCCGCAGTTCCTTTCGGAACTTCCCCGCGTCCGGTGGAAATCGAGTCAGATTCGTGCGACGCAGCTTCATGACGCGCCTGCAACGAAGCGCCCTTCACCATCGGTTTTGCCATGACCTTGTCGCCATTCTTGCTCTTCAACTTGCTTCTCCCGAAGGACCAACAGGTCCTTCTTAGGGAATCGGCAGCATTCCATCAACATCTTAAATCGTAGGGTTTTTTGGCGGGTTGCACAGCCCATGTCGTATTTTTGAACAGCCCGCTAAGGCAGGGGATCGCGAGAGGATTTGTCAATTCGACAATTTCGCCGTCTGGATTCTTGGCTGCGGCTCTGGGAAACTGGAATAAACCCTATCAAAGGAGTCATCCGATGGAGCCCAGGCCCGCGACCTGCCGAGCGAGCACGCGTATGACCTCGCGATTTTCTGTCTTCCTGTCCTGTTTACTGTTGCCTGTCACGATGGCCTGCTTCCTCCTGCCAGGCGCAACCGCGTTCGCCGGGGACGCGATGATCTTGTGGAAAGTCGGGTCATTGCCGCCCGACGCCCGGCTGGACGGTGAAAATGGCGGAAAACTTGACGGAACCCCCTGGGACTACAAGGACTACCTCGGACGCATCCATCTCTTGTTTTACGTTGACCCTGACGCCCAGGAAGACGGCGAGGAACTGGCAAACCTGCTGGATGCCGAAAAATTTCCAGGGGATCAAGTACACTCATCCGCCATCGTCAACATGAAAGCCACCAACATCCCGAATTTTCTGATCGAGATAAGATTGTCGGCCAAGCAAAAACGTTTCCCGAACACGACTTACGCGAAGGATTTCACAAAGCACCTGGTCAAGGAGTGGGGACTGAAAGATGACGCCTACAACTTCCTGATCCTGAACCAGAAGGGCGAGCTGATCCACCACAGCTGGGGCAAGCCCACCAAAGAGGAAATCGCGGGCATGATCGCCCTGATCCGAAAAAACTTTGTTGTTGCCCCGGAAAAGCCGAAGGGCTAATCCTGAAAATCAGAGGGCGGCCAAGGAGGCCGCCCTTCTTATTTTCATCACCAGCGCTCCGACGCAAGTGTCGTCAGTTCTGGAAAGAATGTTCAGCGAAACAATTTCCCGAGGACCTTGAACACGCCGAGCATCACGGTAAACGAGAAAGTCAGACAACCCGCCACGAACGACCAGAAAGCGACAACGGGAATGGCTGCCACGCCGATCAATGCCGCGACCGGATCACGACGCGTGGTGATGTCGCTTCTGCGCCACTGGGCAAATACCGACTCACGGTCGATCTTGTGCTCCTGACGCCTTGATTCCTCGCGCTTTCCGCGCAACACATCATTGGTAACGATAACCTGGGACACGGAACCTCCTCGTGCGACCTCGACTCACAATGCCATTCATATTAAGATTCCAGTCAAACATCCAGTCAAGACGTGAAAAAAGCAACGCGGAGGACGAATGAACCAGGACCTGATCGTTGGAGTTGTCCTCGGGCTCGTCCAAGGCATCACCGAACTATTGCCGGTCTCGAGCTCTGCCCACTTGATCTTCGTATCAGAGCTAATGTCGGGACACCCGCTGCCACTAGCCCTCAACGTCGCGCTGCACGTAGGTACGGTGCTTGCCGTACTCGCCTATTTCTATCAGGACTGGCTGGCCATGGGACGCGCGACCGTCCGCCGGATCACGACGGGTACCAGGTCTTTTGGCTCGGATGTCCTGCTGCCTGCCCTTGTCCTCGGATCGATTCCGGCGGGCTTCATCGGACTGAAATTCCACAAGATCATCGAGGAAAAACTTCATCATCCCGTCATCGTCATCGTCCCCCTCGCGTTGGTGGGCGTGCTTTTGTGGTGGTCAGACAAGACCCGCCCGGCCACACGTAGCCTCGATCAACTGACCATCAAAGACGGCATCTTGATCGGCATCGGACAGGCTTGCTCTCTCATTCCCGGAGTGTCACGTAGTGGCTCGACGATCATCGCCGGCCGTTTCCTGGGATTCGCCAGACCCGATGCCGCGAGATTTTCTTTCCTGCTTGGCACACCCGCGATGTTCGGCGCCGCGCTGCTGGAATTGCGCGACATCCTGAATTACGTGTCGGACCCGATTCTGTACGTGGGCACTCTGGTGTCCTTCGCCTCGGGCTGCCTCGCCATATCCTTCATGATGAAATTTGTCAGGAATAACGGGTTCTTCTGGTTCATGGTCTATCGATTCGCTGTGGCGACAACGATCGCCATTTTCACCCTAAAGTTTTAACCAATTACGTCGACCCTTTTTGGATGGCGAGAACGCGCCACCGGACCCCTCGGGTCCTCACTAAAAAGGGGGGTAAACCCATGAAAACTCGCATCCGATTTTTGCTGCCATCGTTGGCAGCCATATCGTTACTGGCGTGGGGAGCCGCGCCGGTGGCCCTCGCTGAGGGAAACGAGACAGGGTGGTACTCAACCGAACCTGCCGGTAAAACGTTGCCCGCGGGCGTGGTCCAGGTCCGCGCGATTCAGGTCAAACGCTCTGCCGACGCCCAATACGACGCGGATGGGAACAAGAGTTCGATCCCATATGACATCTCGACCTCTGCCAACGGAGCCGCGTTCGAGCTGGGCCTGACCAACCGCCTCTCGTTACAGTTATACGCGCTCAAATACACCAATCAGACCGTGAAACTCCGCTCGGTCGATGACCTCCGTGCTACGACAACTTACCAGACGGCTTATGACACGGCTGTTGCCGCTCAAGTCGCCCAGAAGGCTGCCGTTCTGCAGGCCCTCGGGGCTTGCCCCAGTACGGCCGTCTGCAGCGCCGCCATCACATCCGGCGCGGCCCTGGATCCGACTACCGGCCTGCCGATCATGACCTTGATCCAATCCGGAGTTGACGCCGCGATTGTGGATGCCGCTGAAACCGCCTACGCGGACGGAGAAACCGGTCTGGGCGACACGCGAGTCGGTTTCCTTTACGCCCTGATCCCCAGCGGATCCGTGCAATCCTCAATCGGGCTTGGCATGACGCTGCCCACGGGCAAGTACAAAGACACGCCAGACACCATGCGCACCACCGGCCGTGGCGTCACCGAGGCGGGCGTGCAATTCAATCTCGACCTGCTACCGTTCCGCGGGCTGACCCTGTCTTTGCAAAACACCAGCGGCCAGATGGTTCAAAAGGGCAAGAAATCCGCGTCTGACGGCACGGAAGTCGACGTCGAACGCGACGGCATGCGCAACTACGGATTCGCCCGCGCTGCCTTCGGTCTTGGCGTTTTCGGCAGTTGGCTCGTGCCGGTCGGCCTGACGGCAACTTATGGCTACGACAACGACAGCAAGGAAAAGATCGACAACGAGGTGACCAAAGAGAAAGTCACCCGCAAATCGATGGCAACGGGGGTGAGGCTCGACTTCTACTCGACCTGGAAAATCCCGGTTCGCATCGATTTTGAGCAAGAGCGCACTGTTGGTGCCACGAACAATTACAACCTGTCTGGCACCACGGCGCAGCTCAAGCTGCTCCTGAAGTTCTGAGAGCCCCCCGGGGGATCACAGTTTCGGATTGAAGTATTTCGCGACGGCGGGGACCTGGTTCCCCGCCATGACATCCGCCAGCAACTTCGCGCTGCCGTGCGCCCACGAGAACCCGTGCCCCGTGTAACCCGAGCAAGTGAAGATCCGCGGACTGGTGGTCGGCCCGATGAAAGGAAATCCTGTCTTGGACGTGGCCATGATCCCTGCCCAGGAGTATTCCCACTCGATCTTCTCTTTGATCTCGTAGTGTTCCTCGACAAAGTCCTTCAGCCCTTGCTCAACGAACTTGTTCGGGTCGATATCGTAGGTGCCGACCTCGCCACCGGGAGTGTTATTGCGCCATCCGCCGATCATCAACCGGTTGTCCGTGGTGACCAGGGCGTATTCGTAGCCATGGTCGAAACTGTGCGGATGCTTGACCTTGAATTCATGCTTGAGGGGCTTTGAGGTGATGATCTGCCCACGGAACGGCTCCACGAGGCGGCGTTCCTCGAAGTACCGCGACAACAAAGGACTGTAGGCGTTGGCCGCGATGACGACCGCGTCATAACGCAACTGGCCCCACTGCTCCGTGTTGACCAGGACGTGGTCACCCTCTTCCTCAACCGACGTCACACGCACGCCGCTGTGATAATCGACTCCATGGTCGACGCAATGCTTCAGCACACCATTGCGGAACTTCATCGGATGCGCCTGCGCCGATCCTGCCTCGTAACGCGCGCCGCGCACATTCTTGAATCCCAGTTGGCGCAATTTCCCCGGCTCGACATAATCGCTCTGGAAACCCATACCGCGCAGCAACTCGATCGATTCGTGGATTTCCTTGTCCTCGGTCTCGTCAATCGCGATGACCAGGTACCCGGACTGCTCGTAGTCCGCGTCCAACCGGAGGCGCCGCACGGTCTCCCGGACCTCGTGACAGATGCCGATGGAAAATTCCCAGATCTCCCTTGCTGTTTCGCGACCGTGCAACGCGACCAGCGCCTGCATGGACTCCACCGTCCCGTACAGGATATGCCCGCAGTTACGGAACGTGGCGGCATGGGGCAGGGCGAAGTCCACCATCGTCACATCTTCAAAGCCGACTTCTTTCAGCCAGTATGCCGAACTCACGCCAGAGAGGCCCGAACCGATGACCAGAATTCCTCCGCCATCGCGCGGCCGGGTCATCTGCCCCTCGATAGCGGGAACATCCATCCAGTAAGACGGCGTGAAAACTTCGGGCCGGAAATCCATCGGGTCCTCCTTTTGAGAGCCCGATGGTTCTACGTCTCGAACAGCGTTTTTCAACTAAAATCGCTCAGGGCTGGTAGGTGATCCGGTAAATCACGCCGGCCAAATCATCCGAAACCAGCAGTGCCCCGTCGGGAGCGACCAGGACGTCGACGGGACGCCCCCACCGGTTGCCGTCCTCGCCTAGCCATCCGGTAGCAAAATCCTCGTAAGAAATCGCTTGGTTGCCGTCCAGACGGACCAGAGTCACGCGGTACCCGATGCGCTGGGAGCGGTTCCACGACCCGTGCTCGGCGATGAAAACCTGGTTGCGGAATTCCTGTGGAAAACTCTGGCCCGTGTAGAAACGCATCCCCAGGGCTGCCACGTGCGGACCGAGTTTTTGCACCGGGGGAACCGCGTCGCTGCACTTTCCCCACTTGGAGTAAGCCGGATCTGGATCCTGGATGTAGCCACCGTGGCAGAATGGATGCCCGAAATTGAGGCCGGCGCGCGGCGCGCGGTTCAGTTCATCTGGGGGAACATCGTCGGAACCGCGCGCGTCGATCACCAGGTTGTCACGCCCGTTGTCCGTAAACCACATTTCTCCAGTCACCGGATGCCAGTCGAATCCGACGGTATTCCGTACGCCCTTCGCGAAAACTTCCTTTGAGGTCATGTCCTCGCTCAAACGGTAAATCAGAGCGAAATGCTCCGGGTCCTCGGTCATGTTGCCCTCGGCCCCAACCGGAACGTAAAGCCGCCCATCCGGGCCGAACGCGATGAACTTCCATCCGTGATGCATCACGTCTGGAAACCGCACAGCTTCGACTTCAGGTCGCGGATTGCGGTTGTAGTTCGCGCCAATGTTGTCAAACCGGAATATCCGGTTGATCATCCCGACGTAAAGAGCCCCGTCCTTGAACGCGACGCCGTTGGGCACCAGCAATTCGTCATCAGGATCCGTCTTCTCAAAATCACGGACGATCGTGACGGACTCACCAGTGCCGTCCCCATCCGCGTCCTTGATCGCGTACACTTTCTTGTGGCGGCCACCGAGGCCTCCAGTCCCGACATACACCGTGCCGTCATCGCCCATGGTCATCGAACGCGCCCCCGGCGCCTTCGCCCAGACCGCGATCCTGAACCCGGGCTGCAAACGGATCCGGTCCAGAGGCAACTCCGTCGCCAGACCACCCGAACGCGCGCCCTTGACAGCATTACGCATCTTTTCGCGGTCGCCGGGCGCCGCGGCCAGCCGCGCGTGCTGCTCCGCGTCGGGCGGCGGCATCATCTGGTCCTTGTCGGCATGATCCCAGTCAAGTCGCACGCTGATTTCCGCGGCGTCCCGCCGGATCGACGCCCACGCCTGATCGCCACCGCCGGCGTATGCCGCGTGGCAACCCGAGCAATAATTATCGAACAGGGCGAGGGTCGCCGCGTCAGGGCGGGCCAATCCGGCACCGCGAACTTGCGAGGACACGGCAGAGCGGGTCTTGCAACCTGCCATCGGGACAACTGTCAAAATGAGAGCGAGCCAAATCACGCGCCGGGCAATATTCACGCTCACTCTCCCCCTTCGAATTCGTTGTCATCGACGATGTTCGTGTTGGACCCGGGCTGCCGCGACAGCCACCAGGCCGCGTTGGTCGCCGCCACGAAATCCTTGCCCGCGTTGGTACGACGGTCACGCACGAGGAAATAGATCCAACCGTCCGAACGCCACGACGGGTACAGTGCGTACATGCCCGTTGGCATGTTCGTGACCTGCATCGAATTTCCCGTGAGCGTGTCGTAGAGCATAATATCCGACGAGGCCTTCTCCAGTGAGGCTTCTTCCGTACCGGTATAACGATGGGTCGCGAGGAAACGGTCGTCCAGGGAGATCTGGACCTTTCCACCCCTGAACTGCGGCTTGCGGGTCGCCGGATCGACATTGCAAATCTCCCCGACAACCTTGTGCGAGACCGAGAACCCGGCCTTCTTCCCGGTGTCCGGTTGCACATTCAGCATGTGGATCCTGTAGCCGTGCTGCTCGGATGACCCCTGACCGTACCGCCCGACGACAAGGCGCGTCGTCGGGGAAACAACCCAGTCGCCTTCGTTATTGAAGACGAGGCTATCCGCCAAACCGGATCCGGCTCCATCAAACACGAAGACGTTCAGGTTGTTCTTGCCTTGCTTGACGATAGGGTCCGCATTGAAAACGAGGCGTCCTCCACTTGCCGAGTTGCCGCCATTGTCGTTTTCCCAGCCGCCTTGCGCGATCACGTACGGTCCACCCTCCGGGTCAGCCCCGATGCTCTGGTAAAGGTGGATGTGACTCCCGTCTCTCTCCGTCGGCCCGAGGCACGCGGGCGGCATCGGCTCGATCTTGTTCATGCGCGAAAGGACACTCATGCGACAGAACGCGGCCTGCGCGTGGTCCCCGTTGGCGCCCTGGAACAGGAACCATTCATTGTCCGGCGTGAAACCTGGATCGTACTTCGCCCGGACGATGACCCTGCGATTCGCGGCGGCAAGGTCATCCACGAAGGCCTCAAAACCGTTCCCCTCAGGGTCCATGTCTTCTGAGCTGCCGTTACCCACAAACCGGCCGTCAGGTGAGACACGCATCCAATAATATGTGTTGGCCGGGAGTTCGCGCAGGGCGACGATGCGAAACGGCGCCTCGCCTTCGCCGCCTGGCTGCGGGGCGGCGATGCCCGTGACGTTGGACGCACCCTTGAAACAATCCGCCTCCGGGTTGTAGGCGCCACGGCGCTGATCCGGACAGGCAAACATCGCCAACTGGTTCTCCAGATTCTTGCGGGACCACCAGTTGGCGAATGGATTTGATGATTTCTCTGTCACATGGGAGACAAGAGACCTTGAAATCCGGTCAGACTTGCAAGTCTTCGCGTTCACAGACTCTTCCGGTAATTTGTCGATCGCTGTCACCGCGTCTTCGGAGGCGAACCACAAAATGTTTTGCCACAGCTTCGCTTCATCGCTGGCATAAGCGAGCTGTGCCTGAGTCGCGCTTTGAGGGTTCGGCATCACCATGCTTTGCAGGTAACCAATGTCGTCATCTGACCGCTTGGCTTTGCGCAACAATCCTTCAAAGTCCTTCGACTGGTAGTATGTCCTGAACAATCCCGCGCCCTGGGGAAAGTCCTCGAGGCACTCGGCCAGCTTGTCGGCATTGCCGCCAGCCAGTAGCGACTCCTCCTTGGCCCCGTTCGTCCTGAGACAGTCGTAGACGACCTTTGTGCTCTTCTGCCAACGAGTCAGGATTGCCTTGGACACGACCCCGTGACAGCTTCCTCCAGCGCAACTTGCGCGCAGGGAACCGAGGACCGGATGAACGCGGATCGCTTTCTCTGAGGCGACCTGGGAACGGGTCTTGCACCCGGCCGTGACCGCGAACACAGCGACCGGGATCGCGATCGAGAACACCGAAACTTTGGTCAAGAAGCTGGTTTTGCGCATGACGTCAGGTCCTTGGTTGAGGGGGCTGAGGGTCCTTCCATCTTACCAAGTTCGGGCCTTGGAGGGCACGCCCCGGCGCGACCTGATTCAATTGAGAGTTCCAATAGATGTGGCGTTTCCGCTAGCATCTTCAAAAGGTAACCACCGGGGAGGCTCCCATGGGCCAAATCCAGACAGGATGGCGGGATCGATTCCGCCGCATTTTGATGGTCTGCGCGATCGCGTCCATCCCAGTCGCGAGCCGCGCCGCGCCGCGCTCGACATGGATGGACCTAGGCTCAGTGCTTCCCAGCCAACAATCGATCGGACTCGCCGAATCCAGGATCCGCAGAACAGATGACGGCTCTCGAACGGCGAGAATATCTTGAGGACCATCCCGTTTCCGTCGTGCACGGCCCCGGGGGAAAACTGCACCTGGTCGATGGACATCACGTGTCATGGGCGCTCCTGGACCTCGCGTCACGCGGGATCATGGAGGCCAAGGCCCCAGCCAAGGTCCTGGCCGACCTGTCGTCATCGGGGGAGGAAGAGTTCTGGCGCATCATGAGGGAACGCAACTGGGTGTGGCTGTACGATTCCGCCGACAAACCTATCCAGCCGGCGGACTTGCCGCTCAGGCTACGGGACCTGAAGGATGACCGCCACCGCAGCCTTGCCTGGCTCTTGCGCGAGGAAGGATGTTTCGAGGACCTCGACCAACCTTTTCAAGAATTTTACTGGGCTCGCTATTTGCGGAAAAAAGTGACCGTGAACGACAACAGGGCCAGCACCCTGAGAGCGGCTCTTTTGGAGGCAAAGGCACTGGCGCACGGCGAAGATACCGTCGCGCTGCCGGGATATTTAAAGCAGCACGCGCAAAATCCCCACACGGAAATAAGCAAAAAAAACCGGCGCCGGATCGACTCACTTGAGTCGGGTTCCCGGCGCCGTTAGCGGTTGGGGTGGCGGAGAGAGTGGGATTCGAACCCACGAGGGCTGTTACACCCTACACGCGTTCCAGGCGTGCGCCTTCAACCACTCGGCCATCTCTCCGTGGGAACACGAGCCGCAGACCATAGCAGAATTGTCGGCACAGGCAACGACAAGATTTACCCGGGGTGATGAGAAGGCGGGCAGTTTCCGCCTATTGACGGTTTTTACGGATCTTGGTTAAGTCATAAAAGGTTATTTCAACGATTTGCTGCCTATGTCTGCCCCCCGGTGTTCGGGAACGTTTGATGTGGCGGCGAAAATCAAGTCAAGGAGTGATGTCATGAAAAAGGTTATTCTCGCTGCTGCTCTGATCGGTCTCTCTGCTCCGGCTTTCGCAAACGAAGCTGCTGCTCCGGCTGCTGAAGCTCCGGTTTCTCACACCGAAACCACCACCGAAACCACCACCGAAGCTCCGAAGAAGGCCAAGAAGGCTGCCAAGAAGGCTGCCAAGAAGGCTGCCAAGAAGGGTGCCAAGAAAGAAGCCGCTGAAGCTGCTGCCCACGGCGCAATGGACGACGCTGCTCACGGCACAATGGACGGCGCTGCTCACGCTGGCGGCGAGCACAAGTAATTCGCCAACCGGTAATCCAGACGATCGCCCTGGCCAAAAGCCGGGGCGATTTGTTTTTTGAGGATTCTTTTTTATTCCGGGTCCTTCAAGTGCCGTAGCGTCCGGCCGCGGATGTCTGCTATTGTCCTGCCTAATTGTTCGAAACAGACCGTGCGGAAAGAGGAATTGAGGAGTTGCCTGACCAATGAACCAGATGCGTTTCCGGTTGATCTTCGTCAGTGTCCTGACAGCGCTTGGCATCCTTGCCGGCGTCCCGTCCATCGTCTACTTCTCGTTGCCGCCTGAGGTGCGCAACGATCCTGCGGCAGTAAAAGCCAAGCTTCCGAAATGGCTGCCGGCTGCTTATGTGAACCTCGGTCTTGACCTGCAGGGCGGCGTTCAGCTTGTCCTCGGTGTCGATACGACCGAAGCCGTGGAGAACAAACTTGGCCGGATCGGTACCGAGCTGCCTGACTGGGCCAAGGAAAAAGGGATGATGGTCCAGACCAGCTACGTCTCCAAGGGACGGGCGCGCCTTCACATCGAGATGGCCGATGGAACGGACATGGAAAAATTCAAGTCCGCCTTTACGGAGTCCTTCCGGGGCCTGAAGCAAGACGGCCCGGTCAACGGAACCACAATTGAATTTGCTTTCAATGAAGACCGGATCAGGGACATCAAAGCCGCGGCCATTGATCAAGCCGAGCGCGTGGTCCGTTCCCGCGTCGACAAGTGGGGTGTTTCCGAACCCCTTATCAGCCGCCGTGCTGATAATTCAGTTCTGGTCCAGCTCCCCGGTTTCAAGGATCCAGAGAAGGCGAAAGAATTTCTCGGCCGAACGGCGCAGCTGAAGTTCAAAATTGTGGATGACGACTTTACCGGCTTCAACTCGATGACCGGCAAGTTGCCCGAAGGCGTCATCGCGGAACGGGACATGTCAGGCTACGCCCTTGTGTCTGAGAACCGTGACGCCATCAACACTGTCGCGAAGCCATTGATTCCGGCAGACCGCGAGTTGCTGTTCAGTGAGGAAACCCTCACCGGGAACAAGACCCGTTACCGCACTTACGTTGTAAAGGCTGCCACAGAACTCACCGGTGAGGACGTGCTCGACGCGTTCGTGACCGTCGACAACTCCCAGCTTGACCAACGCCCCGTTGTGTCCATGCAGTTCACAGGACCCGGAGGGAAACGGTTCGAGAACATCACAGGAGCCAACGTCAAACGTCGCATGGCGATCGTCCTGGATGACGTGGTCCAGTCAGCACCCGTCATCCAGCAGAAAATCTCGGGTGGCAGCGCCCAGATCACCCTCGGCAGCGGCCAGGCCTACGACAAGATCGTGGAAGAAGCCAACCAGCTGTCCCTGATTTTGAAATCAGGCGCGCTGCCTGCGACGATCAAGGTCCTTGAAGAGCGCCAGGTCGGCGCCAGCCTTGGGCCTGAACTGGCCAGTCAGGGAATCCGCTCGACTATAGCCGGACTCCTGTTCGTTTTCGGCTTCCTGCTTTTCTACTACCATCGCCCGGGACTGATCGCGTCGCTCGCCTTGTTGCTCAACGGCGTTTTCCTGCTGGCCTTGATGGCGATGTTCAACTTCTCGCTCTCGCTGCCGGGAATCGCGGGCTTCATCCTGACCCTCGGCATGGCCGTTGACGCCAACGTCCTGATCAACGAGCGCATCCGCCAGGAACTTCGCGAAGGCAAGACGGGCCGCAAGGCCCTCGATCTTGGATTCCAGCGCGTCTTCTGGACCATCGTTGACTCCAACGCGACTTCGTTGATCGCAGCCACGGTTCTCTTGCAAACGAACTCGTCCGGCCCGATCCGCGGATTCGCGATCACGCTGCTCCTCGGTCTGATCGTGTCCCTCTTCACCTCGCTGTATTGCTCGCGGCTCATGTTCGACTGGATCATCGCGCGTTGCAAAACAGAGAAAGACATCCGTGTGTGGCTTGGCGGATCAACGGAGCACAAGGAGCACAAACCGCTTAACTTCAACTTTCTCGGCAAGGCGCCGGTGGCAATTGGTCTCACGACCGTGATTGTCGTTCTCTCTTTGATGACCTGGTCCGCGAAAGGCATGAATTGGGCCGTCGATTTCGCTGGTGGCACCGAAGTTGAGGTGAAGTTCGCGCAGGCTGTGACTTCAGCCCAGCTTGACGACGCGGCACGCAAGGCCGGAATCAATGACGTGACGATCCAGGCCCTTGGCGGCGGTAAACAGCAATACTTGCTGCGCTTTGACCGGGATGAGTCCAAGGCGTCGGGCGCCCAGGCGAACAACATGGCCTCGGAACGGACCATCAGCGTCGACTCCCGGACCGACAAGTTCAAGGCCAACCTGTTGTCTGACTTGAGCAGCGCCACCCCCGAGATCCTGCGCGTCGACTATGTCGGCCCCCAGGTGGGCAAGGAACTTCGCACGCAAGGGGCCGTATCCCTTTTGTACGCCCTGATCGGCATCGTCCTGTACATCATGCTGCGCTTCGATATCCGCTTTGCGCCCGGCTCGGTTGTCAAGATGATCATGGATATCCTGCTCGTCGTAGGATTCTACGTGCTTGCCCGGATTTCCTTTGACTTGACCTCGATCGCGGCCCTTCTGACCGTCGCGGGCTACACGGTCAACGACACGGTCGTGATTTACGACCGTATCCGTGAGAACCTGGAACTCCATCCGCGGCGTAGCCTGCGCGACAACGTCAACAACGCGATCAATGAAACCTTGGGCCGGTCCATCAACACGTCCGTTTGTACGCTGCTGTCCCTGGTTGGAATTATTGTCTTTGCCTCGGGCAGCATCTGGAACTTCGCCATGGCCATGGCCATTGGTGTTGTGGCCGCCACCTGGTCCTCGACCTTCCTGGCGACCATGTGCGTTGTCTGGTTTGATGTATGGAAGAAGGCTAAGCCCTTGCCGGCCAAGGCGGTTTCGTAGTAGCTCAGGAGCGGGGGTCCAGACTGATAGCTAGGTCCCAGGTGGTGGTGATCCGCGAACCCCGCCAGGACCGGAAGGTAGCAACGGTACCGGTTTCGTCCAGGTATCTGGTGTATCTAGCTATCACTCTGGACCCCCTATTTATTGAGGTTCATTGAGGTTTTTCGTGACGCAACCGGCAACACACCAACCGCTGGCTAGGAAATACCGCCCTCAGACATTCGACCAGCTCGTCGGTCAGGAAACCACGGCCAAGGCCCTTGCCAACGCCATCCAGATGGGCCGGACGCCACAAGCCGTCATCTTTTCCGGGGTCCGGGGAATCGGCAAGACGACCACAGCCCGTCTTTACGCCAAAGCCCTAAATTGTGAGTCAGGCCCGACCTCGACGCCATGCGGCACTTGCGAGAGCTGCCGCGCGATCACCGAAGGCCATCACGAGGACGTCCTGGAGATCGATGGCGCGTCGAACACCAGCGTCGATGATGTCCGGGTTCTTCGCGACTCCATCGGTTATGTGCCTCAGCGATCGAAGTTCAAGATCTACCTGATCGATGAAGTGCACATGCTCTCGCAAAGCGCTTTCAATGCCCTCCTCAAGACGCTTGAGGAACCACCGGCGCACGTTGTCTTCCTGTTTGCTACGACCGAGCTCCAGAAAATTCCACAAACAATCCTCTCCCGCTGCCAGGTTTTCCTGCTGCAGAAGATGACGACCAGGACAATCATCTCACGCCTCGAGGAAATCCTGCGTCAGGAGGGAATCCAGTATGAGCCTGGCGCCTTGCGTCCTGTGGCCCGCGAAGCTCGCGGCTCCATGCGTGACGCCCTGACGCTGCTGGACCAAGCCATCGTCATCGGCAATGGCAAATTGACCGCGGCGCTGTGCGAGAGCATCACCGCGCAGGCACCGCGGGAACTGGTGACCGCGCTTCTCCGCGCCATGGTCGCCAGGGACGCGCGACTGGTCATGTCTACGATCGACAGGATCGAGCAAACCGGCACGGACCTCTCAACGGTGATCGAGGATGTCGCGCAACTCGCACGCCACGCCTTCGTCCTGCGAGACCTTGGCCGCGATGCCCTCGAAGTCTCGCAGCTGGATCTGGACCCTGGCGAACTCGCGGAGTTGGAGACGCTGGGCAAATCAGCGGCTCCATTTGACCTCAACCGTATTTTCAGGACGCTGATCCGCTGTCGCCAGGACATGGACGGAAGCGTCCTTGACCGCTGCATTCTGGAAAACAACGCGCTCGAGTGGTGCCTTGATCCCGGACTGCCGGACATCCAACAATTACGCAACATGGCGCCTTCCGCGCAGCCGGTGGTAGCCGCGACCACAAACGTGCAGCCGTCTCCCGTACCGACCCAAACGCCCGCATTTCCTGAAACATGGGCTGACCTCGTTGCCATGTGGCGCAAACATCGTCCCCTGCAGGCCGGCAAACTTGAAGATGCTCACCCGCACGTGTACAGCAAGGAAGTCATCTCCCTCACGGTACAGGAATCCTCATACGGGCGCTGCTTGTTGAACAAGGACGAACAGGCCCGGCTCAAGCAATCTTTCTCCGAGTTGTTCGGATTCACCGGCCGTATCGTGATTGAAAAGGCCGACGCGGCTGACGAGGCCCTCAGGGCCCCGGAGTCTCTCGCCCAGAAAAACGACCGCGAGACTCGCGAACGCCATGAGGCCATGCGCGCCAACGCGCTGAACCACCAGATGACACGCGACGTTGTAGAAATTTTTTCCGGAAAAGTGGAAGATGTCAGGATCAAGGACATCGACTGAGCACCTATGGCTTTCACCAATTTCGAGACACGTGAGATCCACTGCAAGGTGCTGTATTTCGGCCCCCAGTCGGCCGGAAAGACCCTGAATTTGAAATCGATCTACTCCAGCACGGCCAGCGAGATGAAGGCCGGAATGATCGACATGTCAGGCAACGCGGGACCGACGCCGTTCTTTGATTTCCTCCCCGTCAGTCTCGGGAAGATCAAGGACTTCCACGTAAAGCTCCACCTGTACACGATGCCCGTGCACACGCTCTATGAGACGCTGCAGCATACCCTCATGAAGGGGCTCGACGCGTTTGTCTTCGTCGCGGATTCAAGGATCGAAGCCATGGCGGACAATCTTGAATCCATGTCCCACGTCCGCCGCCTCCTCGGCGAACACGGCTACAGCATCAGCGACGTGCCGCGCGTCATCCAGTACAACAAACGCGACATGGACCAGATCATGCCCGTCGAGGTCCTGCGTGAAGAATTGAATTCGGGCGGATTTCCAGACCACGAAGCCGTCGCGACCCGCTCGGTTGGAACCCTCGAGACCTTGCAGTCGGTTGCCAAGCAAATCATCAAGACGCTGTCCATTTGACGGGGTTTGGCCCACATGATCGTTAATTGCAAAACGGATCGCGCTGTAGTCCTGGTCCCGATGGACGGTGGCAACGGCGTGTGGATGTTTCCCTCGGATGCCAGCCCATGGGCCGGACTTCATTTGAAGGTTGCTCCCCTCAGTCCGATCGTCCCCCAAATCGCTGAGATGGTCCGTGATCGCCTTGGCTTTGACATGGAACGCGCGGGTTACGAGGTCTGCCAGGATTTCGCGGACATCGTGATGCTCGATCATGGTGAGGACCGGGAAACAATCGGGGATCGCGGTGAAAACATCACAGTCAGCGTCACCCCCAGCATCACACTCTATGCCTTGCAACCCCGGGAACTCGTCCCGGCATCGCTAATTCCGGGTGACCCGGATCGACCGCTACGACTCGCGACGCTACCTGACTGGCTTGGCCGGCTGCCGCGCACCAGGCAAAGGCTGGCTTGGCTCCGTGCCTGGCAGATCTATCAGGGAATCCTGACCCAGAACGTCAAGGCTGTCGAGGCGGCTGAAGTGCTCAAGGCAATAACTCAACCCGGACAACAACCTTGATTCCCGATTCCGAGGGATCATCGTTTCCTGGTGTGGACTGGTTGCGCAAAAAAACGCGCACCTGACGATTCACGTAAAGATCTGGCTCCTGATCAAGGGGCGGACAACCGTCCGAGCATGCGTAGGCGTTTATTTTGCCTTCGTTGTCCTCGACCAGGATTTGGGGGTAATCGCCGAACTGGATCTGGCGAAAAGTGCCATCCTCAAAACTGTCGATGAGAAACTCGTCTCCGGGTTGGGCCTGTTCCGCGTGCCGCCCGGCGAATTGACCCACCAGGTAACGGCCTGCGTAGATCGCCGCAAGAACCGCCACGAGGACTCCTGCGATCCAGACAAGGCGAGGTCTTGGACTTTGTCCGGCCGGCTTGTCAGCCGACTGGTCCAAGCCCGTTTCCGTTTGCGATGCCACGCGATTGTCCATCGACCTCTCCCCAGCACGCGCCCTGAAGGCTCCCGAAAAGAATTCCATTCGGTTCAAGCCGATGAGGCTAGCACAGAGCAGCGCCCGATGCCGCAAATTTAGGCCCGAACGAAACCGTCAACGTGCCGGAACCATTGATCAAAATCTTGACAGCCCCCACGCCAACCATGCTGTAAATCGCCGTAATAATTAAACTTTCCAGCCCGGAAAGGCGGCCCCTTCCTTGCATCAAACGAGCTGGACCGGTTTCCAGAGGGGAGGCACCCGTCATGTTCCGTGCAGCGACATCATCGATTCGAGGCAAAGCGTTCTCAATCGTCATGGTCTCTGTTGTTGCCATCGCCGCGGAAAAAAGCCTCGCGGCAAACCTTGAAAGTTGCAACGCCTCGCGCAGCGCGTGCATCGTAGCGTCAAAGGAGCTGATCACGGGAGATCGCGTCGGCCTCTTCACGAGTGACGACCGCCTGGTCGCGTTCGGCCGGATCACCAAGATGTCAGGACCCCGTCGCATTGTCGTGATCGACAAAGCTTACTCGGAGATCGACGGGGATGAGAGGGTTTCGCTTCTCAACAACGTGACGGATCCAGCCTCCATCGAGGATCTCTATACCATCAAGCGCAACAAGGGCCGGAAAATGGTCGATGTGAGCGTCGCAACGGCCAGCTTCTCCGTCGGTTCCGGCGCCGCTGGCACGGAAACGACCGGGGCCTGGATTGTACGCAGCTGGAAAGACTTGGAACTGACCGGGCGCGCGATGTTTTCAAACGTATCCGGGGAAATTTCCCAGCCTTATGTGTTGCGCGATTACCTCGGACAAGAATCTCGCGGCGTTGATGTCCAGAATTTCAGCGCGAATGTTTACGGTGGACTTGCCGGAGTCGGCTATACATTATTTGGCGGTAGCCGGTTTTCCCTGCGCGGGGAAGTTGACGCCGGAGCCGCGTACGTCGCGGGCATGGTCGGCGATTCGGACATGACCTCCGACAGTGGTTTCAACACGAAAATGCAAAACGGTTTTGGACTCGTCGTCCGCAGTACAGCCACGGCCATGCTGAACGCGGGCAGTTGGCATGTTGGATTGAACCTGGGACAGATGACCGTACAGGACGCCTCGGCGACGACCGTCGGTATCAGCCTGTCCAAATCAATTGATTGATCTTCTGCTGGGCGCTGATTGGTATCATCCGATCAGCGCGTCATGAAGTGCCCTGACGACCGCGCCCGAATCCTCGTCTTTGACGCCGATCGTGAGGACTTGATTGCGGACATCCCAGAAAACGGGCGTTCCTGCCTTGCGGGCGGCTGCCATGGCCTTCGCCACGGTTTCAGGACTCTGCAGGAAACCGTTGCCCACAACGCCAATGGCGGCCGTGCCGGGCAGGGAAATTTTCGTGGACTTTGGCACGCTACCCATCCGTCCAGCGGACAGCTCGCTCTGGATCACCCCGGCAGTTTTCACCGTGACCATGAAACGCATCGTGCCGGAGGATTGCTGGTTGATGACAGGCGCCTCACCATGGTGCCACAGGGATTCGAGTATCCCCGCATGCAAGTTGCCTGTCGCGTCGCCCTCGGCGGTTCCCGTGTCCACCTCCAGAAAGCACATGTGCTGTTTGCAGGTGATCGCATGCACAAGGGCGTGCTCCATTCCGTTCTTGTCCGTCGACATGGCTACATCCAACTCGGTAGAGGGTTCAACGATCGTGCCGCGGACCTGCGGCTTGAAACTGGACCGGATCTCAACGGCCAGTCCGAACCGGGACGCGACGTGCGCGGCCCTCGCGTGAAGCACTCCGGCCCCCGCCCACGCCAACTCCGACATGGCGTACCAGGGCATCGCCGCGATCTTGCGCGCGCCGGGTACGATGCGCGGGTCCGCGGTGAAAACACCATCGACGTCCTTGTAAAGCTCGCAGCGGCTGGCCCCCAGCACTGACGCCAGGGCAACGGCGCTCAGGTCCGAGCCTCCCCGCCCCAGCGTGGTCACTTCCTTGGTCTTGGGGCTGACGCCCTGGAAACCGGCGACAATGACGATCGCTCCGTCGGAGAGAGCGTGGCGGATCCGGTCACCGAGGATTTTCTCGATCCGGGCATTACCGTGGTTCTCGTCGGTCAGGATCCCGCTTTGCGATCCCGTCAATGAGACGGACTTCAGACCACGTTCGTGCAAGGCAATGCTGAGCAGCGCCATCGTCACGCGCTCTCCAGCCGTCAACAGCATGTCGACTTCACGCCGCGGAGGATTGGGACTCAGTTCCTTTGCCATGGCGATCAGGTCATCGGTCTGTTCACCCATCGCGCTGACCACGACCACCACGTTGACGCCCTGGGCCCGCGTCGAGGCCACATGGTCCGCCACCTGCCTGATCCGGTCCAACGACCCGACAGACGTGCCGCCGTATTTTTGAACAACAAATTCCATGTCTTCAATCATACCCAACAAAACCCTGTCGCGGCGACCGTCAAATCAAGTAAAACCTTCCTGACATGCAAACAACAATTGAACGCGGCCTGACGGCGAAATCCGTCTTTGGCTTCGATGAACTTCATGACTTTCAAAACCTCGTCCTGGACGCGATAGACGCCGGGCGGGACTGCCTTGCCGTTTCACCCACCGGCAGTGGCAAGACCCTTTGTTTCGGACTTCCAGCGGCCCTGGAACGGGCCAGACCCGCGACCATCCGCAGGGTCGTGCTGGTTGTCTCGCCCCTTATTGCCCTGATGCGCGACCAGGCAACCCGTCTGGAGGCACGTGGCCTTCAGTGCGCTGTTTTTGACCGCCTGCAATCGATGGACGACCGGTCCGGACAGTGGCAAAAAATTGAATCCGGGACGGCAACCCTGGCATTCATCTCTCCCGAACGCCTCGCGAACGCGACTTTCCGGGAACGCCTCGCAGCCACCCGGGAAGTCTTCCTGGTTGCCGTGGACGAGGCCCATTGTACCAGCCAATGGGGTTTCAACTTCCGCCCCGAATACCGTCAGATCGGCGCATTCATGGAATCTTTCCCTGGCGCCGTGCGTCTGGCCCTGACGGCCACAGCCACTCCTGGCGTGCGGGCGGACATGATCCGCAACCTCGGCCTGCGCGCGCCTCAAATTTTCGTCAATAAAACGGCTCGCGAAAACATCACGCACGCGGTTGAACAAGTCGCCTCGTTCAAGGATCAATTGCCACGCACACTGGATGCCATCGAGCGCCGGGTCACGGCCGGCAGCACCCTTGTCTACGCCCCCACGCGAAAAATCGCTGATACCCTGCATTCGGCCCTGCGACGACGCGATGTGCGCTCGGGTCTGTACCATGCCGGTCTTGATGGCGCGTCCCGATCCCGGCAACAGGATGACTTCCTGGCAGGGCGTGTCGGATGCATGATCGCCACCAGCGCCTTCGGCATGGGGATCGACAAGCGCGATATCCGGACGGTGATCCACGCCGGACTCCCGCAGAACCTTGAACAATATGTGCAAGAGACCGGACGCGCCGGACGTGACGGATTGCCGGCGGCCGCGATCATGGTCTTCCATCCGCGTGATTTTCATACGCACCGGTTCATGATTGAAGTCCAGTTCCCGGACACCGCGCTGGCCCGCGGAGTGTTTGATTGTTGCGCGGATGAATTCGGGAAATCCGGTTTTCACGGCGCGGCGTACGGCTTGTCGCGCGACTTCCTGATCGCGTCGTGTGCTTCGCGCAATCCGTCCGCCAAGGCCCGCGACGTCGAGGCCGCGCTTGATTACGCGACCCGCGAGAATTTGCTCCAACAAATGACCAGTGAAGCGCCTGGTTCGACCGGCACCGAGGTTGTACTGCTGCCAGGAACAACCCTGAACGATCCAGAGAATTTCTGGCGCCAGTATGAGTACCGCCGGGCAGAGGCTTTCTACAAGCTGGAGAAAATGCGTCTCTTTGCCCAGACCGCGGCCAGGTCCATCCCGCGGGCGATGGGACAGTTGAACGCGTATTTTGAAAGTTGCTTTACGGACGCGGTTCCGGGAGACGTCTCGCATGACGCCAGATCAAGGCATTAAGGTCACCATCCTCGGCAGTGGCAGCTCCCCTGGTTGTCCCGTCATCGCTTGTGACTGCCCGGTTTGCACGTCGGGTGACCCAAGAAACCAGCGCACGCGGGCCTCGATCATGCTGACCTTTCCCGGGGGTCAGCATGTTGTTTTTGACACAGCGACGGAATTCCGCCTGCAGATGGTCCGCGAAAAAGTCCACAACATCGAGCATGTGATCTACACGCACACGCACTCGGACCACTGCCATGGATTCGATGACCTGCGCGCCTTCTTCTTCCGTTCCCGTGAGCCGATCTCAGTTCATGCCACCAGGGAACATCTCGACGACTTGAGGACGCGATTCTCCTACGCGTTCCAGAATACCGGGTACCACGGCACAAAACCGCGGATGAACATCCACGAGATCACCCCCGGAGTTCCATTCAAGAGTCGCCAGTGGCCTCCGGATGGAAACCCATCCGACCCATAGCAGCCTGCCCGAAACAGTGGATCTAATCAAAAAAATACAAGCAAAACAGGGTATTATAACGCATCTCGGCCACGAAATCGATTTCCAGACTGTGTCGGCCACCCTGCCGCCCAACATACGTCTGGCCTTCGATGGCCTTAGCGTCGTGTGCCCTCTGGTGCTATAGTTCGCCAATCGGACCAGTCAAAAAGGACTACAAATGCTGATCGGAATTCCAAAGGAAATCAAGAATCGCGAGAATCGTGTTGCAGTCGTCCCTGGTGGTGTCGAGGTGCTCGTCGCCGCCGGCCACAAAGTGATCATTGAGAAAGGCGCGGGCCTCGGCGCGGGAATTCCTGACGCGCGTTACGTGGCCGCGGGCGCGACCATCATCAACGCGGCCAAACAAGTTTGGGACGAAGCCGAGATGATCATGAAAGTGAAGGAACCGATCCCGGAAGAATATTCCCGCATGCGCGCGGGCCAGATCCTTTACACGTACCTTCACCTTGCCGCAGTTCCGGAACTTGCCAAAGCGCTCCTCGAACGCAAAGTCACCGCGATCGCCTATGAAACCATCGAGCTCGCCAACGGTTCGCTGCCGCTCCTCACTCCGATGAGTGAAGTCGCCGGCCGCATGGCTGTTCAGGTCGGCGCCCAGTGCCTGCAGAAGCACAACGGTGGAAAAGGCCTGCTGCTTGGCGGCGTGCCGGGAGTCGCTCGCGGTCGCGTCGCGATCATCGGTGGCGGCGTGGTGGGCATCAACTCGGCGAAGATGGCCATCGGTCTTGGCGCGCAAGTCACGATGCTGGACGTCAATCCGGCCCGTCTCGCGTACCTTGACGACATCTTCGGCAACAACGTCCAAACCTTGATGTCCAACCCGGAGAACATCGCGAAAGCCGTGCGTGAATCCGATCTCCTCGTCGGCGCGGTACTCATCACCGGCGCGAAGGCACCGTGCCTCGTCAGCCGTGAGATGGTCCGCACGATGGAACCGGATTCCGCCATCGTTGACGTCGCGATTGACCAGGGCGGTTGCGTTGAGACCATCCGTCCGACCACGCACGATGATCCGGTGTTCAAGGAAGAAGGCGTCCTCCACTACGGCGTCACCAACATCCCGGGCGATGTGCCGAAGACCTCAACCTACGCCTTGACCAACGTCACGATAAAATACGCGCTCGAACTGGCCAACAAGGGCCTCGCCCGTGCGCTCGATGAATCCGAACCGCTGCGCAAAGGGCTCAACAGCTTCAATGGCAAATTGACGCACAAGGCCGTTGCAGACGCGCTCAACATCCCGCATGCGGCTTACTGACCGCGCAAGAACCTTGGTCGTTCCGGCAGCCATCGTTGTCGCCTCTGTGACAACCCTGGCCGGCTGCCGGACGACCTCTGACCCCGGCCGCTCCGCGGCAGATCTCTGGTCACTGGAAACGTCTGACGCCCTCAGGCAAGCCTGCAAGTTCGATTACTACGGTGAAGACCGCGCCGCCTTGGCCGACTCCATAAAAAATCTCGGTCGATGCGTCGAAGACCAGACCATCGCCAAGCGCTGGCACCTGCTCGTCGAAAATCGCGTCAGGCAGAACTGGCCGCGGGATTTCGCTGAAGGCGACGACAAAAATACGGCCTGCCTCGAGCGCCTGACCACGGGACTTGTCGTTCGCTACGGCCAGGACATGACGACACGGTGCCGCGCGTTCCCGGACGTGGCGCAGGCGCGTCAACTGATCTCTGATTCGGTTTCCGAAATGCAGTCACCGGATTGTTCAGACCTGACAGCCATGGATCCCGACGGTTGTTTTGTACGTCAGGCCTGTCCCCTTGATGCCAATGGAATGAATTCCGGAAACCGGGCCACCTCGAGGTTCTGCCATCCCGGCATCCAGCGCATCCACAAGGTCAAGGATCCATCCAACACAAACCTCGCGTGGAACAACCCTTTCGTCATTGAAATGACTGGCAACCAGTCCTCCGCGCGAATCACCTTCGGGATGCCGAATTGCCATGGCACCGCGCAGGCCGCCGCGGGCGACCTTCTGGCTGACCTGCGCCTTCAGAAAGTCGAATTCGCGCGGACGTCGGACGAATCCGTCTGTGGTCCGGCCGCTCGTCAATTCCTGGCGGACAATTCCGACAAGCCAGTTTCCGCGATGGACCTGCGGCCAGGCGGTATCCTGATCAACATGAAACACAGCGACTGCGCGCCAACGGATTGCGGCACCGCCAAACTTTGGGTGGAGACTTGTCACGCGGCGGACTCGGCGGACTCGGCGAATATGGCCCCACCCCGTCCCTTTGACGCGGGCGTATTCGTCGATGACATGTGCGTTGAATGTTGGGGGAAAATGCTCGCTGATCACGGGCTGCGGGAGGATCCTGATCACGCGATACGACCAGGTTGCATCCTGACGACTTCAGATCACAGCGTTTTCATGGTCCAGCGATCTGCCGGCTGGTGCTTCACCTATGAGGCGACTTCCCCGTATGGCCCGCCCCAGCTTCGCGCCAACCCCTGCGCGTGGCTGGAACAAAAATTCAGCCATCACTACTGCCCATAAAAAAAGCCCCCGTTTCCGGGGGGCAATCATGGACCAGCCTTATTGAAGGAACATGTCCAGCCCCTGACGGGTTGGGATCTCGGCACCGCCGGGTTGCCCGGCAGGTCTCGTGAACGCCGGCTTGTTCGGGTCGCGCCCGAAGATCGACGTCCGCGGCGACAGGCAGGCTTTACCGGGCTGCAGGCAGGCCGTTGCCCGCTGGTACCCAAGGTTGATCTCTTCCTGGTAACGCGCGGCGAGATCGGCCCCTTGTAAACCTGCCGGACGCGCCAGCAACCTTGAACGCTGGGTGTCGGTAGGTACCGGCTCAAGGTCCATCCACCAGCGCGATTGTTCCTGAAGGCTATTCAAGTTGACGTCGTACCAGCTGTACATGACGGCAACCTCGGCCTGGTTGTAAGTCCAACGCCCCGTCCCCATGGCACGTGCCGCCGGGAAAAGGCGCTTGATGTCCTGGACGATGCCCGGCATCGAGAAACCACCATTGTAAAACCGGTGACTCTTGATGGCCCCGGGCGCGTCGAAACGCACGAGCTTTGATTCGGCCTTCTCCTCGACCGGCACGAAATAGGTCGGCTCGGAGATGCTGGCCAGAACCGCTGTCCTCATGTCATCCGCGTTTTCCATGACGCGAATGTCGCACAGCCTTTCTTCCCCGGTCATGTTTTCAGACAAATAGCGGAACATCACCGGGTCAGCGAAGTAGGTGCAGATCTTTCCGACTTTTTCCTTCTCAAGGCTGAAATCACCCGTACGCTGCGAATACGAGAAATCCGTTATGTCGAAACTGCGCGAGCGCCGTCCCTCCGTGAAGAGCCAGCGGCGGTTGTCATTGATGTCCTGGTTTGACGCCAGGATTACAGTCGGCAAGCGCGGAACACATGCGCCATTCCCGACGATCGCGTCCACAAGGGGCAAGATGTCTGATGTCGGCGAACCGAACTCCTTGCCACTGTTGATGGCGCCCAGGACTTCCTGGAATTTCGCGGCGGGGTCTTCTTTCACCAGCTGCGCGGGAAATCCGCTCATGATTGTTTCCGCGCCTTTGATGGAATCCGCGGTGATCCCGCGACAACTGAACCACGCGGCCAGGACAGACCCGCTGCTGTTCCCGGTCAAGACCACATCACCGGCAGCCATGCCCTGTGCGTTGGCCTCACCGCGCAACATCGGGATCCGCTCGTAAGCGGCTCTTGTCACACCGATATCCCAGGTCAACGCTGTGCCCTTGCCCTGAAAGGCGTATACAAGTTTCGGATTGATGCGATCAGCCCGCTCTGACAAGAGCTGCATCGAAATCCCGTGCGAAGCCGGGATGGATCGCATCACCGGGACTTCCACCACGGGCTGGATGGCCTGGTTATCATTGACCGTGTCCGCGGGCGGACTGCCTGCCCCGCCGGAACTTCCGCAGGCCGGGTTGACCGTGGCCAGGGCCACGAGGATCAATACGCGCGCGGCGCCGGCTTTTTTTTGTTTCAACAACATCATCTGAACTCCAGGCAAACATCAACCGTCACATCAACCGTCATCCTGAGCCGAAGGCGAAGGATCCTCTCCCCCCGTCATCCTGAGCCGAAGGGGAAGGATCCTCTCCCCCCGTCATCCTGAGCCGAAGGCGAAGGATCCTCTCCCCCCGTCATCCTGAGCCGAAGGCGAAGGATCCTCTCCCACGCTACTTGCCAAAAAACGCGCGAACATCGTTGAAGTACAAGTTGAAGTCCTTGTCCCCACTGATATCGAAGTACATCACGTTGCCCGGATCCGGATGATGCGCCATCTGCAGTCCATGGCCGGTCTCGTGATAGAACAGCTTGCGAACATCCGTCTTGTCACTCTCGCGGATGGAATTGATCCGCGTCTGCATGAAGTCCTTGTCGAGTTCAAGGCGCATCGAATAACTGACCGTGCGAAGGGCCTTCGGCTGCGGCAAGTAACTGCGACGCTCCTCGGTCTCGGACAGCCATTGCCCCCACCCCACTTTGCCCTCGCGCATGTTAAGCCCCTGGGTCAGATAGACCGGACTGTTCGCGTCCTCGGAATTGGTGGTGTACTGCAACGCCTCAAACCCGGCCTCGGAGTTGTATTGGTGCACAATCCGGCTGAAACCATCATGCAGGCTGCTGTCGCAGTTCATGCAAGACAGGACAAAGTTCTTCACACTTTTTTCATTGGTCGGCATTCCGCAGGACGTGAGCAGGAACGCGACAAAGGCGAGTCGGATCGAGACACGGGTACTCAGCACAGGCAACCTCACAACGACAGCTTCAGCAAAAAACAACAGCGACAGCAGAAAACAGCCTGATCGTCGGGAGTCAGCCACCAAGTAGACTGACCCCTGACAATAGTTAAGTTATAATATTGTTTTTAATAAGTCAACAGATTCTATTAGAATTACATAGAATCATTAAAATTGATTCAGTAGGCGTTTTTGCTCAGGAAGCCCCTGAAAACAGTAAGGAAAATGATCCTCAGGTCCAGCCAGACACTCCAGTTCTGGATGTAAAACAGGTCGCATTCGATGCGCTTTTCCAGGCTCGTGTCGCCCCGCCAGCCATTCACCTGGGCCCACCCGGTAATTCCGGCCTTAACCTTGTGCCGCAACATGTACCCGGGGATCTCACGCCTGAATTGATCAACAAATACGGGACGTTCCGGCCTTGGCCCGACCAAGCTCATATCACCGCGGAGGACGTTCCAGAACTGAGGCAGCTCATCCAGACTGCTACCACGCAGCAGGCGCCCCAGCCAAGTCGCCCGGTTGTCGGTTGGCTTCGCCCAGACGGCGCCCGTCTTCCTCTCGGCATCAACCGGCATTGACCGGAATTTCAGGATCCAGAAGCTATTCCCGTCAAGTCCCATCCGTTCTTGCCGGTACAGGACCGGCCCAGGCGAGGACAATGGAACGAGGATCGCGATGACAGCCATCACCGGGGCAAACAAGACCAACCCCACCAGAGCCCCGAGGATATCGACCGAGCGCTTGATCAACCGTCCCATGCCTGCCAACGGCGATTCGTTGATGCTGATCACAGGCCGCCCGTCCACCAGCGCTATCCCCGAGGCAAACCGCGTGAACCGGCTCATGTCAGGAATGATACGGATGTCCGGTACCTGGTCGGCAATGCCCGCGAGCTGGTCCTCGAGGACCCCCAACAACCGGTACGGCAAGGCCACGATCATCGCGTGAACTTCCATGCGTGCCACCAGTTCCAACCAGTCCGCCGGAGCGGCCTCATCCACGAAAACCGTCCCCACCACCCGCGACCGCACCAGGTCCATCTCATCCGTGGCGGCGATTGCCTGCCGCTCCAGGCCCTTGGTCGTGACCAGCAAAACATTGCGCGCCGGACTCTTGCGGCGGTACCACCGGAACAACTTTCGCATCGCGGACCGCGCCGTGATCAGGAACACCGGCTGCAATGCCGCGAACATGATCATCACGATCCGCGAATAACGATATTCCTCGTAGAAGTAGGTAAACGCCACGAGAGCCAGCGTTGCCAGCCCACATGAAGGGATGATGTCGAGGGCCTCCAGCACCGCGGAACGGCGCGCTTGCGAACGCCGGTAAAAACCACTGGCGAAAAAAATGGCTGCCCAGATCACCACAATGAACGGCACCAGCTTCAAATACAAACCGAACGGCGGAACACCTTTGGGCGTTTCGATCAGGGCAAATCTCAATTGGTAGGCCGCAATCCACGCCATGACCACGGCGGCCATGTCGAAAGTCAACCTGACGATCCGGACGAGTTGTTTTTGCTTCTGGTTCATGGCCGGCTTCGCATCAACTGGTCAATTTCCTGTTTCATCGCATTCTGGAAGGAGGCCGTCGAGAATTTCCGTGCCTGTGACTCCAGAACCTCCGGGCGGACCTCGAAGGTCGCCTCGAAACCCTTGATCGCGGTGACCACATCGTCGACTTCCGGACGATCAAAGTAAAGGCCGCTGGATCCTTCCTCAATGAAATCCAACGCCCCGCCCGCGCGTTGGGCGATCACTGGCGTTCCTGCCGCCAGGGCCTCGACTCCGGTGATGCCAAAATCCTCGACGCCCGGGAATAGAAGCGCGCGAGCGCCTCCCATCAACGATTCCCAGGTTGCGTCATCGGGCCTGCGGACAAATTCAACACCGGCGCCAGCGCGTTTTCGCAACGATTGCCATTCAGGACCGTCTCCTGCGATCACCAGTTTGCGCCCGAGCTTGCGGCAAGCGTCCACCGCCAAGTCAAACCTCTTGTAGGAGACCGCCGCGCCCGCCACGAGATAGTAATCGCCCTGCCTGGCACCAGTTTGGTAACGACGCCCCTGAGCCTGCTTCACGAACCGCTCCACATCGACTGGTGGATAAACCACCGCCGCGTCGCGGCCGTAGAAACGACGTACACGTTGCTGGACGAATCTGGAGTTGGCGACAAATTGGTCGACCCGTTTCGCGGACACAACATCCCACTGGCGAAGGTCCGCGGACAAACGGTTGATCACTGTCCTCAATCCTGGAATGCGCGGCAGGCGATCAACATACTCGTCGCGTTGGTCCCAGACGTAACGCATCGGCGAGTGGATGTAACACAAGTGACTCGCGAGAGGTCCTGGCAGAGCTCCTTTCGCGACACAAGAAGATGTGCTGATCAACAAGTCGAATTCAAACAGCGGCAGCGACTCGATCGCTGCTGGCAAGAACGGAAGCAACGCCTTTCGCAAAGGGCGCAGACGGTTCAGGCCGGCAGGAAAAAAAACGTTTCTTGAGCGAATGCTTTCCGGCATCGCGGCCGGATCGTAGAAGAGGGTGAAGACCGGCGCGTCCGGAAAAAGGGGCAACAAAGCCTCAAGCACTTTTTCGCCGCCACGGCAAGTCACCAGCCAGTCATGGACAAATGCAACTTTCACCATCAAACCCCGTTTTCGCTTGTCATATCATGAAGTCTTGCCCCTGTTCCAGCACAGGGACAAAATCCGTGAAACCCTTGAGGTGGAAGAATTTGCCGGGCGAAGTTTGCACGGGGCCGGCAAATTTTGTTATTCTGTATTTACGCGAACAACACAGAGATCAGATGGGGCTTGGGCCGCCGGGTCACCAGGGAATTTGCCGGAGTCGCCGGTGATCCTTGCATCGGGCGGGGTCAGATAGTTACGCCCTTTTTTGGAGGCCGTTTCATCCTATGAATACCCCTGAGATTCGACGCCCAGGAGAGGATTCTTCCCGCGCCCAGTCCATGCTCTTCCGGGGCAAGGGCCGACCAGGACTTCAAACAGGGGACTGGGAAACCCTCTTCCCCGAGATCATTGGACGCAGTCCGGCCATGCTCAAGGCCCTTGAGACCGTGGCCAAGATCGCCCATTCAGAAAGCGCCGTCTTGATCTCCGGGGAGTCGGGCACTGGCAAGGAACTCATCGCGTCGGCCATTCACCGGCTTTCGCCCCGTTCCAGCCATCCCTTTATTGCAATCAACTGCTCGGCGATCCCGGAGAACCTCCTGGAGTCCGAATTGTTCGGTCACGAGAGGGGCGCCTTCACAGGCGCCGACCGTCGGCGCCTTGGGCGTTTTGACGCGGCCTCAGGCGGAACGCTGTTCCTGGACGAGATCGGCGACATGCCACTGGCGCTCCAGGCGAAGCTCCTCCGTGTCCTGCAAGAGAAGAAGTTCACCCCGCTGGGTGGCAACGAGAGCCGCGACGCCGACATCCGCATTGTCGCCGCCACCAATATCGACCTTGAGAGGGCCGTCAAGGCCGGGACATTCCGGCTTGACCTGTTCTACCGGCTGAACGTCCTCCCGGTGACCCTGCCGGCCCTGCGCGAGCGCAATGAGGACATTCCGGAACTGGTCGATCATTTCCTCGACCTCTCCAATCGCATGCACGGTTGCGAGACATTCTCGAGCCTCGGCGAAGAAGCCATGCAGGTGCTGTGCGCTTTCGAATGGCCTGGCAACGTCCGCCAGTTGCAGAACATGATCGAGCGCCTGGTCGTCCTGAAAGGCGGCGGCGAAATTTCGCGCGACGACCTGCCCCCCGAATTGAACCATGCCGCGCCCGCCTGCGTGATCCCGCAAGTGGTGTCCAACGCGACGATGCCGCTCGCCGTTCGCCCGGTCGAGGCCCCAAAGCCGGTCGTACCGGCAAGCTTTGGCGAGCTCCCGAGGGAAGGGATTGACCTTATCAAGTTCATTGAGGACCTCGAGAACTCAATGATCCTGCAGGCCCTCGAACGCACGGGACACAACAAGAACCAGGCGGCGAAATTACTGGGGCTCAACCGCACGACCCTGGTCGAGCGCATCAAGAAGCGCGGCCTCGCCCCGCTGAACGCCCCGGCTCAGGAACTCTGACCCCGTCATCCTGAGCCCCGTCATCCTGACTCTGAGCGCAGCGAAGAGGAAGGATCCTCTCCCCCGTCATCCTGAGCCCCGTCATCCTGAGCGGAGCGAAGGATCTTCTCCCCCGTCATCCTGACTCTGAGCGCAGCGAAGAGGAAGGATCCTCTCTTCCCTTGGCCGCATCTTCGGGCCACGGGCGGCCAGACCCCGGTCCAGCGATCGACCAGGACCCCGGCACTTCAGACGTCAATCAAGCCAACATACTGAAATCACTTAACTAAATATTCTCTTTGGCAAGCTCGTCCGCGGCACGCCGGTTGCTCATACGCATCTGCGCCCAATTGAACGGGCTTAACAAAGAGAGGTGCAGAATGGTTGGCAAGAAAACAGTGATCGTTCGGGCATGTCGACACCGGGGATGGGCTCCGTTGACGAAACTGCTGATGACCCTGATGATCCCGATGACAATGACCGCCTGTCTCCGGGGAACCGGGGCGCAACAAGCATCGATCGTCGGAGAAGATCAACGCGTATTCAAGGCAGACGATTTTGACATGCAAGCGACCGGCCTGGTCCAGATTCCTGGCGGCCCGTCCTGCAACGGCTTCCTTTACGACACTGACCGCGTCCTGACGACGGCCCATTGCGTTAATTCCGCATTTGAGAAGTTGATCGACGCGCGTTTTGTCACCAATGCCGGAAAAGAATCCCGCATCGCGACGATCTCGTTCATTGACGAATCCACAGATGTCGTCGGCCTGATCACATCCGTGCCATTTGACAGCCACTACGAAATCTCCGCTGGGGTTCCGAAATCCGGTGAATCCCTCGTGGAAGTCCGGGTCGTCGGCACCGGGGGTGTTGGTCAACCCGTCACCACGAGTTTCGGTGCCGCACAGATCAACAAGTCGCACCAACTGATCGAGTACACTGCCGACACGATCAAAGGCATGAGTGGATCCGTGGTGGCCATTGGCAAAAAGGCCGTGGGCATCCATCTGGGCACCACCCATGACGCGAAAATGAACCTTGCCATGCCTCTCGACACGGACCTGCGCCTGCGTACGAGACTGTCGCAAGCGAATGTCTCCTTCGAGGCCTGGGGTGGCTGGAAACCGCCCAGAATCGAAATGCCGAAACTTCCCGACCTGTCCGATCTGAACCCGTTGCCAGCCATGGAGAAAGCTCTCATGAACACGGCAAACTCAATCGCCGTCTCGGCTAAAGGCTCAGGAATGGTGTCTGATTTCGACAACTGCGTGCCAATGGTGGCTGCCGGTGTGGCAGCTTACGGGGCCGCTCAAGGCTCGAAGGGCGGACCTTGGGGCACAGCGGCTGGTGCGGCCATGGGCGCGGGAGGCGGCATCCACTTCGCGCGAATTGCTTGTCACGCTATTTTTCCTTGAACATATTCAAACGTAACACAAAGAAGGGAGTTCACATGAAAATCGCAAATGTCATCTTCGGGGCCACGATTCTCGCGACAACCGCCTCACCGGCAGTCGCCGCAACCTTGGATGTCTCACTGCTGGGCCAAGACCAGGTGACGACAACGATCGACGCCGGATACGCACTCGGATCCGGAACCAGCGTCGGCCTGACCGCGGGGATCCGCGAGTACCAGAACTCGGAGGGTTCCTTGAGCAAACCCGACGCCCGGGCAGTCGAGGCGGGCGGCCACTGGCACGCCAACCGCGAGATCATCCCCGGAAAACTTTCGGTGGCAGGCGGACTCTCGTTGCTTCGTGGCACGATCGACGCTGAGTCGACCTCAACGCTGGCCAACGCGAGGGCCTGGTGGACTGTCATGGGTCGCCTGAATTTCGTGGTGCCGGTGACTGAAAACTTCGGCGCTTTGATTGGCACCGGTTACGCGTCGCGCCTGCCGGATGGCGGGAAGTTCAACGCGCCCCTGCAAAGGGACAGCGTCTTCGCGACGATCGGGGCTTCGTTCAACATCTGATCTGAATGCGTGAAACGCGCGGGGTGAAGAAAGGATTCTTCGCCCTTCGGGCTCAGAATGACGGGTTTCGGGCTCAGAATGACGGGGACGTCCTCGTCACTCTGGGCCCGACTCGTCACTCTGGGCCCGACTCGTCATTCTGAGGCCGCAGGCCGAAGAATCCTCTCCCCGTCACTCTGGGCCCGACTCGTCATTCTGAGGCCGCAGGCCGAAGAATCCTCTCTCAAATCGTCATCACTTCTTTTTCTTTGGCGGCCAACTTGTCGTCGACCAACTTGATGTACTGGTCGGTGAGTTTCTGGACGTCTGCCTGCAACTTGCGGCTGTCGTCCTCGCTGACTTCCTTGTTCTTTTCTTTCTTCTTGATGTCCTCGTTGATGTCGCGGCGGATGTTGCGGATACTGACCCGCGATTCCTCGGCGACTTTCTTGAGGTTCTTCACGATGTCCTTGCGGCGTTCTTCCGTCAGTGCGGGAAACGGCAAGCGAACGACGTTGCCATCGTTGGTCGGCTGGACACCAATGTCCGCTATCTGGATGGAGCGTTCGATATCCTGGATGAGGCGTTTTTCGAACGGAGCGATCACGATCGTCCGCGCATCTGGCGTCGTGAGCGTCGCGACCTGGTTCAACGGGGTCGGCGTCCCGTAGTAATCGACACGAACAGGATCGAGGATGGTGATGGAAGCGCGCCCCGTGCGGACGAGCTTCAACTCATTCTCGAAACCCTTGATACGCTTGTCCATCGCCTGTTTGCACTGGTTGATCACATCAGCTGACATTCTAGTCCTTCCTCACTATTCGCCATTCGCGCGCCTCAGCGCACAATGGTTCCCATTTTGACACCCGACACAGCGCGTTTCACGCAACCCTCTTCACCCATCTTGAATACATGGATCGGCAGGCTGGCCTCCATGCACATGGTAATCGCGGTGGCGTCCATGACGTCCAGTTTCTTCTGGATGACATCCAGGTACGTCAGCGTGTCGAACTTCTTGGCTGCCGGGTTCTTGGCTGGATCACTATCGTAAATGCCGTCAACCTTGGTCGCCTTCAGAATGATCTCCGCGCCAATCTCACGGGCGCGCAGGCTGGCGGCGGTGTCCGTTGTGAACAACGGGTTGCCGGTGCCGCCCGCGAATATGACGATGCGTCCGCTCTCAAGGTGCTTGATCGCCCGTCGACGGATGTACGGCTCCGCGAGCTCGGTCATCGTGATGGCTGTCATGACGCGGGTTTGCAGGTGAAACTTGTTCTCGAGAATGGCCTGCAGGGCCAATCCATTGATGACGGTCGCGAGCATTCCCATGTAGTCCGCCGACGCGCGGTCCATGCCCCACTTCGACGCGATGCTGCCGCGAAAAATATTGCCACCACCGATGACAATCGCGACTTCAATTCCCATCTCACGAACCATCGCGACTTCGCGCGCGATTACCTCGATGGCGTCACCGTCAATCCCGTAACCCTGCTTGCCACCCAGCATCTCACCAGACAGCTTGAGCATGATGCGTTTGAATTCAGGCTTTGTTTCAGATTTCAAAGGCGTAAATCCCCCAAGAAAAAAGGCAGATTCCCTTCTGAGAATCTGCCCTTTTGATGAATCACGCAACCTATTGTTTCAACTGGGCCGCGACTTCTGCCGCGAAGTCCGTTTCCTTCTTCTCGATCCCCTCGCCCAGGTGGAACCGGACGAACTTCACAAGTTTCGCGCCGCCGCCCTGTTTCTGGACGAGTGTCGCGACGTTCATGTCAGGATCCTTCACGAAGGCCTGGTCGACAAGGCAGACTTCCTTGTAGAACTTCTTCATCTGCCCTTCGAGGATCTTCTCGATCATCGCTTCCGGCTTCTTTTCCTCGATCAGCTTCTTGCGGGCAAGTTCGCGCTCCTGCTCGAGCTCGGACTTGTTCACTTCTTCGCTGGTCATGTAACGGGGCGAAGCCGCCGCGACGTGCATGGCGACGTCCTTGCCAAGGGCAACAAGGGCGTCATTTTTGGTGCCGCCTTCGAGGGCCACGAGGGTACCGATCTTGCCGCCCATGTGGATGTAACCGGCGACGAGGCCATTGGGGGCCTTGACCACGGTACAACGACGGACGTTCATGTTCTCGCCGATCTTGGCGATCATTTCCGTCAGGGTGTTTTTCACGGTAGCGCCAGACGCCATCGTCGCCGCCAAAAGGTCGTCGGCAGAGTTGAGGTTGTGCTTCAGCGCGATCAGGGCGCAGTCATGAGCGAACTTGCGGAAATCGTCGTTCTTGCTGACAAAGTCGGTTTCGCAGTTCAGCTCGAGAACCACACCGGCGTTGTGGTCGTCATTGACGTAGACTTCAACAAGACCTTCAGCGGCGACGCGATCAGCCTTCTTCGCGGCGCGGGACATTCCACGCTCGCGCAACCAGAGGATCGCCTTTTCCATGTCGCCAGCATTTTCCTCGAGTGCCTTCTTGCACTCCATCATGCCGACGCCAGTCTTCTCGCGCAGTTCCTTGACTTGGGATGCGGTAATGCTCATCGGAATTCGTTCCCGTAATGAATCGTTTCAGTAATCGATCGACAATCAGTGCTTCTTGGACGGCTTGCGCTTCTCGACAGCGACAGCATTGCCGGCGTCATCGAAGAACTTGCCTTCGTGAACACCATCCATCTTGTCGCCCATCTCGGTCTTGTCCTTCGACTTCATCTTGCCTGCGAGGCACGCCTCAGCGGCGGTCGAGATGAACACTTTCAGTGAGCTGATGCTGTCGTCGTTGCCCGGGATGACGTAGTCAACCATCTGCGGGTCGGCGTTGGTGTCGGCGATGGCGACCACCGGGATGCCAAGGCGCCTGGCTTCCAGGAGGGCGATCGTTTCCTTGTGCGCGTCAACGATGAAAATCGCGCGCGGCATGCCCGGCATGTCCTTGATGCCGCCGATGTTGCGCTCGAGCTTCTCGCGCTCGTTTTGGAGGCCAAGAACTTCTTTCTTCGGCAGCTTGTCGAACGTGCCGTCCATCGCCATCTTCTCAATGCGCTTCAAGCGGTGGATGCTCTGGCGAATGGTCGCGAAGTTGGTCAACGTGCCGCCAAGCCAGCGGTGGTTGACGAAGTACATGCCAGCGCGACGGGATTCGGTCGCGACGAGGTCGCGTGCCATGCGCTTGGTGCCGACGAACAGGACGTGTCCGCCGCGCGAGGTGGTCTTCTCAAGGAAGTCGCAAGCGTTCTGGAACAGCTTGACGGTCTTCTGGAGGTCGATGATGTGGATGCCGTTGCGCTCGCCGAAGATGTACGGCTTCATTTTCGGGTTCCAACGACGTGCCTGGTGGCCGTAGTGGACGCCTGCTTCGAGCAGGTCTTTCATGTTCACGGTAACTGACATAACTCGTTCCTTTTTTCGAAGGTTGGTCCTCGACCACCGCAAGATCCCGGCCGGGCCTCCACTGGATTCGTGGCACTTCCGGAAGGGACACCTTCGATGCGGCGGTCCGCGTCGCGGGGACCGGCACCACGCCGATACCCCTGAAAAGCTGGGGGAATCTACTTGGGTAGAGGGCGCTTGACAAGCGCTAAAACTACTTCTTTTTCTTCAGTTCCGCGAGTTTCGCGAACGGGGAGTCGGGCACTTCGTCGACCCCTTCCCCACCCGTTGAGAACACGCGCGGCGCCGACAAGTCCGCCTTGCAGAACAGGCAGCGGTCCGTGCCGGGTTCGGTCTGGCAGGTCTGGAAAGGGATCGCCGTCTGCACCGCGTCGTTGACGAGTTCCTCGAGGTCGACTTTGCCCCCTTCAATGAAGCGGGTCTCGAGGTCATCGGCCGACAAGTTGATTTCGCGACGGTCGTCCGCGTCGCGCGGCTCCGGCTTGAACAGGGCGTCGACGTCCTGGCTGGCGTCCAGGGGGATCCGCAGGTCACAGCGACTACATGGCACGAGGGGTTCGAAATCGATATGGCCCGTGACGCGAACGCATCCCGCGGCATCCGTGTGAAGGTGGATTTCTCCCTTGAGTCGTCGGGGTTTATCCTCAACTCCGGGCGCGCAGGTGTCGTCCGCCTCGAGGGCAAATGACGTGTGAATGGCCTCAAGCCACGGTTCGTCGCCGTGGATCCTGATAGACGATGGTTTTCTGAGGTCCTTGACCGATACTTTCATAGGCTGCATAACCTAACCCAAAGGACTTCCCATGTCACCTGCGGCGAAAAAATGGACGGTGTACCGGCGCGGCGAGCCGCTCGGGACGTTCACGGCGGCTGAGATCCGGGAACAACTGCGCCAGGGTGTCCTTTCTCCGGGGGATTTCGCGTCCGCGGAGGGGTCCTCGGTACAACAGGAAATCATCGATATTGATGCGATTTTTGGGGCGACTGATGAAGCCGCGCCGTTCCTTGCGGATTCCCCACGGCGGTCGCGCTGGGCGAAAAAAGCCGAGGACATGAACCTGAAAGCGGCCCCCCCCACGAGAGCCAGGCGCGTCCGCCTGCAACCGCCAAATCCCGGGCATGGGCGGAGGCCGGCGCCGGGGTACCCACGGCCCCCGCGAACCGGGGGCGAAAGCGACGTCCTTGTGACAACCCTGATCGTGCTCGTGGGCGGGGCATTGGCCGCCTTCGCGTTCTGGTTGCTGCGTAACCGAAGTTAACGATTGACCTGACCGGAGCTTGAGACTAAAAGACAGGCCCTTGTTTGAGGTTTTCAAGGTTTTTACCGTTTCCGTTTGAAGTTCCATAAGTCGCGGCCTGATGCGCGACCGTTACCCAGGGGTATCATCCCATGCCAACACCAAAGTTTCGTACATCCAGCTCCAAGCGCAACATGCGCCGTTCACACGACCACCTGACGCCAGCTGGCATGTCGGTCTGCACAAACTGCGGACAGGTCAAGAAGCCGCACTCGGTCTGTGAAGCCTGTGGCCACTACAAAGGCAAGTCCGTGTTGCCGGCGAAACAGTCGACCAGCAACTCTGAATTCACCACCGAAGCCTGATTCGACCAACCATGTCGAAACTCAATGCCGCTACCACTCTGGCGATGTTCCCTGGACAGGGGTCACAGTATGTCGGAATGGGGCGGCAATTGCTTTCTGAGTTCCCCGGTTGCAAGGTTGCTTTCGAGGAAGCCGAGGATGCTGCCAAGATCAACATCCGCAAGCTCTGCCTTGACGGTCCCGAGGAAGAACTCAAGCTCACGGCCAACACCCAACCCTGCATCCTGACGGTCAGCGCGGCCACATGGCTCGTCCTCGAACAGGAGGCAGGCTTCAAGGCCCAATGGTTCGCGGGGCACAGCCTCGGAGAATACTCGGCGCTGGTCGGCGCCGGCAAATTGGCCCTCGGGCGCGCCGCGTTCCTGGTCCGCCGTCGTGGCGAGGCGATGCAGGCGGCAGTTCCCGCGGGTACGGGTGCCATGGCCGCGGTCATGGGCGTCGCCCCGGAGGCCTTGCAAGCCCGCGCAGCGGAAATTTCCCGCCCTGGCAGCGTCGTCGAGGTCGTGAATTTCAACAGCCCGCAACAACTCGTCGTCGCCGGACACAAGGCTGCCGTCGAGGACCTCGTCAAGGCTCTCGAGGCTGACAAGGCCCGCTGCGTGATGCTGCCCGTCAGCGCCCCGTTTCATTCCTCTTTGATGACCAAGGCGCGGGAAGCGATGGAGCCATTGCTGCGCGACACGCCTCTCTGCGATTCGCCAGTGAAAGTCATCGCGAACCGCACGGGCAAGATTGAAAACCCCTACCAGATCCAGCACCTCATCGAGCAGATCGACCACAGCGTTCTCTGGACCCAGACGTTGGAGACCGCGGTCGCGGCTGGCTGCACCGACTTTGTCGAGATCGGCCCGGGCAAGGTTCTCGCGGGCCTGGCAAAGCGTCAGATCCCCAAAGACGCCCGCCTGGTCCACTCTGACGACATCAAGGCCGCGATTACTTCGCTGATTTGATCTTGTCGTTGAACGACGTCACCCAGGCCGGATTGAATTTCGCCTTCGCGTACACCACCCCGACACGCATTTGCTTGAACAGCTCTTGCGAGATTCTTTGCACGTCGTCGATCGTCACACGCTCCAGGTCAGCCGGCAGGTCATACAGCGGATCGGTCGATCCGTAATAGTTATAGGTCCCGAGCAAAGCCCCCGCGATTCCGCCATGCGTCTCCTGGGTCAAAAAATACGAGGTGCTGAAAACGACCTTGAACCGGTCCAGTTCCGCCTGCGTGAAGCTTTTTCTTTTCATTTTCTGGATGACACTCGCGATCGCGTCCAATGTCTCCTGCGGCTTTGAAGTCGAGACGGAGATCGATCCGATTCCCTTGCGCATCTGGACCTGCGCCGCGCCTACCCCGTACGAGAGCGACTTGCGCGTGCGGACCTCGTCCCAGAGTTCCTCGTTGAAAACCTCGAAGACCAGGCGGGACGCGACACTGTCCTTGCCTGCCGCGCCAATCGCGGGAAATTTGAAACGCATGTACGCCGTCGGAATGTCGCGGTCCTCGATCGACAGGATATTCGCCGGGTCAAAGGCCGGGTTCTCGACCACCAGTCCGTCGCGAGGCTTGCCAGTCCATGAGCCAAAGGACTTGCGGATGTCTGCCAGGACCACGTTGTCCTCCATGTCCGAGACCACAACGATCACGGGCGGCGGTCCAGCCATGAGGGACTTGTGATACGCGACAACGTCGTCACGTGAAAGTTTGCCCAGTTCGCCAAGGGCCTCGTCGCGCAGCAAACGATAGGGATGACCGGCCGGATAGTAGATACGATTGACAACGTCGTTGGACCAGGACCCAGGATTCTCGGACATCGCCTGGAAGGAAGCGACCATCCGTTCCTTCTGGATCCTCACATCCGTCGCGTCGAACGTGGGATTCTTGACCACCGCGACAAAGGCGGGGAAAGCCTGGCTCCAATACGGGCTCAGAGAAGTCATCGCGCAATTTGAAAATTCGATGCCGCCATCACACCCCATGGCGATCGAGTAGCGCTCGGTCAGCGCGTTGAGCTTTGCCTTCGGGAAACCTTTCGCCGCGCGCGCCATGACGGACATGGCCCAGTCACCCAAAACCCGGCGACCAGCCGGCATGTTCGCGGAACCGGAATCAAACCCAACGGCGATGCTGGTGATTCCGGAATCAGGCACGCGACGCAGGATAACGGTGACGCCTGAGTCAAGAACCACCTTCGTCGTCGCCTTCTTCTGGGCCTCTACGGATTCTTTTTTGACGAGATTCGCGGCGCCGCCGGTAGCGGACTGAATCGCGACCAGAAAAGAAAGTAACAGGGTCTTTTTCATTTCCGGACCTCCGCCAGGCCTGCCGAGTTGTCGACCAGGCCAACCTTGCCTGCCGATTCCGGCGACATGAAAATTGAGCTCACATAAGGCTTTTTCACCAGCCAACGCGAAACAAATGCCTGGACATCACTCATGTGTGTGGCCTGAAGACGGTCAAGGTACCCGCTGTAATAATCAAGGCCGGCGATTGCCCACCAGAAGGCCAGAGATTTCGTGTACTCGGAGATCTTGTTCAACTCGAACTTGCGCTCGATCTGGAAACCGCGTTTCGCGTCCTCGAATTGCTCCTGGGTGAAATAGCCCGGCCGGCGCCACTCGGCGATCTCCTTCAACAACATTTCCCGGACTTCCTTTGCCCTGGACGGCTGCATCGAGGCGAAGATCGAGAAATCGCCGGCATCAGCCTGGGTGAAGTATCCCGCGCCGGCCGACAACGTCAGGCCCGAGTCCACGAACTTCTTGTAGAACCGGCCGTTCTTGTGACCCAGCATGCGACTGAGCAAATCAGCGGGATACGTGTCTTTCTGGTCGATGAGGGCGCGGGGACCGGCAAACGTGATCTGGACGTCCGCGTTCTCGACGTCCTTGCGCGTCATGACAAAGTCAGCCGGTTTGTGGATTCCCGTGATCTCAGGACGCGATACTGGTTTCCAGCCCTGGGGATTCGCCCACGAGCCGAAATGTTTCTCGACGAGGGACGGCAGGGTCGCCTTGTCAAAATCGCCACCGACAAGAAGGGCGCAATTCCCCGGAGTGAAAACCTCTGACTTGATGCGCAACAATTGCTCGCGCGTCGCGCTCTCGACGACTTTCCTCTTCCCGAGCGCGTCCCGGCGGTAATCGTTGGGACCGTATGTGAGGACGCGGGTCAGGTTGTCGCGGTCAAAGGATGGCGACGACGCGTCACGGTCGTACTCGTCGAGAACGACACGGCGCTCTCTCTCGAGTTCGTTCTGTTCCAACAATGGCGTCGCGATCGCGTCGCTCATGAATTGCAAACCCTCATCGAGGTACGCCGATGGCAGCGTGAAGAAATAACGGACAACCTCGGACGATGTGTCGCCATTGAACATGATGCCAAGCTCGCGCACCCGGTTCATGAAGGCTTCCTGATTTGGCAGGCGCTTGTTGCCCTTGAAAAACATGTGTTCCCAAAGGTGCGTCAGGCCGTTGATATCCGGCGTCTCGGTCATCGCGCCCGCCTTGGCAGCGATCACGATGGTCGCCAACGGGACCTTCGCCGACGGGACCATGACCAGTTCCAGCCCGTTGGGCATTTTCCTGACGAAGAACGAAGGGTCTCCGTCCGCGGCTGCCTGCGGGTTGTTTCTGTAAAGAATGCCGGGCGGGGGACTTTTGGCGTCCGCCGCCGCGGAGTACAAAGCCAGCGCGCCAACAAGGGCAAGGCGCATTGTGGTGACCGTCATCCGTGACTCCTTCCACAAAAGTGTTATTGGATACCGGCGCGGAACAGGATCAAATGCTGTCCGCGATAATCTCCGAGATGTCCTTGACCGCGACTTCGTCGGCCTTGCCGTTTGCCTTCACGCCGTCGGTCATCATCGTCATGCAGAACGGGCATGCGACCGCGACGGTCTTGGCTCCGGTCTTGATGGCCTCCTCGGCGCGGTTATTGTTGACGCGCGTGCCGAGGTGCTCCTCCATCCACATGCGACCGCCCCCCGCGCCGCAGCAGAATCCTTGCTCGCGGCTGCGCGGCATCTCGGTCAACTTGACGTTGGGAACAGCCTCGAGAGCCTGACGCGGACTCTCGTAAACTTCGTTGTGGCGACCGAGGTAACACGAATCGTGATAGGTCATTTCAGGGTTCGCGGCCTCCGCCGGGATTGCGGAAGGCTTGATCTTGCCGGACTTGACGAGATCCGTGATCAACTCCGAGTGGTGTACGACCTCTGCCTGGAAGCCAAAGTCCGGGTACTCGTTCTTGATCGTGTTGAAGCAGTGCGGACATCCCGTCACCACTTTCTTGACGTTGTATTTCTTCATCGTGCCGACATTTTCCTCGATCGCCGCGTTGGCCAGGTACTCGTTGCCGAGGCGCCGTGCCGTGTCACCATTGCACTTTTCCTCGGTGCCGAGGATCGAGAAACTGACGCCTGCCGACTGCATGATCTTCACGATCGATCGCGATACTTTCTTGTAACGTTCGTCGTAAGATCCCGCGCAACCCACCCAGAACAGGTACTCGACATCCTTTTTCTCGGCCATGGTCGTCACGCCGAGGCCCTTGGCCCAGTCGGCGCGGGTCGACGGGTTCATCGCCCAAGGCGAGAAGTTGTTCTCGAGATTCTTGAACGTGTTGGCGAGTTCCGGAGGGAATTGTCCTTCGGTCAATGTCATGTAGCGCCGCATGTCGACGATCGCCGGGATGTGCTCGATAAACAACGGGCAGGCTTCCATGCAGGCGCCGCAAGTCGTGCAGCTCCAAAGTTCGTCACGCGTCACAATGCCGTCGATGAGGGGACGCTGCTTGTCCTGGGGCAAGGTCGCGGCCTCGGTCACCGCCGTTTTCAGGTGTTTGATGATGAGGCGTGGGTCCAGTGGCTTGCCGGTGTTGGAGGCCGGACACTGCGAGGTGCAACGACCACATTCGACGCAGGTGTACCCGTCAAGAAGTTGTTTCCACGTAAAGTCCTGGACCTTGCCGGCGCCGAACGATTCCGCGTCATCCTTGAATTCCATCGGGCGCAAACGGCCACGCGGCTTCAGCGAACGGAAGAAGATATTCGGCCAAACCCAGACGAAATGCTGGTGCTTTGAGTACGGGATGAAACTTGTGAACGTGAACAGGATCGCGCAGTGGAACCACCAGAAACCATGAGAAAAACCTTCCCAACCTTCCGGGGTCGAGACACCGAACACGTTGCCCAGGGTGCCCCCGAAGATGCGTGACATCGTGAGCGGCTCACCCGGCAAACCACCGGCATCAAGGGACATGAACGTCTTGCCGCCCATGTAAATCAGCGATGTCGTCACAAGACCGAGGATGAACGAAAGAACAACCAGGGCGTCGACCTTCGAATCCTTGCCAAGACTCCGCAAGCGCGCCGGCGCGAAGAACAGGCGACGGCTGATTGCCCAGACGATCGCGATGACGACCGCGAAGTTCGCGATATCTTGCGCCGTCAGGTATAAGCGCCACACGGCGCCATCGCCAAGAATCCACTGGAAACTGAACGGTGAATAGATCCCGTGCAGCAACGTCTCGAGCGTGCCGATCGTTACTGTAACGAAACCCCAGAAAATGATCGCGTGCATCAATCCGGGAAGGAATTCCTTGAACATCCTGGGCTGGATGAAACCCCCGACAACAACTCCGTGGACGCGGTCCGCGATCTTGTCCGCGCGAACTTCCTCGGGAGCAGCGCCGATGTGGAACCACCGCCAGAGTTTGAGCACGTTGTACCCAAAGAAACCGAAAACGCCGATGGCGATGATCGCGAACAAGACGTTCAAAACAGACACGGACAACCCCCATGGAAGCGGGATGGGAAGAGAGTTTCAACCCGTCAATTTTACAGGGAAGTTTGCGTCGTGTCGAGGCAAGAGACACGGCCAGCGCGGATTCAAACGCGTTTGCGCAGGCTGCGCCGTGCCTCAAAAAGCATCATGTGGGTTTCGTACTGGACCCGGCCAGTGATCGCGTCACCGTGGATGGCGGAATATTCCTCGACAAAATCAAGATAAGTCTTGTCGCACAAGGCTTTGCGCTGGGCCTCGGCCACGGGAATTTCGCCACGGAAACGGCGCTCGACTTCCTTCAGGCGCAGCGGCAACAGGGACTCAAGGCGCCGGGCAACCTGCCGGGCATTCATCGCCTCCTGGGCGAAGCGCTGGATCGAGCGAATCAATTTTTCGTGGACCATCTTCAAGTCCAAGGGACTTCACCCCCGCGGCCGCGAATCAAAAAAAAATTCAGCGGACAATCTCGCGGGTATACCGGTCAAGGAGCGCCTTGTCATCATCATCCGCCCGTGACCGCGAAACCTCATCGAGGATGTCCTCGCGGTAACGCCGGTCGACCTCATATTCGCGTTTGATCTCGACATCGCCGCCCGTGATCGCCTGTCCGTAGTAGTTGTCTCCGTTCACCCGGCGTCGTCGCCCGCGGTCCTGTCCGGAATCGCGCGACCTCTGGGCGGCTTGCTCGGCCTGGCGAAGCAAACGCCCGGCCATGTCCGAATTGCTCTCGGCTGCCCCGAAGTTGCCGGTATTGCCGTTGGCCAGCGTCTGCTCCATCGCCTCGACAGCGGCCTTGAGGCGCCCTTCGGCCCCGGGGGCGAACGCGCGGATCTTTCCTTCAAGGCCTTTTGTCCCCTTGAGGTTGCTGTTCTGGCTGGAGCGCAATCCGGGCCACTTGCCTTCCATCTCAGACGCGCTTTTTTGCTGGGCGCGATCCAGGCCTCCTGAAATTTCGCCCTGACGCCTCTGCAATTCGCGTAATTCGTTCTCAGCGGAGGCAAGCCCACGTTGGCGTTCGGCCTCGCGACGCTTGCGAACCTCGTCCTCTTTCGCCTCGAGTTCCTCAATCCATGACCGGTACTTCGCGACAGACCGGGCAATGCGCGCGAGAGCCTCCTTGCCGCGCGTTTCCCGGGTCGCTTCCACATGGTCGTCGAGGACCGATTGATGCATTTCGCGCACGGCACGGTGAAATGGTTTCTGGTCCCGCACACCTGGCCACTGCGGTGGCGCCATGTCCTTGCCGAGGCGCTCGACCCGGGCAGCCCAGAATTTGTGCCGTTCATCAAGAAACTGCGATAGTCGCGGCAAGATGCGCGCCGCTGATGCCTCCCTGCCGGGTCCGGGGACTTGCAACACACGCGAGAGCGTCCGCATCGCCACGAAAAAATCCCGGTCGCGCTCGCGCTGGTCAATCGATTCATGCTGGAACAGGAATTCGCCGAGTTCGGCCGACAAATCCAGAAGATGCGCGCCCTCGGCATCATTCGTGCCCGTATTCACCTTGGATTGGAACGACGCCAGGTCGGAGCGGTCCAGCGCGTCAAAGTATGGCGACTCGACTGACTGCTGCATCGCGAGGCCCATCAAACGCTGCAGTTCCTGCTTTGTTTCCTTGTCCATGTCGCCCCTCGAACGGGAGGCCGAAATTTTACCAGCCTGCGCGGCGTCATCGAGGCTGGATTTGAGTTGCTTCAGTGTTTCCAGCGTGCGGCGGTATCGACCATAAGAACTGAGTACCTGGACCCTAAACGGCTCGCTGGCGCCCGTCAGGGGCTTCGGCACGGCACGGTCGGTCGCCACCGCGACCAGGGTGACCTCTGCCTGGTCGGAATCGATGTATGGTTCCAGCGTGACGCTGTAATCGGTATCAATCGACCTGCGATCATCCGAGAGAACATTCAAGACATTCTCCACCGATTCCTGTTTCCCGCTGCGGATCAACAACTTGACCGTGGCAACCGGGGCCTCTGCCCGGACCCCGATCCTCAGTGGCAATGGCTTGTCATCAAACCACGCGTCCGCGAAAGGCGCGGTGGAATCTCCGCGGGAACCCCCCGCGGCATAAGACGGTGAGGACAACGAAACTTTTGGTACGGGCAGGGTAAGGACCTTGATCCGCGCGAGGCGCATCGATCGTCCGTCATTGTTCAAGTAGACCGCCGTGGAACGGGACACGGTCAAAGTGATGGTCGACGCGGAACCATCACTGTTCGCTGTCATCACAAAATTCTGGGCGGTGTCCCGCAACTCCATGACCGGACTGCCCGCCTCACGCACTGCGATCTCGACCAGGTTACCTTCCAGCAACTCGATTTCGGGAGCGCGGTAACGGTAAATCGAGACCACGCGTGGCGTGGCCGACGCGTCCGGATTCTCCGGATCACCCTTGAGGATCGTGATTTCGGCGTGTGGACGCCAAACGGAAAGTCCACTTAGCAGCTGCGCAAAACCCCGCGACGGACTGGGCGGATCCACCGCGAGCAAAAGCGTCGCGAACACTACGGGCAACGCCAGTCGCGCGCGTCGCTGGCGCATGATCGCGTCAAGGTCGGCGCTCAATCGACGACGCAAAATCACGTCAGCAGGATCTTGCGACTGGACGGCGGGCACCAGCATCTCGCGCAAGAGGCGCCACTGCGCGGACAGGTCCCGGTTTTCGCCGGCCAGTTGGCGCGCGCGAAACGCAGCGACGTGCCCCACCAACGCGAACAGGAGCGCCACCACAAGGGCGCGGGTCAGGTTGCTCCATTCCTGCCCGGGAAACCACAAGGTCCCGAGCGCGAACAACACCAACGCGACCGTCGCCGCCTCGTACAGGGACATGATCCGCCGCGCCCGGGATTTCACGCTCTCAAATTTCAGGGCCTCATCGCGAACGGGCCGGGGTTTGCGGAAACGGATCATGAAATTCATTGACGCAACCAATCGGAAATGACGTGAACCGGCAGACTGCCAGTGCCGACTGGCGATCCAACGACCTCGCACTCATCCACGCGACCAGTGCGCGATTCCAGTTCACCGCGCCAAAGATTTTCCGTCGCGGGATTCGACGATATGACGAGGCAACGGATGGAAAATCCCGACAACTTCGCCAGCTGGTCGGGAATCGACGCCACGGAATCGACCAGTTCACGCGCGGCAGCAGGAGCCATGGACGCCGCGATATGAGGTTTAAGGATCCGCTTCGCCGACAAGACTTTCGCCGGGAGTTCCACATCGGGAACAACCTCGGCAAGAAAGCGCGTCGCGCCACGACGCAAACGCGACACCGCAGTCGCCGCCGGATGCGGAGGATCGACCAGGACCAGGCCTGAAACCAGTTTCGGGTAGGTCAGGGCGAGGCGCAGCGCCAACACGGCCGACAGCCCGTTCACGAGTAGCACTGGCGCGAGGCCGGACTCCTGGTGTTTGACGAGGGCAACTACCTGCAACAAGTCACGCTGGAGAGTCCGGATTGAGCCCGCGCTGATGGCGCCGGGGCGACCGCGCCCGTGGCCGCGCATGTCAAAACCAAAAGCGGAGATGCCATTCAAAGCCAGCAATTCAATCGCGCCACGGTAAATGGCCGCGGACTCACCGATGTCATGCAGGCAAACGATTGGGGCCTGAGAGGCTTCGTCGCACTTCCACCCCGAAATCTGCAGGGCCGTCCCGGAATGATCGACCGGACAATTCTGCGAGAAGATGGAAATGTGTGACGAGGGGATCATCTCCGGAATATTATCACAGTGCCCGTCAACCGGGCCAACAAACGCGGGCCTCACTGGACGCGGAGGAGATTGGACATGAAAGTCGCGGTGCTCGGGGCCTCCCCGAATCCAGAACGTTACTCGAACAAGGCGATCAAGATGCTGATGGCGCGCAATCATCAGGTCGTCCCGGTGAATCCCGCGCAGAAGACGATCGAAGGCCTGGCCGTCGTCCCGGACCTGAAATCATTGCCGCCGGGCATCCACACCATCACCGTCTACGTCGGGCCGGACATCTCGACAAGGTTGACAGACCAGTTCATCGCGGCGAAACCGTCTCGCGTCATCTTCAACCCCGGATCCGAAAACCCGGCGCTGGCAAAATCCCTCGAGTCCGCGGGCATCCACACGGTCGAGGCCTGCACGTTGGTCCTCCTGAGTACGGGAGCGTTTGAATCGGCCTGAGCCAGGGAAGTCACAACCGACTGATTTTCAAGGAGAAATAAATTATTTAACTTTACTTGCGCCCCCCGTCGATGCAACATGGGGGATTGCCGCTGTTCAACGTGGCTTTTTTTGTGGGGCAATCTGATGAACCAAGTTCCTGGGAAAAATTTTCGTGCCTTCCCCGGAGCGGCACGTTCGCCTGACCGGGCGCGCTCCCTGTTCTTCTTGGCCGCCTTCCAGACCATGTTGCTGGCCATGGGATGTGGCAACGCCTCCGGCCAACCCGTGACGCTCGCGGCGGGCCGCAATCGCGCGCCTGCCTCTGGAGCCGCGAAACCGGCGACCGAGGACAAGAAATTTGACGTCACTCCGGCGGAAGCCGCCAAGCTCGTTGAAGACAACAAAGCCTTCATCGTTGACGTCCGCGAGCAAGACGAGATCCTCACCGATGGCATGGCGAAGCCGGCCAAATGGCTGTCGATGGAAGAAATCCAGACGCGCGGCAACCGGTACGAGGATGCCCTCCGTACCTGGCCGAAAGACACAAAACTGATCTTTTATTGCGTCTCTGGTCGTCGCGCGAAGATTGCCGCCGACCACTTCAAGGACCTTGGTTATACGACGTTGAACATGGGGCGTTTCAAGGACTGGCAAGACGCCGGCCTGCCAACTCGCGCGAAGCCCTGACGCCAGACACCGGGTCACGATCACCCAGCAATTTTCGCAACGCGGCACCAGCATCAACCAGACCGTATCCGTATTTTTGGCTGAATCCCCGATCGTCCCATACCGCGTCCGTGCCACCTGTTTTACGTGCCGTCGCGAGCATCGCCGCCTTGATGTCCGATGCGCCCGCGCCAGGGACAAGACTGCTGAGGACACCCGCCGCGGCTGCCACTTGTGGCGCCGCAGCCGACGTCCCCCAGAATGAGTTTGTGAAATCCGCGTCGTCGAGATTCGCGGGGTCGTTGCCATTGTTGTAACCCGCGCTTCCGACGCGGTCCGTCGTCACAATACCCGGATTGGCCTTGTCCGATGGACCGCCTTTCGACGGCGCCACCAGTTCCATGCAAGGCCCGAATCCACTGTCTTCCACCTTGATGCCCGCCTTTGTCACCGAACTGACCGCGACAACATCGTCCAGAGACGAAATATCGGAATTCCCGGCGCGACAGTCATTGATGTTCACGTTGCTCATCGCGAAGACCACGACGGAGTCACGGGCCACATCGCGAATCGCGTCAACAACCACATCAGTGACCGGAGCATCCAGCCGGTATCCCCAACTGTTTGAGAAAATCCGCGCCCCGCGCTGGTGCGCGTAACGGAAGGCCGCCGCCTGGTTCACGGCCGAGTTGTCCACCACGACCGGCAAAACGCGGCACCACGGACATCCGCCAGCGACACCGAGTCCGTTGACCCGCGCGCCGATGATGCCCGCCGTCGCGGTCCCGTGCTTGTTCGACGCCCCGTAAAGCAGGTTGTTGCCATTGGTCGAGAAATTCCACCCGGCGACGTCATCTACGAGCCCGTTGCCATCATCGTCCTTCTTGTTGCCCGGGATTTCACCCGCATTTTCCAACCACGCGCTGTCAAGGTCCGGATGCGTCACCTCGAAACCAAGATCAAGCACCGCTACCACCGTTTCCCGCGGGACCAGCCGACGCGCCCCGGCAATCCCCCAGGCATCCATCGTCCCGTTGGACTCCAAGTGCCACTGCCGCGCCATCAACGGCTCTTGCCGGGACGCGAAAAATCCGCGAGCCTCGACCTCGTATTCCATATCAGGATGCGCGAATCGCGCGCTGCCGTCCTCGACCAGTTCATTGGCTGCCTGCAAGGCCTCGATCGGATGATCAAACCGCGCGACCACCACGTCCCCTAAAAACGGCCTGTCCAGAAACCGGTCAAAGCCGTTCTTCACGGCGACCGAGTCACGCAGCCTTGCGACCGCGACCCCGTCCGCCGCCGCCACGACCATCACGCGCGCCATGCGCGCCGGCACCGTGCCCACCGAAACATGGATGAATTCCGGATTGCCGCGCAGGATTTCACGGATTGAATCGCGAAAGCCGATCTCGACTTTACGTCCGCCCGCATGGAAATACGCCGACTCAAGGACCTGAGCCGATGCCTTGTGCGGCAGGAAGAAAATCCCCGTGACAAACGTCAGGATCCAGAAAAATGCGAACACCACCGTCAGTTTCCGGTGCGTCCGGCGCCGTTTCATCCCCGTCCACAACATCAACGGCATCAAAAGGGCAGACGGAATCGCGAAACTCAAATGAACGCGCAGTCGCTGAAACACTTCCGGATCCGCGCGAAGGTAATCATAAATTCCCGGCTTGATCACCCGGATCACCAGTTCGAACAACACAACAGCCGTCATGGTCAAGGCGAAGAAGGCCATGTTGATGCGGCCGTGCAGGCGATAATTCTTCTTCCAGGCAGCCCATACGGCGAACGCCAACAATACGGTCACCAGCCCCACGGCAACTTTCAGGGCAAGGATCACATTCGGGCCAGTCAGGAATTCCATTCTTATGCTCTCCACATCAGACCGATGACATGTTAGCGTCTTATGCTGACGGAATTATAGTGCAATGCGTACAACAAGGAGCTCAATCATGATTCGTCTCGCATTTGTCAAACTCGCGACTGTCGCTGTCGCCCTGTTCGTTGCCGGCAGCAATGCCGCTTTCGCAGATCACCATGAGAGCCACGAGAAGAAAGGCGAAGAGAAACACGAAAATCATCAGGCTGCCAAAAAGGCGGACGCCACGCACGTTGAGATCAGCCTCGACGACCTCAAGAAGGCCATCGAAACCAAGTCAGTATTCCTGGTCGACGCCAACAGCGCCAAGACCTATGACAAAGGCCATTTGCCGGGTGCCGTCAGTTTTGCCAAGAGCGAGAAGGAATTCGCCAAACTCCTGCCGGCCGACAAGAACGCTCTGATCGTCGCCTACTGCGGCGGCCCGATGTGCTCGGCATGGGAAGACGCGGCTGAGGCTGCCACCAAGGCCGGCTACACCAACATCAAGCATTTCAAAGGCGGCCTGAAGGGCTGGAAGTCCGCAGGACTTTCCCTTGAGACGCTGACCGCAAAGAAATAAATTTCTCGACATCAGGTCCGTATCT